>JAPLJO010000032.1 GCA_026388515.1 Deltaproteobacteria bacterium | reverse complement strand
GGAGGTCATGATTTTTTATACGTTTCAGAATACGATTCTTTAATTTATGAAAGAACTGGGTTTTTAGAAATACCTGCCATCTACGTCTATTTCTTCAGGGAGAAGAAAGAAGTTAAATTGAAATCCCATACTAGTGTAAGAAGCGGCTTTTGGATAAAGTAGCGATTCATCAGGGAACGTGGTGAAACAGGTTGACTACGATTCCTTCGGCACCATCATCGCCGACACGAACCCTGACTTCGAGGTGCCCTTCGTTGACATGGGGTCGCGTCTTTACTTTTGACAGAGTTATTTCTTACAAGGTCAGACAGAAGCACGAACATTTTAAAACCGTGAAAAGTCAAGACGCGACCACTTACTTCTTTTCTACTAAGGTATCATTGACAAACTTGTGAATAATGCTTGCGACATAAGCCTGATATGGCAGTCCTTCCCTGACTGCCTTTCTTTGTAATTCGACGAGATCTCTTTCGGAAATCCGAATGTTCAGTCTTTTGTCTTTTCTCAGGGTATTCCGTGCGTACTCAATGAGTTCCTTCTTTCTTTTCGGAAGGTCCGCGACAGGAACCCATTCGCCTTTCTCGAAGCCCCTAAGGAGTTCCTTTTCTTCTTTCGTTAGTTTTGCTTTCATGTTTTTCTCCAATACGAATTATTCATATTTACGTGCAGTCCATCATCTCTAAGACTTGAAGAACAGACGGGTTCTCCCAAAGCCTGAATTCTTATGATCCCTTCCCCTTTGAGTTTACCAAAGAATATGCTATGAATGTCCCGGCCTGACGGCATCATGCATCCATGGTCATCATAAAAAACAAAGGATTCCAGCGATATCATGCCGATAAATGAAGTGCTGTTCTTCGCTGTCTTCGCGCTTTTTATTCTTGGCATGCTCACCCTTGATCTCACCGTCATCGGGAGGGGCAAGCGTGTCATGTCTTTCAGGGAAGCCACCATCTGGAGTGGGGTGTGGGTATCCTGCGCGCTTATTTTTTACGTATTCCTTTATTTCTATGGGGAAGTCATACACGGCATCAGCACCATGGAGCATCTTCGGGCGGTCACCTCGATCTATGCGCCCAATTTGAAGCTGGTGGAAGGTGATCTTGCGCAGAGTATCGAACTATACCGCCACAACCTGGCACTGACCTTCATCACCGGCTATCTCATCGAGTACTCGCTTTCGGTTGACAATATCTTCGTCTTTATCATGATTCTGTCGGCATTCTCTGTCCGCGCCGAACATCAGAAACAGGTGCTCTTCTGGGGAATCGTCGGAGCAATCTTTCTGCGCTGCATTTTCATCTTCGTCGGCTCGGCCCTCGTCGTGAAATTCCAATGGATTCTTTACATCTTTGGGGCGTTTCTCGTCTACACCGGCGCCCATATGTTCGCCACCCGCCACGATGAGGAGAAGATAGAACCGGAGCACCACTGGCTGGTCAAGTTCCTGTCAAACCACTTTGCCGTGTTTCCCCGGTATGTGGCAAACAAGTTCTTCGTGAGAAACGAATCAAAACTCTGCATGACGCCTCTTTTCATCGTGCTCGTCGTGATAGCCTTTACCGATCTCATGTTCGCCCTGGATTCCATCCCCGCGATTTTTGCCGTGAGCATCGATCCCTTCATCGTCTTCTTCGCCAACATCTTCGCGGTGAATGGCTTGCGTTCGATGTTTTTCATGCTCATGAAAATCGTGGACCGGTTTCATTACCTGAAGGCAGGCGTTTCCTTCCTCCTTGTTTTTGTGGGGCTGAAGCTTCTGGGGCACGAGTGGCTGGATGAAATCGGGTTTCACACGGTGCATTCACTGTATGTCATTGTGAGTATTCTGGTGGGAAGTATCGGGATTTCGATGCTGTTCCCGAAAAAAGACACTACATTGGAATAGCCGTCAAATCGTTATGGGCGGGATTCTATCCGGGCTGCCTTCTCAGTCATTCGTTCCCAGTAATATAAATGTGCCGTCTTCAAAAGAACCATTTCCTGCCGGAGTTGTCAATCAATTTTACATTCTTCAAGTCCGCCGCTTTTCACGGGCACTATTTCCGCATTGACTTCGCGTATCCCTCCGGGTAAGAATTTTACCATGCGCTTCGCCACCCTTTTCGAGAAAAAAGGCAAAATCGCTGCCGGCACCGTCATCGGCATCATTGTCTGGATTCTCATGCTCCCGCTCCATTTCACCGGCTTTCTCGAATCCTTCGAGCTCAAGGCGTACGACCGGCTCTGCCAGTTTTTCGTTGCCGGCAAGGCCGCTCCCCGGGATATTGTCCTGGTGGCCGTGGACCAGGGGAGCCTGGACGCCGCCCGGGCGCAGGGAATCAACTGGCCGTGGCCGCGGCAGATGTATGCGCCCATTGTCCGGTTCGCCACGCGCGCCGGCGCAAAGGCGGTGGTGTTCGACATTCTCTATACGGAACCATCTTCCTACGGTGTCGAGGATGATGATCTTCTCGCGGAGGCGCTGAGGGACAACGGCCATGTCTATCTTCCCGTCTTCCTGAGCGGGGAAGCCCGCGGTGAAGAGCCGTGGGAACGTGAAATAATTACGAAAACGGCACTTCCTCTCGCGAAAGATGATCAATGCGCCACACCCGGAAACAATTCCATGATTCCTCCGGTCAGGGCGCTCTCGGAGGCCGCCCGGGGATTTGGTAACGTCAAAACCTTTCCGGACACGGACGGCATATTCCGGCGTATTCCCCCGGCGTTCTGTTACCGCTCCGACTGGATTCCCGCCATAGGGCTTGCGGCTTTCCGGGACGCAGAGGGAGGCGGTACAGTTTCTTTCAGGAAAGATGGAATGGTAATCGGCGGCCTTACGGTGCCGCTGGACGGGCAGCGGACGTTTCTTCTTACCTACTACGATCCGGACAGGGAATATCAGCGCTACTCCGCCTACAACGTCATCTCGTCTGCTCTCGCCCTTGAGGAGGGGCGGAAGCCTCTCTATGCACCGGAATCGTTCAAGGATAAAATCGTCTTTATCGGTTTCACGGCACCGGGACTCTTCGACATGAAATCAACACCGGTAAGCTCAATTTACCCCGGCGTCTCCATCCATGCGACCCTGGTCGCAAACCTCCTTCAGAAAGACTTCAGGACACGCATCTCCCCTCCCGCCGTGTTTTCGCTCTCCGCCGCCGTTGCCGTCTTCACGGGGATTACGGTAATGCTCGCCGGCGGCTACGGGACTTTGCTCCTCACCGTTCTTTGTTATACCGGCGGTCTTCTCGCGTTTATTCTCTTCGCCTTCCACCGGAACCTCTGGGTTGATGCGATTTTGCTTCTCGCCTCCCTGGGATTCGCGTTTGCCTTCACGGCGGCGTTCAGTTACGCCACGGAAGGCCGGCACAAGCGCCAGATCAAGCAGACCTTCTCGCACTATATGTCCGATCTTCTCATTCAGGACCTCCTCAGGAATCCTGAAAAGCTCCGGCTCGGCGGTGAGCGACGCGTGCTTTCAGTGTTCTTTTCGGATCTCGCCGGGTTCACCTCGATGTCGGAAATGCTCTCGCCCGAGGAGGTGGTGGGCCTCCTCAACAAATATCTCACCGCCATGACGGACATCATTTTGGAGAGCGGCGGCATCATCGACAAGTACGAGGGCGACGCCATCATGGCCTTCTGGGGATCGCCCGTCCAACAGGAAGACCACGCGGCACGGGCCTGTCTCGCCGCCCTGGATAACCAGGAGCGCCTCGTCGGGCTCCGCGAGGAATTCCAGCGGGCGGGGCTCCCCCCGGTCTATGCGCGTATCGGCATCAATACCGGTGAGATGATCATCGGGAATATGGGCTCCAGCAAGCGCTTCGACTTTACCGTTATCGGGGATAGCGTCAACCTGGCCTCGCGGCTCGAGGGTGCCGGAAAGGAATACGGGACCCATATCACCATCAGCGAGGAGACCTGGCGGCAGGCAGAGGACCGGATTGAAGTGCGGGAGCTCGATCTTCTTCAGGTAAAGGGCAAAGAAAAACCCGTCCGCATTTACGAGGTGCTGGCAAGATCGGGCGCCCTCGACGATGGAATGAAAGAGACGGCGCGCCTCTTTACCGAGGGACTCGTACAGTACAGGGCAATGAGGTGGGACGAGGCCGTCTCCAGCTTCCGGCAGGCGCTGGCGGTCAATCCCGGCGATGGTCCCTCGAAGACGTTCATTCAGCGGTGCGAAGCCTTCATGAAAGATCCACCGCCCGCAGGGTGGGACGGTGTCTACCGGCTCACGACAAAGTAGTACCGTCAATCCGCGATACGGCAATTACACAGGAAAGGAAGGGGAACATACATGAAAAAGATGCTGTGGTGCTGCCTCGTGGTGCTGCTCACCATGGGCGCCGCGGCCTATGCGGCCACGTACCGGGTCATCAACGAGGAGGCGGCGGTGAGGAAGGACCGGCGTTTCTTCGCCCCCATCGTGATACGCGTACCCTATGGCGAGAAGGTCGAGAGCCGGGAAGTAAAGGGAGACTGGCTGAACGTCACCTACAGGGGCACGCAGGGATGGATTCATAAAAGCGCCGTTACGGAACTGAAGATCGACTGGACGGCACTTGGGGGAGGAAAGGCGGCGGAATCCACGAAAGACGAAGTGGCCCTTGCCGGCAAGGGGTTCACCCCGGAGGTGGAGAAGGCGTTCCACGATAAAAACCCGGCGATGAGATACGACCTCGTGAACCAGGTCGAATCCTATCGAATAACCGATGAGAAGATTCAGGCCTTCATTCGGGCCGGTAAGCTCAGGGAACCGGGAGGTGAATCATGAAACGTCACCACGTGCTTCATATGGCATTCATCCTCACCTTTCTTCTCCTGATGCCCGGCTGCGCCGAGGTTGTTAAGGTGGGAACGACGGCAGGGCAGGAGATGGGGGTGATTACGGCGAAGGACAAGGAAATCATCGACCGAACGGCAAAGGGTGCTGAACGCGCCGCACGTCCCATGACGGAAAAGGAAGAATATTTCCTGGGACGAGCCGTCGCGGCGACGATTCTCGGCACATATAAACTGGATCAGAATGAAAAACTGACGACATACGTCAACCAGGTGGGACAGGCACTTGCCATGGTATCCGATGTTCCCCTGACCTACGGCGGGTATCACTTTGCCATTCTCGCCACCGATGAGGTCAATGCCCTTGCCTGTCCCGGGGGGATTATTTTCGTGAGCCGCGGCATGCTTACAAGGGCGAAAAACGAAGAGGAGCTGGCATCAATCCTTGCCCATGAAATCGCCCACGTGAATCACCGGGACGGAGTCAGGGCGATACAGAATTCCCGGTGGCTCGAAGTGGTCACCGCCCTGGGGTCCGACGTCGCCGGCACCTATGGCTCAGGCGATATCGCGAAGCTGACGTCGCTCTTCGAAGGATCGGTGAACGACGTGGTAAAAACGCTCGTCACAAACGGGTACAGCCGGGAACAGGAACGGGCCGCCGATCAGGGCGCGCTCGTCATCATGAACCGCATAGGGTACGACCCGAACGGCATGCCCGATTACCTCGCAACGCTTGCAAAGGAAGAAAAAGCCGGGGGCACGAGGGGATTCTTTTCAACCCACCCGGGCATGGCGGACCGCCTCGCGGTGGTACAGGAGACGGTGAGTAAAAACAAATGGGCGCGGGCCGACCACCGCGTGAGGGACGGACGTTTTGATTCATACCTGTGAGCGCGACGGGGGGAATCATATTCATGGCGGCCGGCGCACCGTTTACGGGAACACGATAAAATTGCTGTATTGCTCACGCCATTAGTGATAAAAAACGTCACACGCCGAAGACGGCAATTCACGCACACTTTTATCATCGATTTCCCGCTCCGCCTCGTTCTCCGGCTGGTGATATACCTGCTCGAACACGATTCTCCACGCACGCATTCACGAGAGCCCTCGTTCAGTAAAAAGGCATGTCGATTTATCACCACAGTTGCCCGGGAAAGGAATGGAAACGATGAACCTTTCGCAATTTATCAAGTCCATCGGGATGCTCTCTGACCTCAATGACGAGGAAGTGTCGCTCCTCGCCGCCGGGGCCGAACTCATCGAATATCCACCCATGGCCTCCATTATAAAAATGGGGGACATCGGCCGCTATCTCTGGATTGTCTATGACGGGCATGTGGATGTCTCGATCCCGGAAGCGGGCGGCGAAGGCAGGGTGATTGCCTCCCTCGAACGGGGCGAGGTGTTCGGCGAGATGTCCATCATGACGGGGGAGCCCGCCACGGCCAACGTGACGGCGGGAATGACCTGCAAGGTCGTGAAAATTCCCCGCGAGGTCTTCTCCCGGGTGATGGCGGGCAATCACGCCACGCTTGCCAAGGTGACGCGGGTCATCACGAGGCGCATGCTCCAGAATGAGAGGGACGAGGACCAGAGGGAACGGCTGAAACAGGCCCACAAGGAAAACGAAGACCCCTACGACCTCAATTTTTCCTCCGTCTCGGAAGCGATGAAAATCCTCGTGGTCAACTGCGGGAGCTCTTCCCTGAAATACTCCCTCTTCGATACCCAGAAAACGAGCCCCCTCATCGAGGGCCTCATAGAACGGATCGGCACAAAGGACACGCTTCACACGATAAAAACCCCCGGCGGCCGGAAGGAACTGCCGGCTGAGGATGTAGCTGATGCCGAGGCCGCCTTTCAGACCATGGTTACCACGCTGACCGACCCCTCCCTCGGCGTCGTCAAAGAACTTGGTGAAATAAAAGCGATAGGACACCGGGTGGTTCACGGCGGCAGCAAGTATCCCAGTTCCGTCGTGGTGGACGATGACGTGACCGAATCGATACGGTCCTTTTTCACCCTCGCACCGCTCCACAATCCCTATAACCTCGAAGGCATCGATCTCATGCAGCGGCTGATCCCCCAGGCACCGCAGGTGGCTGTCTTCGATACTTCCTTTCACCTGACCATGCCGGCAAGCGCCTATACCTACGCCCTCCCCTACCAGATCTGCGAAGCCGAACAGATCCGACGCTACGGATTCCACGGCACCAACCACAAGTTCGTGGCGCTCTCTGCGGCCACGTTTCTGAAACATCCCGTGGGAGAGTTGAAAATCATATCCTGCCACCTCGGGAGCGGCGCCTCCGTGTGCGCCGTTGACCACGGGCAGAGCATCGATACGAGCATGGGGATGACTCCCCTCGAAGGGCTGGTCATGGGGACCAGGGCCGGCGACATCGACCCCGGCGTAATCCTGCACCTCATGAGGCACGCAGGCATGAGCCCGGAGGCGATTGACAAGATGCTGAACAAGGAGAGCGGCCTCAAGGGAATCAGCGGCAGAAGCAACGACATGAGGGAAGTGCTTGAAGCCGCCGAACGGGGTGACGAGCGCTGCAAGCAGGCCGTCAGCGTCTTCTGCTACCGCGTGAGAAAATACGTCGGCGCCTATCTTGCTGCCCTGGGCGGTGTAGATGCCCTCATCTTCACAGGGGGAATCGGCGAAAATTCGCCGGAAATCCGGGCGCGCATCTGCCAGGGTCTGGACCCCTTCGGCATCGTCCTCTGCAACTATACGAACAGAAAAACGAAGGCGCAGCGCGGCACCGTTGTCGATATTTCAGAGCCGGGCGCGAAAGTGCGTGCCCTCGTGGTCCCCGCGGATGAGGAAAAAATGATCGCCCGGGAAACAATCCATGCCCTCGGCAGGGTGCGGCCGGAAGAGACGATCCTGGCCTTCAGCTCAACGGGAGTGCCGCTGAGCACCTCGGCTCACCATGTCCATCTGAGCCAGGCCGATTTCGAAACACTCTTCGGCCGCGGAAGGACCATGAAGCCCAAATCGGAGCTGAGCCAGCCGGGACAGTACGCCGCAGAGGAAACGGTCAACCTCATCGGACCCAAGGGAAAGATTGACCGCGTGAGAATCCTCGGCCCCACCAGAAAAGAGTCCCAGATTGAAATCTCGCGGACCGAGCAGTTCAGGCTCGGCATCGACGCTCCCATCAGAGATTCGGGAGACATCGAGGGGACACCGGGACTCAGGATCGAGGGCGCGGCCGGCGCCTTCACGCTGGACAAGGGCGTCATCTGCGCGAAGCGTCACATCCACATGTCCACCGAAGAGGCCCTCCGGCTGGGACTGAGGGATAGAGACGTGGTGATGGTAAAGGTGGCGGGTGTGCGGGAATTGATTTACGGCGACGTGCTCATCCGGGTTCACCCCGACTTCAGGATTGATATGCACCTCGATACCGACGAGGCGAACGCGGCGCAGATTTCTCCCGGCGCCGTCGGTTTCATACAGGCCATACAGCACCGCCGCTACATGTAGTCGCCACAGTGTGACGTGTTCCTGCCTTTCTGCAACGCCGTCAAATCGCTGGCGGCGAGAAGTAATGGCGGCGGCGGGCTTCTCATCTGCCGTGTGATAAAAGCGCTTCCGGGTCATGCCATGAAAAAAATACGCGTCCTTGTGCTTCTCGTACTCGCGGTGACGGGACTCCTCACGGGGCCGGCGGCGGCGGTAAAGCTGGAAGAGGCCCATACACTCAGCTTCTACCTTGAAAACGACCTTTTCTCGGGAACGGATGAACACTATACCAACGGTGTGAAGCTCACCTGGGTATCCAGGGACCTCGTAAGCTTCGCCGAAGCAGGAAAACTCCCAGGGTGGATTCTTCCCGTCATTGAAAAACTTCCCTTCATCAACGAACCGGGGCTCCTCCACAACATTTCTTTCTCCATCGGACAGAACATGTACACACCGGAAGACACGTACCGTCATGACCTCGTCACCGATGACCGCCCCTATGCGGGATGGACCTATCTCAGTACCGGCTTCCACAGCAAAAACGACCGGCGCCTGGATTCGCTTGAATTCGCACTCGGCATTATCGGCCCCCAGTCTTACGCTGAAAATACCCAGCGGCTTGTCCACAAAATAAAACACGTCGATATACCGAACGGCTGGGACAACCAGTTGAGAAATGAACCGGGCCTTGTCATCACCGGCGAGCGGAAGTACCGGTTTTTCCGTACCGGCCTGACAGAGGAGTTTGATATCGACGCGATTACATACCTGGGCGGTGCCGCGGGAAACGTACTGACCTGTGTTTCGACGGGCATTGAAGCGAGGGCCGGCTGGAGTATTCCCTATGATTTCGGCACGTCGCTCATCCGGCCCGCGGGCGGTACGAGCGCACCCGCAGACTCACATGACCCCAGGCTCTCGGAAAACTACCCTTTCAGCCTCTACGCCTTCGCGTCGGTGGAAGGACGTCTCGTGCTCCGGGATGTCTTTCTCGACGGGAACACCTTCACGAAAAGCAATAATGTGGAGAAGAATCTCTTTGTGGCGGACCTCACCACGGGAATCTGTCTCACCTGGTACCGCTTCATGCTCTCCTACGCGCAGGTCACGAGAACACGAGAATTCGAGGGACAGGACGGAAACCACCATTTCGGATCGATCATGATTTCTTACATCTACTGAGACGCCGGAAGGTCTTCGCACCGGTCATAGTCGATTGACTGCGCCTTGAGGAGCGCCTCGACGCGCCCCGTATCAGCCTTCTCAACACGGAGACAGGCGCCGCAGTCGGAACTCAGGTGCCGGGGAACGGGAATCATCTTGAAGGGAATCCCCGCGCGCTTCAGTTCATCGGAGGCCCAGATGGCGTAATTGGTGGAAAAGAAGAGGATTACCGCATGGCGCGCCATGGATCAGTCGTTCCTCTCCTCTATGGCTTTGAGTGCCGAGACGGCGATCCCGATTTCTTCCTCTGTATTAAAAATGCCGAAGCCGAAGCGGACCGTGCCGTGGGGAAAGGTTGACATGGTCCGGTGGGCAAGGGGTGCGCAGTGAAGACCCGCCCTGGACATGATGCCGTACTCCCCGGCGAGTATCCTCGCCACCTCGGAGGGCGACCGCATGCGGAGGTTGAAGGAGACGACACCGGTTTTCACCTGCGGTGCCGGCACACAGGCGATATATCCCTTCAGGTCCCGTGCGGCCTTTTCATGGAAGCAATTGACGAGTCGTTCCTTGTGCACCCTCACACCCTTGAGGCCGCCGGGGTATGCATCAAGGAGATAGGAAATGCCGGCCCCGAGGCCGCTGATTCCGGCGGCGTTCAGCGTACCGCTCTCGAAACGGTCCGGCAGGAAAGGCGGCTGAACCGGCTTGTCGGAGAAGCTTCCCGTCCCCCCGAAGATAAGAGGCGAGAGCCGGGACGCATCGAAGTTTTCGGCAATGACAAGCCCCCCGGTGCCGGTGGGTCCGTAGAGCCCCTTGTGTCCTGAAAAGGCGAGAAGGTCCACGCACTCTTCTTCCACGCTGATATCGATGATGCCCGCCGACTGGGCACAATCGGCAATGAGGATGATGCCGCGCTTTCTGCAGAAGGCCCCGATTTCTACGAGGGGCTGCACCGTACCGGCGACATTCGAGGCATGATTGACGACCATGACGCGCGTTTCCGCCATGACCGTCTTTTCAAGGGCCCTCATGTCGATGATTCCCTCCGGCGAGCAGGGAACGATGGAAAGGATGATTCTGCCCTGGCGTTCCATTTCCACGAGGGGACGGATGACGCTGTTGTGCTCCATCGAGGTGGTGATGACGTGATCGCCCTGGCGGGTGATGCCCTGGATCGCAAGATTGAGTGCGGTGGTGGCGTTCGCGGTGAATATGACATGCATCGGATTGGCCACACCGAAAAGGCGCGCCACCGCCTTCCGGGCGGCAAAGACGATCTCGCCCGCGGCCACGGAGAGCGGGTGCCCCGACCGGCCGGGATTCCCTCCCGCGCTTGTCATGAAATGCACCACGGCATCGATCACGCCGGGAGGCTTTGGAAATGACGTGGCGGCATTGTCAAAATAGATAATGAGACGTCCACCTGCGGATTCATTCACCGGCAACTCACCTCACTACAGAAAAGCTGATTATTGACGCCGAAAAAGATACCCGATCAGCAGGATTTGATTCCATTTTGTTAATTCCTGATCTTACTCTTGATCTCATGGTACCGCACCAGCGCCTGTATCGCCCGTATGGCCCGCTCCGGTCCCGCATAGACGGGAATGCCCTGCTCCAGAAGTCCGGCGACAAAGCGTTCATTGAAGCTCCGGTAAGTAAATCCCACGAGGGGTTTCCCGTACTCCTCTCTCAGGTGCGCCACGTAGGAGCTCAGGTTATTCAGGAAGCTCTCGCTTTTTTCTTCCACTTCTTCGCTGGGAACACCCAAGTCGCGGAACGACGCTCTCACCATATCCGAAGGCATGAGAATATAGAAGAGAAAGATGTCGATAGCGTCATCCGCGAGCAGCACCTTGGGAATTTTTAGAAAATAGTCCATGACGTTCCTGCTGTAGGTGATATCCAGCGGATTTGCGGTGCTCCCCGTGGGAGGGATGTAGGGGGAGAGTTTTTCCACGGCATTGCGCGAGACTTCCGGAAGTTCCAGCCCCGCACGTCCGCAGGCATCAGCGGCGGCAGCCCCGGGCCCGCCCGAATGGGTCTGTATCATGACCCTCCTTCCCGCCGGCGGAGGAAGGTTACCCAGCGCCATGCAGAAATCGAAAAGCTCCGTCATGGACTGCGCGCGCAGGACGCCGCTCTGGCGGAACACGCCGTCGTAGAGGCGGTCGGGCCCGGCCATGGCGCCGGTATGGGAAAAGCCGGCACGTCTCCCCATTTCCGACCCGCCTGCATAGTAGGCCACGATGGGCTTATGGGGGACAATAGAGCGCGCCACCTCCACGAACTCCCGTCCCCGCCGTATCGCCTCGATATAGAGGGCGATCACCCGTGTGTGAGGGCAGGCGCCGAGGTATTCCATGCAGTCCACGATATCCACGTTCGCCTCGTTCCCCACACTGAAGGCTGCGCTGAACCCGAGACTGAACTGTGAGAGGTAGTGGAACATCTGGGTGACGTAACTTCCGCTCTGGGACGCCAGGCCGATGAACCCGGGGTTTCCCTCGTACCTGAGAAATGTCGTATTCACCTGCTGGTGAGGATTGGCAACACCGATGCAGTTCGGCCCCAGAAACCGCATGCCGTGGGTCTTTGCCGTCTCCACGAGACGGCGTTCCATCGCGGCGCCTTCAGGGCCTGCCTCCCTGAATCCACCGGAAATGACGATGGCGGATTTCATCCCCGCTTCGGCGCATTCCTCAAGGGCTTCGCAGGCAAGCGGCGCCGTAAGGACAATCACCGCGAGGTCGGGTATTTCCGGGATGTCCCTGATATGCCGGTAGGCGGGCAGTCCCTGTACGGTGGTTTCCTTCGGGTGAACGGGATAGACGGCCCCCTGGTATCCCAGCACCTTCAGTGAGAGGAGCTGGGATGTCCCCATGGCCGAGGCCCTGTTCGATGCCCCGAAGAAGACCACACTGCGGGGATTGACGATAGGATAGAGCGGGCTCCCTTCGATCGATTTCAGCATGTGTTTCCTTTCGTCTGATCAGGCGGCATAGCACCGTGATGTTGCCCGGAAACGCCGACGCTGTGTTCGTGAATAACGCGGATTCACTCCGGTATTGATTACGCAGGGGTGATAACAGATGGTCCGGGAAGATTCAAGAAAAACATGGACCCCGGCCATGACCTGTGCCGTAATGAGGGTCTCTTCACGGAATCGAGCTTCTTCTTTACAACAACCGGACAAACTGGTATTGTACCTCCCATAAAAACACGGTCGCACCGCAAGGCGCGGCCCGCAGCGTCGGCACCGCTCTCATACAGGGAACCCGGCGCTTTTTTCATTCACGAACACCACACGCATAGAGAACGGAGGAGACGGCGATGTTCGATCATCTCTTGACCGATACACAGCGCGCCATACGCGACGAAGCCAGGGACCTCGTCAAATGGGTCCCGCGGCAGATGATTCTTGACATGGATAAGGACATCATCAAGTTTCCCAAGGAGTTTCTCCGAGAGGCCGGACGGCGGAATCTCCTGGGGTGCCGTTACCCGAAAAAGTGGGGCGGGCGCGATATGGACTGGGGCACCACCTGCACGGTGATGGAAGAGGTGGGCACCCTGGGCTATGAATTCGCCTGCGTCTTCGGCGTTGGCGCGGAGTTGGTCTGCGATGCCATCATCCAGCACGGCACGGACGCGCAGAAAGAAAACTACGTGGTCCCGCTCCTGAAGGGCGAGCGGTTTGCCGCCGAGTGTCTCACTGAACCGAGGGGCGGTTCCGATTTCTTCGGCGCCACGGCGCGGGTGGAAGATAAGGGGGATTACTTTCTGCTCAACGGGTAGAAACGCTTTATCGTGGGCGGCGAGGGGCCGATTTCTTTCTCGTCTACGCCCGCACGAATTTTGATCCCGAGGCAAAGCCCCCGCCGTTCCGGGACCGGGCCGGGTGAAGAATAAAACCAGGTGCCGGCGGAACCAGTTCCGGCGGTCTTGCAAGGAGTCGACATGACACAAATTCCCATTACACGTGCCGGATACGAAAAACTCAAGAAGGAACTTGAACACATCAAGATGGTGCTCGTTCCGCAGAACATAAAGGAAATCGAAGTGGCGAGGGCCCACGGCGACATATCGGAAAACGCCGAGTTTGCCGCGGCAAAAGAGCGGCAGTCATTCATTCAGGGAAAAATTCAGGAAATAGAAAACAATCTGGCGCATGCACACGTCATCGATCTCAGCCGCATCACCAATGAGCGCGTGGTCTTCGGCGCCACGGTGACCTTTGAAGAAGATGGAAGCGGTGAAACCTTCACCTACCAGCTCGTGGGGCCGCTGGAGTCCAACGTCGGCGAAAATAAGATTTCCGTCACCTCGCCCCTGGGCAAGGCGCTCATCGGAAAACGGGAGGGCGACGTGGTGACCGTCAAGACACCGCGGGGAACAAGAACCGTGGAAATTACGGAGATACGCATCGAGCAGAACCGCCCGTAGAACCGACTCACAAAGAGAGCCCGCGGATGTGTGGGCAGGTTTTTCTATTGAATCTTCCAGGTGGTGGCGGCGGGTGTGTCCTTGAGGACCACTCCCTTCCCGGCAAGGTAATCCCGAATCTCGTCGGCGCGTTTCCACTTTTTCGCGGCGCGGGCCTCCCTTCTCTCCGCAATCAGCCTCTCAATCTCGCCTATATCGAGCCCCCGTTTGCGCGCCTCTCTCTTTTTGTCCTCCCCGAAGTACTCATCGGGATCTTCAAGAAAGAGTCCCAGCACTTTACCCGTTCCGTGAATCGCCTTCCGGGCCTCGTTGAGGACGTCAAGCGTCTCCGTTTCCGGCGTTGCCTGCGCACCGTCCAGGTATCCATTTATGAGCCGTATCAGATCAAAGACGTGGCCCATGGCGCGGGCCGTATTGAAATCGTCGTCCATGGCCTCGATGAACCGTTCGGGAACGGCTTTTACCTTTCCCCACATTTCTTCATCCGCGCCCTGAAGCTTCCTCTCGGTGATGCCGTTCCCGTTATTGCGCCAGTTCGCGAGCGCTTCCTTTATCCGCCCAAGCGTTGCATAGCACCGGTCCATGCCGGCCCGCGCATCGATGAGTCCCTCGTCGGAAAAATCGATGAAGCTTCGGTAGTGGCTCTGAAGCAGGAAGAACCGCAGGACCTCGGGATGATACTGGTCGAGGATTTCCCTTATGGTGAAGATATTACCCAGCGACTTGGACATCTTCTCGCTGTTGACCCTGATGAAACCGTTGTGAATCCAGTAGCGGGCGAAGGGTTTCCCCGTGGCGCACTCGGATTGGGCGATTTCGTTCTCGTGGTGGGGGAAGATGAGGTCCTCGCCGCCGCCGTGGATGTCGAAGGTCTCCCCGAGGTAGCGCTGGCTCATGGCGGAACATTCTATATGCCAGCCCGGCCGTCCGGGCCCCCAGGGGCTGTCCCACCAGGGCTCCCCTTCCTTGCTCGCCTTCCAGAGGGCAAAATCGAGGGGATTCTTTTTCTTTTCGTCTATCTCCACACGGGCCCCTGCCATCATGTCATCGAGGTTCCGGCCGGAGAGCTTGCCGTATTCCGAAAAGGCATCCACCGAAAAATACACGTCACCATTGGTGGCATAGGCAAATCCTTTTTCAATAAGCGTTTCCACCAGCCGTATCATGCGTTTGATATTTTCCGTGGCCCTGGGTGCGACGGTGGGGCGCGCCACCCTCAGCCTGTCCATGTCTTCGTTATAGGCAAGGATAAAGCGCTCCGCGATTTCGGCAATCGCAACGCCCGCGGTGCCGGCTTTTGCGATTATCTTGTCGTCCACATCGGTGAAGTTCTTCACGAAAGTGACGGCGTACCCACGGTATTTCAGATACTTGTAAATGATATCAAAGACGATCGCAGAGCGCGCATGCCCCGCGTGAGAGACATCATAGGCAGTGATGCCGCAGACGTACATGCCCACCTTGCCCTTTTCAAGGGGCTGAAATTCTTCCTTTGTTCTTGTGAGCGTATTGTAGAACCTGAGTCCCATTTGTTCTTTCCGCCCTGCCGCATCGCCGCATGACCGGCCGCCGGGGAAACCCCCTGCCGACGCACGGGCACGCGCAAAGGGCGCCCTTCTCTTTACGGAAACAGAGGCACCGCGTCAAGCCCCATGCCTTCGTCGAACCCGCACATGATATTCATATTCTGTATCGCCTGCCCGGCGGCTCCCTTCACCAGATTGTCGATGCACGACATGACAATCGCCCGGCCTGACCGCGTATCGACGGCAAGCCCGATATCGCAGAAATTGGAGCCCCTCACCGATGCAATGGAAGGGAAGGAACCCTCGTCGTACACCCGCACAAAGGGCTCATCCCGGTAAAATTCCCGGTATATCCCGATGAGTTCCGCGGCGGACTTTTTCACCTTGAGTGATACGTACATCGTGCTCAGAATGCCGCGGTTTACGGGAATGAGATGGGGGACAAAGACGACGGACACGTTGCTTCCCGCGAGGGCGCTCAGTTCCTGCTCCATCTCCGGTGCGTGGCGGTGGACGCCTATTTTATACGCCTTGAATCCTTCGCTGACTTCGCAGAAGAGCATGCCGAGCTCCGGTGTGCGCCCCGCCCCGCTCACCCCCGACTTGGAATCAACAATGATGGATGAAAGATCGGCGTGCGTTCCTTTAACAAGCGGCGCCAGCCCCAGAATCACGCTCGTGGGGTAACAGCCGGGGTTTGCCACGAGTTTCGCCTTCCTGATTGCATCCCGGTAGCACTCGGGAAGTCCGTAGACGGAATCGGCAAGAAGCTCCGGTGCGGTGTGGGGTGCATACCACTTCTCGTACACCTTCACGTCGCGGAGCCGGAAATCCGCACTGAGATCGATCACCTTTACCCCCGCACGATGGAAGACAACTGCGGCGGCCATGGCGTCCCCATGAGGAAGGGCGATAAAGACGACATCGCACCGGGATGCCGTCTCATCCGGAGAGGCGTCCATGAACTGAAGGTCCGTGAGATTCCTGAATGCGGGGAACACATCGGCAACCTTTTTCCCCTTGTACGTGCGCGACGTCACGGCCGCGACCTTCACCCCGGGATGGCGGAGAAGAAGCCGGAGCAACTCCTGGCCGGTATAACCGCTCGCCCCGTATATGCCTGTCTTTATCATGGCACTATCCCCCCTTAATGAAAAAGGGGGCCGAAGCCCCCTGAGGTAGTGTGTTTATCGTTTCGAATACTGGAACCGTTTCCTCGCCCCGGGCTGGCCATATTTCTTTCTTTCCTTGGCACGGGCATCCCTGGTGAGGAATCCCGCCTTCTTCAATGCCGGTTTCAGAGCCTCATCGAAGACGACAAGCGCCCGCGATATGCCGTGCTTGATGGCTCCCGCCTGTCCGGAGGCACCGCCGCCAGCAACATTTATGTCAAAATCAAAGTGGCTTTTCTTATCGGTCAGCTCAAGAGGCTGCATGATGATGCGCTTCAGAGTATCGCGGGTAAAGAAGTCGTCAAAATTTCTTTTATTGACGGTAAAGGTTCCCTTCCCCTCTTTCATCCACACCCGTGCCACCGAGGTTTTTCTCCGTCCCGTGGCATAGTACGTTTTTGCCGCCATAGTCATCTCCTCGCGTTATACTTCCAGTACCTTCGGCACCTGTGCCGAGTGGGGATGGGTACCCCCGCTGTATATTTTGAGCTTCTTCAGCATCTGCCGACCCAGGGTATTTTTCGGAAGCATTCCCTTTACGGCATGACGGAGCAGTTCTTCCGGCTTTTCGCCCAGCATCTTCTTCGCCGCGGTCTGCTTCAATCCGCCGGGATATCCGCTGTGGCGGTAGTATATTTTCTTCTCCATCTTCGCGCCCGAGAGTGCAACTTTTTTCGCATTCACGACGATAACGAAATCACCCGTATCGACATGAGGCGTATAGACGGGTTTATGCTTTCCCCTGAGCCTTTTTGCGATTTCGACGGCAAGCCTGCCGACCACTTTCCCCTCTGCATTAATGAGATACCAATTCCTCGTAATCTCATCCTTTTTTGCATTATAGGTCTTCATGTTTCACCATTGGCTTTCATTTCTCACTAAGGCGGGTACGCTATGAAATTACGGCAGGTTTGTCAAGCAAAAACAGGAAAAATACATGGGAAATATACATATTGACTTTGAGGATCATCCTTCGTATTGATCGTTCACACAGAGTTAATAATACAGTAAAATTCACCGTAAGCATGGTGCGCCCGGAATTTGTATGAACATACCGCAGGTGAAGTAAAAAAGCAGCTTCATTCTATTAGGGATTCTTAAAAATAAACTACACAATGTTAAAAGACCAACGCTACTGGTTGCATAAACTCTCAACGTTGCGGATTGATCGTGCACATGGAAATCCGGCGCCACACAAACCACTTCTTTTGTTAGTCATCATCGAAATGATGGACAAGGGCGAGATCACGAACCGTGAAGTTGCCCTTTCGCCCGATCTCGCTTTCAGGTTCAGTATATTCTGGTCAATTGTGGCCCAGCGTCGAAAGCAGGCACCCGAAGTTCGATTGCCGTTCCATCATCTTGGATCGTCCGGAATATGGCAACCCCTGACTGTTGATGGTGCTCCTTCACCGGACAAAAAACTCACTGCTGCAATCAGACTTGACCCGACTTTTTTCGACTGTCTTGCCGACCAACGATTTCGTGATCAGGCCCAAAGAGTACTGATCGAAACGGAGCCGTATTTCCGCCCGGAAGAAAGAGCTGCACTCTACAGCATGCTTAAAATCAGACCAACCACACCTGAAATCCATGATAACAAAGAATTATTCAAGGCGAGTGTGCAAACGGGACGTGATGCCCGTTTTCGTATTGAGGTGGTTGTGCTCGCCTATAAACATACCTGTGCGCTTACGGGTTATCGGATTACCACTCTTGAAATGGAAAGCATAGTGGACGCGGCTCATATTCAAGAATTCCGTGACTCCCGAAACAATGACCCGCGTAATGGAATAGCCCTCACGAAGAATGCTCACTGGCAGTTTGATCGCGGCCTCTGGTCATTAAATGATAATTACAAGGTGCTCGTGAATAGAGAAAAGTTTATCGAAGAAGGGGTGCCGGGACAGCGTCTTGCGGATTTCGAAGGACGAAGGATTTTTCTGCCTGGCGATCCGAAGTACTGGCCGGAGTACAACTACCTTGATTGGCATCGCAGGCATCATGGTTTTTCAAACTGATAGCTTATGTCTCCCGACTTACCGTGAAGGTGTTGCAGTCGAAATTTTACCCATTTTCCCTGAATAATAGAAACCTAAATGATCATATGTACCCCAATAACCCAAATCCTTCTCTTTGGCTTCAATAAGTGTCATCTTTCCTCGCTGGGTCGGTAGTCATTCGGATCGATGCAGGCGTCATAAGTTGCCCGATCAATACGAATCCAGTCTGTTCCGTTAATACCACGCGGCTTGGGAGTCGTCGGACTGACAGGAAAGGCACAGGCAAGCTTGATCCAGCGGTTATTGAGAACGGCTATCTTTTTCACATCCTCGACCGCTTCGGAAAGATCCTGATCCTGACTAAAGATCAGGGCTACATCATAGCGGTTATCAAGGGCATAGCGGACGATATCAAGAGCCATTCGAACATCGATACCTTTTTCCTGACCAACCGGGGCCACGACTGTTGCACCGTTAGGCAGGACGATGGTCTGATTCCTATAGCGGAGAGGGCGAGAGAATGTTTTGATTCCTCTGGTCCCCATAACGGCCATCTTTGCAGCCCAGAAATGGTTCCAGAACGGTTTGTCGATCTCGGAAGGAACTCCGGTATAAAAATAAACTTCGGTGAGTTGCCACCCATTTACGGCACAGATATGCTCTGCCAGCTTCTTAGGGTCATAGTTAGGGTAAGGATAGCCGAAGGCGGCCTTGGTTTGATAATAAAGATTCTGGCCGTCAAGAAAGGCAATTGTGCGCTTTACTTAGGGCTCAGCTGGCATGCCGCACCCCCCCCCTGAAAAAAAATAACCCCGCCAGAGGCCTTACGGCTGGTCCAGCGGGGGGCAAATAAATTAATCCAGACCTTGACTGACTTAATATGGTATTTCCCTTTTATTGTCAACTTTTTTCATACACTGCGGCATCCAGACCATCCTCCCTTCGAGACGGACTTGAAGGTTGAGCGTTCCATCCTGATAAATCAGGACACGCCCCTCCGGTGGTTTTTGAACAGCGGGAAGACTGTCGGAAGATTTACCGGCCATAGCCTGTTTCACCCACGTTGGCCCATATGCTCTGTTCAATGAAACGGTTTACCATTCCGCCGGCGTCGCCGAGATTTTCCCCACCTTGCCCAGGCCGTAGAGCGAGAAAATCACCATGAACTGCCGGTCGTTGTCGGCGTCCGCGTAGCTCGCGTTCACACTCCAGCACTGGCGGTGGTAGTCAATACTATAGCGCGTCTCCAGGTACTGTGCATCGAGGAGGTTTTTGCGAAGCACGTAGCCGAAATCGACCAATTCCGAAATCTTTGCCAAAAGCGAGAGATTCACCTCCTCCACGGAATTCTGCGTGTAGCGGTATTCCACCGAGAGCGTGTCATCGCGCCAGTCACTCAGGCCGCACCGCGAATTGATTACCTTCCACTCACCGCTGTTGACGTCGTATTTTGTATCGGCATCGAGCGAGAAATATTTCACGGGATTGCATTCCATCTCCATGCCTATCTGCCCGAAGGGCCTGCGTGTATCGGCGGGAATAGCAGGATCCTTCCGGGCCTCAAGAATGTCGTAGGTCTGGCTGAGGGTGAGTGAAAGAAACTCACGATACTTTACCGTGCCGTCATCATCGGTGTACCGCGCCGTCAGTATGTTGGAAAGCGCGTAGGTGAGGCTGTTCTGCTCAGGTATTTCCGGGACGAAATCGGGGCGGTCGTCCTGAAACACATAGGGGGTGTAGGTGTAGGTGAACTCGGGTTTTACCACATGGCGAATCTTTTCAGCGGCACCGATCTTCACATCGAATATACGCGATACCTCGGTGGAAAGCTCGCCCCCGAAGGAATACATTTTTCTGCTCGTGTTGGTCGCCTGCGTATCATCGGGATTGACAGAGGCATCCCACCTGGTGAACCGGAGTTCCATCTTGGGGGTAAACTGAAGATACGAGCCGTACCGCAGGGGAAGAGAAAAGACGGGGTGATGATCGAAGAGATGCCCGCGGTAGCCTGCGGTCCGGTAAAAGTTATCGTACCGTGATTCCAGTTCGATATTCACCGGGGTCTGGAAGATCGGCTGCCTGATGGCGGTGAAGGTTACCTCGGGATACCGCTGGAGCGTGTCGTCATTGGTGTAGCTCTGAAGGTTATCGGTATACTGGGCAAGCGCCATGAGATTGAAAAAACGCCATTCCTTGACAAGACGGACCTTCGAATCGAGTGCGGCGAGCGACCGGTCGGCCGAAAAGGATACGCGTTCAAACGTGCCCTCACCACGGTGGTCGAGGTAATAGTTGTATGAATCGAAGTCCCTGAAATACCAGATGTCCGATACCTTCGCGAGGTCCGCCCGGAGAGAGATGCCGGCGGGCAGTTGCGATTCGTGGCTGATATAATAGGACCACCTTCTGTTGTTCTCACGCCAGTTGCGGGAGAGTCCGTCCTCTTCACTTTCGATGATTTCCTTCGTATCGTTGAGATAGTCTCCGTAGATGGTGCCGAAGTTCCCCTTGCTCAGGCAGTACCGGAATTCGGCTCCCTCCTGGAAGCCCCGCTTGTCCATGTAGCGCTGGTAAAAGGTGGCATCCGCGCTGTCGCCCACGGCCCAGTAGAAGGGAATGCCCACATCCCAGCCGAGGTCGTTGCTGCTGTAGGCGATCCGGGGGAAGAGGAACCCCGTCTGGCGGGTCGTCTTGGCCGGAAAAATCAGATAGGGCACATAGAGGACGGGGACATCCCTCACCTGGAACGTCCCGCGTTTCAGCGTACCGTAGCCGTCTATCGTGACATCCGCTTCGGCACCGGTGAACCGCCAGTCGGGGAGCGGTCCGTCGCAGGTGGTGGCGCGGGCCTCCCGGAAGGTATACGATGCGTCCCCCCGTTTTGCTATTTCCTCCGCCTGGAGGTAGAAGTGGTTTTTCTTTATGAAGAGCGTCCCCCCGTCGAGGATGCCCGTCTTCGTCTCAACATTGAAGCGCAGATGCTCACCTTCGAGGGTGTCGCCCTCACTCACTGCAACCACGTGGCCCCGGGCTTCGGCCTCTTGTGTCACGTTGTCGAAGACGACCCGGTCAGCCCTGAGGGTGCCGCCCTGGAAGGTGATGACCACGTCACCCTCCGCCTCATAGACCTTCCGTTCACTGTGATAGGTCATCCGGGCCGCCTCGATGCTGACGGGGCCTTTGCCGGCCGATATTATATCGGCGGCAGGAGCGCCCCGGATCCCGGCGGCAAGAATGAGGATGAGGCAAAGGATTATGCGACCCATTTTATCTGCAATATTCTGAAATGTAAGGGAATTACGAGAAACGGCCTTTCATTAACACAAAATCACGTCAAAAGAGAGTTTCTTTTGACTGCACCGATGAGATAGAGGGACCCGGTGACACAGATAAGGTCGCCGGCTGCCGCACGCTTCCTCGCGCGGGCAAGGGCGCGCGCAGGATCATCAATGCGTTCCACGGAGGCATGATATTTCCGCGCCGCCTCTTCGATGCGGGCAGGCGGAAGGGCACGTTTCTCATCGAGACCGGTGACAATGATATGGTCGGTATAGCGGGCGAGGGTCCGTAACATCGGTCGATATTCCTTGTCCGCAAGGACGCTGAAGACAACGATGAGCCTGCGGTAGGAGAACGAGCCGGCAAGCGCCCGGCAGAGCGCGGAGACAGCCGCCGGATTGTGCGCCCCGTCAAGGACCACAAGGGGATTGCGCGCCGCCACTTCCAGCCGCCCCTCCCAGGTGACCCGTGCGAGCCCCTGCCTCACTGCATCGTCGCCGATTGCAAAACCTCTTGTGCCGAGCACCTCCACGGCGCCCAGGGCGCAGGCGGCGTTGGCGGCCTGATGCCTGCCGATGAGGGGGAGCGTGAGATTCCTCACGGTTCTTTCTTTCCCATAGTATGAAAAAAGACCCGCGCCGCAAGAACGGACGCGCACGTCCCGCCCCACACGTATGAGTTTCGCCCTCCTGCGGACGGATATTTCCTCCAGCGTGCCCAGCACGGATGTCCCCTGCGCCGCGGTGACACAGACGCCGCGGCGCGGTATGATGCCGCCTTTCTCGCGGGCAATGGAGGCGAGGTCGTAGCCGAGATACTCCCGGTGGTCGGAGGACACATTGGTAATGACGGATACTTCGGGAAGAACCGTGTTGACGGCATCGAGCCTTCCGCCCATCCCCACCTCGAGGACGGCGATATCCACACGCAGGCGGGCGAAATGGAGAAAGGCAAGGGCGGTCAGAAACTCGAAATAGGTGACGTGCCCGTCATCCTTCCGGCTCACTTCTGCGGCGAGCCGGGAAAAGGCATTCTTCCCGATGATAACGCCGCTGACGCGGATTCTCTCGGTGACATCGACGAGGTGCGGCGAGGTGTAGAGCCCCACGCGGAAGTGAGCCGCCTGCAGTATGGAAGCAAGGGAGGCGGCCGTCGAACCCTTTCCGTTGGTGCCTCCCACGAGGATGGAGCGGAAGGTATCCTGGGGATCGTGCAGCCGGTGAAGCAAACGCCGCACGGGACCGAGCCCGAGATGGATTCCCCGGCGCTCCAGTCCGGCAAGATATTTAACTGTATTGAATGGCCTCATGGGAAGGCATCACCATTCCTGAAGTGCTGATGCGTTCTTGTCGTCGCGCCCCCGGCATAAAAAAGCCATGGACACGCTTACGGCTGCCCATGGCCGACCGCCATCATGGCGAATGAAATTAATCCCTCTTGTTTAGTCGGGGGTGACGACAAAGACCTCGTCGCCCGGCCGTACCCGGTCCGCTACTTTTATTCCGATATAATCGCCCGCGACGGCCTTTTCGATTTGCTCGTTGTTGATTTCCATCGAGCCGACTGTATCATCAAGATCGGTCGTATGACCGACGTATTTAATCGTATCGCCCACCTTGAGTTCGCCGGCAACGATCTTGACCGCGGCAACGCTCGGTTTCGCGAAAAATTTCACCACCTCGCCCACCTTGACTTCTCCCATGGTCTTTCCTCCTTGCTCATCTCTACCGGCACTTTGTGCCGCTTATACTGACCTGATATAAACCTCTATAATTATGATTGTTTTGAAAGGTATCTCATTTGACGGTCAAAAATCAAGAATAAAAAAGGCAAGGTGGAAACCTTGCCTTTTCATTCGAACCGGTTATCGGGTTATTCGCTTTTTTCCTTCTTTTTTGATTTCGCGGCCTTATCTTTCGCCTTTTTCTTCTTCTCGTCGGAAATCAACTCCACGATGGAAACAGGGGCGGAGTCTCCCACACGGTATCCTGTCTTCACCACGCGGGTGTAGCCGCCCGCCCTCGTCGCATAGCGCGCCGAGTATTCGTCAAACACCCGTGCCGCCACCTCGCGGTCCCTGATGAAGGCAAGGGCCTGACGGCGTGCGTGAAGAGTGCCCTTCTTTCCCAGGGTAATCATTTTTTCCGCCGTGCTCCGCACCAGCTTCGCCTTCGTATCGGTGGTCACCACCCGCTCGTGCTTCAGGAGCGAGGTTACCAGGTTTCTCAGCATGGCGTTTCTGTGGCTTGAGGTTCTTCCTAATTTCTTACCCGCCTTACGGTGTCGCATTGTCGAGCATTCCTTTCACGTGTCACTAATGACTTTTCGTAAAAGCCATCACTTATCTTCATCCTTGCTTCTGACAGGAGGTGTGAATTCCATTTTTATGCCAAGACCCAGTCCCATCTCGGTGAGAATTTCCTTTATCTCGTTGAGTGATTTCCTTCCGAAATTTTTCGTCTTGAGCATCTCCGCCTCGGTTTTCTGCACCAGCTCCCCGATGTACTGGATGCCGGCGTTTTTCAGGCAGTTTGCCGAGCGGACCGAAAGCTCCAGCTCATCGACGCTCTTGTAGAGATTTTCATTTATCAGGCCTTCCGGCGGGGGTTTCACGCCTGATTCCGGCAGGGCCATTTCCTCGAAATTAATGAAGACATCGAGCTGTTCCTTCAATATCTTCGCGGCATAGGCCACCGCATCCTCGGGGTGAACGCTCCCGTCGGTCCACACTTCAAGAGTGAGCCTGTCATAATCGGTAATCTGCCCCACACGGGCGTTGGAAACCGCGTAGGCGACTTTCTTGATGGGCGAGAAGAGGGCGTCGATATTGATGGTCCCCTCCGGCTGATCGGGGTCCCGCTCCCGTTTCGCCGGCACGTAGCCTTTGCCCATTTTTACGACCATCTCGGCCTTCAGCTTCGCACCGGGCGTGAGGGTCGCGATATAGTGGTCGGGATTCAATACATCCACCGAGTCGTCGGTGATGATATCACCAGCCTTGATGACGCCTTCTTTCGCGGCATCGATGCGGATAATACGGGGGCCGTCGTGATGCATTTTCAGGCGGACACCCTTGAGATTCAGAATGATATCCGTCACATCATCCTTGACTCCGGGGACGGTGGAGAACTCGTGCAGAACGCCGGCAAACTTTACTGATACAATAGCGGCTCCGTAAATCGAGGACAAGAGGACGCGGCGCAGCGTGTTGCCCAGCGTAATGCCAAATCCCTTCTCCAGAGGCTGGCAGTCAAATTCCCCGTATGAACGGGTATGCGTTTTTTCGTCAACCTCTATTCGTTTTGGTTTAATAAGGTTGCGCCAGTTTTTATCCATGTTTTCAATTCCTATGTAAGAAGTGGTTATACTTCCTATTTAGAATAAAATTCGACGATCAACTGTTCCTGGATGGGCATTGTCAGTTCTTCGCGTGAGGGAAGGGCCTTCACCATACCGGAAAAGGCGCCTTTGTCGAGTTCGAGCCATTGGGGAACACTGCGCCGGGCGACCGTTTCCATCGCATCGAGGATACGCGTCACTTTCCGGCTTTTTTCAGTAACCTGAATGACATCACCCACCTTCACCTGAAAGGAAGGTATGGTGACCCTTTTCCCGTTCACAAGAAAATGACAGTGCCTCACCAGCTGCCGGGCTTCATTCCTCGAATTCGCAAATCCCATGCGGTACACCATATTATCGAGCCGTTTCTCCAGCAGGAGCAGCAGATTCGTACCGGTCACACCCTTCTGCCTGTCGGCCTTTTCAAAATATCCTTTGAACTGTTTCTCCAGAAGACCGGACATTCGTTTGAGCTTCTGTTTCTCTCTCAGCTGAATGCCGTAGTCGGACTGTTTTTTCCGCGTCTGTCCGTGTTCGCCGGGCACGTATCCCCGCCGCTCAAAGGCGCACTTGTCGCTGTAACACCTGTCGCCTTTCAGAAACAGCTTGATACCCTCAGCCCGGCATAATCTGCAATACGCCTCTCGATATCGTGCCAAAATACTCCTCCATCAGGAAATTATTCATGCGTGGCAACTTGCCCGCAGTTAGACTCTTCTCCGTTTCGGGGGGCGGCATCCGTTGTGGGGTATCGGCGTGACATCCCTGATGAGACTGATGGTCACTCCCGCTCCCTGGATGGCACGCAGAGCCGACTCTCGTCCCGCGCCCGGTCCCTTGATGTACACCTGTACGGACCTCAACCCGAATGCTTTTGCCTTCTTGACGGCTTCCGAAGCCGTCACCTGGGCCGCGAAGGGGGTGCTCTTGCGCGATCCCTTGAATCCCTGTGCGCCGGCAGATGCCCAGGCAATCACATTTCCGCTGAGGTCGGTAATCGTCACGATGGTATTGTTGAACGTCGACTGTATATGAGCGATTCCCTCGGAAATGCTTTTTTTGTCTCTCTTGACGCCTCGTTTCTTTGGCTGAGCCATTTCTCCTCCCTGCGTGCTATTTCTTCTTGCGTCCGCCGACTGCTCTCCGGGGGCCTTTTCTCGTGCGGGCGTTCGTGCCCGTCCTCTGGCCTCTTACGGGAAGTCCCTTGCGGTGTCTCAGGCCGCGATAGCTGCCGATATCCATGAGACGCTTCACGGACATGGCAATCTCTCTCCGGAGATCGCCTTCCACCTTTTGTTCCTTGTCGATAATGTTACGTATCGCCGCAATCTGTTCGTCCAGAAGAGCGTCCGTCTTGGTATCATAACTGATGCTGGCCTGCTCCAGTATCGTCCGTGCTTTGGCGCGCCCGATACCGTAAATGTAGGTCAGCGCGATTTCCATTCTTTTATTCTTTGGTAAATCAACTCCTGCAATTCGTGCCACGTCACGTCCTCCCCGTCTTATCCCTGGCGCTGCTTGTGCTTGGGATTCTCACAGATGACCCTGATTACACCACGCCGCCGTACAATCTTGCACTTGTCACATATCTTTTTTACAGATGCCCGTACCTTCATGGTAGTATCTCCACGATACGATGAATATTATTTCGCGCGGTAGGTAATCCGCCCCCGCGTCAGATCATAGGGTGACAATTCAACGGTCACCTTGTCTCCCGGCAGTATCTTGATAAAGTGCATGCGCATCTTGCCGGAAATATGAGCGAGTACGCGATGACCGTTCTCAAGCTCCACACGAAACATGGCGTTGGGAAGCGGTTCTATCACCGTACCTTCAACAACAATTGACTCTTCCTTCGGCATAATGTCTTCACTTTCGGTCAGTGGCGTATCGCTACACCAGTGTGCTTAAAACCTCGGGCCCGTTCTCGGTAATCGCCACGGTATGCTCAAAATGGGCGGAAAGTTTCCCGTCCGCCGTCACGACCGTCCAGCCGTCGGGTTTTACTTTCACCTTATGGGTCCCTTCATTGACCATCGGCTCGATGGCGAATACCATGCCCGGCTTCAACTCGATGCCGCGGCCGCGCACCCCGAAATTGGGCACGGGCGGGTCTTCATGAAGCTTTCTGCCGATACCGTGGCCGACATACTCCCTCACCACGGAAAATCCCAGACGCTCCACATGATTCTGCACGGCAAAGGAGATGTCACCCACCCTGTTATTCTCCTTTGCCTCATTGATGCCCCGGTAGAGCGCTTCCTCGGTGGCCCTCAGGAGGTTCGCCGCCGTCTCCGATATCCGGCCCACCGGCAGCGTCACGGCGGAATCACCGAAATAGTCCTTGTAGCAGACGCCGAAATCGAGGCTGACGATGTCACCCTCCTTCAGCGGATGCTCCGAAGGGAACCCGTGAACCACTTCCTGGTTCAGCGATGTACAAAGAGCGAAGGGATATCCGTTGTATCCCTTGAATGCGGGACGGGCGCCCCGTTTGTGCGCCTCCGTTTCCGCGTAGTTATTGAGCTCCCGGGTTGTCGCCCCCGGTTTGACCAGTCCGGCCAGTCCCTGCAGTATCTCGGCAACGATTATGCTGCTTTGACGTATCTTTCCTATTTCATCGGGAGACTTCAGGACCACCATTATCCGATTCTCCTGGAGCGCAAAGACGCGCCCGTTACCGCCTCCTCGACAACCGTCCTTTTTTCATGAACCCCTCGTACTGGCGCGTCAGAAGATGTGTTTCGATCTGGCCTGCCGTGTCGAGGGCGACGCCCACCACGATCAGGAGCGCCGTGCCGCCGAAGAAAAAGGGTACGTTGAACTTGCCTATCAGGATGCTCGGCAGCACGCACACGGCGGACACATAGAGCGCACCGCTGAACGTGAGTCTCGTCAGTACATCGTCGATATATTCGGCGGTCTTCTTGCCCGGGCGGATTCCCGGTACATAGCCGCCGTACTTTTTCATGTTGTCGGCCACATTCACGGGATTGAAGGTCACTGCGGTATAAAAATAGCAGAAGAAAATAATGAGCGTTACGTAGAGCAGTTCATACACAAGACGTCCCGGCATGAGATAGGCCGACATCGCCTTCATCCAGGGGTGCGGCACGAAATTGGCGATCGTCGCGGGAAACATGATAATGGACGACGCAAATATCGGCGGGATCACGCCGGAGGTGTTGATTTTCAGGGGAAGATGGGTGGTCTGACCGCCGTACATGCGGCGTCCCACGATTCGCTTCGCGTACTGGACGGGAATACGCCGCTGGCCGGACTCGACGAATACAATGAGCCCTATCACGCCCACCATGAGGACAATGAGAAGGATAACAAAAAAGATGCCCATTTCACCGGTGGAGAAGAGCCGTATGGTGTTCAGCACCGCCTCGGGCCCCCGGCACACGATGCCCGCGAAAATGATGAGGGAGATGCCGTTTCCGATGCCCCGCTCCGTAATCTGTTCGCCGAGCCACATGATGAACGCCGTTCCCGCCGTGAGCGTGATAACCGTCATGAAACGGAACGCCCAGCCCGGCGTGATGACGACTGAAAGTCCCGTGGGACCGGCCATGTTCTCGAGGCCGACGGCGATACCGAATCCCTGGATGATGCTCAGGAGCACCGTCCCGTACCTCGTGTACTGGATGATTTTCTTCCGCCCCGCCTCGCCTTCTTTCGAGAGTTTTTCAAGATAGGGAACGGCGACGGTCAAGAGCTGCAGGATGATGGACGCGCTGATGTACGGCATGATGCCCAGGGCAAAAACCGAGAGCCGGGAGAGCGCCCCTCCAGCGAACATGTCAAAGAGCCCCAGGAGAGAGCCCCGTGCCTGGTCGAAAAACGCCGCCAGTGCCTGGGTGTCAATACCCGGCGTCGGCACATGCGCACCCACGCGATACACCGCGAGAAGAAGAAAGGTGATAAGTATCCTCTTCTGCAGTTCCGGTATCTTCCCAATATTTTTAAAGCCTTCTAACAATTTATATGACCTCTACCGTTCCGCCTGACGCTTCAATCTTTTCCCGTGCCTGGCGGCTTATCCAGTTCGTTTTCACCGTCAGGGGGTACTCAATGGTTCCTTTGCCGAGAATCTTGATGCCGTCACCTTCCGTGCGGATGACTCCCTTCTCAAGGAGCGCCGCCGCGTCCACCACCGTCCCCTGGGGGAACCGGCCGAGCTGCCCGATATTGACGATGACGATTTCCTTCCGGAAGGGGTTGAAAAAACCGCGTTTCGGCAGTCGCCGCGTCAGCGGCATCTGCCCGCCCTCGAATCCGGGCCTCGTCCTGCCGCCCGCGCGGGCCTTCTGGCCCTTGGCGCCCTTGCATGAGGTCCCGCCGTGCCCCGAACCGTTGCCGCGGCCGATCCTTTTTCTCTTCTTCCGTGAACCCGGGGAGGGTTTCAATTCGTTCAGTTTCATCGTGCATCTCCCTCGCATTCTTGGACGGATACCAGGTGGGCGACCTTGTTCACCATGCCCCGGATTTCCACCGTATCCTGCAGACACACCGTGCTGTTCATCTTTCTCAGTCCCAGTCCGCGCAGCACATCACGCTGCTTCTGCGGCCTTCCGATGGGACTCCGTATGAGTTTGATTTTCAGTTGCTTCGCCACCTTCCACACCTCTTCACTCGCTCAGCTCTGTGACATTTCAATGCCGCGCTGTGCAGCTATTTCTCCCTGGCTCCGCAGGTTTTTCAGTCCGGCCATCGTTGCCTTGACAAGATTATGGGAATTGTGAGAACCGAGGCACTTGGTCAGGATATTCTGTACGCCCGCCACTTCGAGTATGGCGCGCACCGCGCCTCCCGCGATGAGCCCGGTGCCCGGCGCTGCGGGCTTTAAAAGCACCCTGCCGGCACCGAAATGCCCGATAATCTCGTGGGGGATGGTGCCTTCCCTGAGGGATACCTTTATCATGTTCTTCTTGGCCATCTCCGTTCCCTTTCTGATAGCCTCGGGAACTTCCTGTGCCTTGCCCAGTCCGACTCCCACCGAACCGTTGCCGTCACCCACCACAACGACGGCGCTGAACCTGAATCGCCTTCCACCTTTGACGACCTTCGCCGTTCTTCGTATCTTTATAACCTTGTCAAGAAGTTCTCGTTCTTCCATAAGTCCCTTTTCCGCACTGTGATGGTTAGATCGTGATGCCTGATTCTCTTACCGCTTCGGCAAGGGCTTTTACCCTTCCGTGATACAGAAACCTGCCCCGGTCAAAAACGGCCTTCTGCACATTCAGTGCCCGCAGTCGTTGTGCGAGCAGCTTCCCCACTTCCTTCGCCTGGTCTTTCTTTTTCATTCCCGCCAGCTTTCCGCGGAGCTCTTTGCAGAGCGTGGAAGCGGCGGCGATGGTGCTGCCCACATCATCGGCAATTGCCTGGACGGATATTGACCGGGCGCTCCGAGATACGGAGAGCCGCGGTTTTTCCTTCGTGCCGACCATCCTGCTCCGGACTCTCCGGATCCTTCGCGTTCTTACCTTTTTCAGCTTCTTCAACGATGCCACTGCAATTCCCCTGTACTTTAAGATTATGCTCCCGCAGACTTACCGACTTTTCTGCGTACCCGTTCGTTCACATACCGTATCCCCTTGCCCTTGTAGGGCTCGGGCTTCTTCAGGTCCCTGATTTCTGCGGCCACCATGCCGACGAGCTCCTTGTTGATTCCCGAAACCGTCAGTCCGGTCTGTTTCTCGACCTTGATGGACACACCATCGGGTATCGCGAAGAGCACGGGGGTTGAAAATCCGATCAGGAGCTTCAGCGTCCGGCCATCGATTTCACCGCGGTATCCCACGCCGACGATTTCGAGCCCCTTTTCAAAACCCTTGCTGACACCGGCGATCATGTTGGCCACCAGCGTTCTGGTGAGCCCGTGTTCTGACCTGCCGCTTTTCTCGTCATTCATCCTGACGACCTGTACGGATCCCCCTTCGACGGCCACCTCGACATTGCCGGGAAGTGTCCGGGAAAGGCTACCCTTCGGACCCGTCACGGTGATGACCGCTTGTTCAACTTTTACGGATACGCCGGCCGGTATTTCTATCGGTTTCTTGCCAATTCTTGACATGAATCAATCTCCCGCCTTACCTCTTCCTGACTTCCCGCTACCACACGTTGCAGAGAATCTCACCACCCACGTTCAGCCCGCGGGCCTCCTTGTCGGTCAAAACACCCCTCGACGTCGACACTATGGCGATGCCGTACCCGTTGAGTACCGTGGGAATTTTGCGACTGTTGGCATAGACACGCCTGCCCGGCTTGCTGACACGCTGGATATTTTTAATAATACCTTCCTTCGAGGCGGGGGAGTACTTGAGGTAGATTTTCAGCATGCTGTGGGTTTTCTTTTCGCCTTTCACCACCTCATACCCGCTGATGTAGCCCGCTTTCTTCAGGGTTTCTGCAATACTTAGATTCACTCCCGACATGAGTACGTCAACGCTTTTAAATCTGATCCGGCTGGCGTTCCTGATTCTCGTCAACATGTCGGCAATAGGATCGGTCATCCCCATTATACTTCTCCTTTACCAGCTTGCTTTTATGACCCCCGGGAGTTCACCCTGGAGGGCACGTTTCCTGAGACAGATCCTGCACATATCGAATTTCCGGTAATACGCCCGCGGCCTCCCGCACAGGGGGCAGCGGTTATAATCCCGCACGGAAAATTTATTTTCTCTCTTGGCCTTCGTAATCAAGGATTTCTTCGCCACTCTCACTCCTCCCTATTTTCTGAACGGCACTCCCATCAACTGCAAGAACCGCCGGGCTTCATCATCGTTCTTTGCCGTGGTCACGATCGTGATATTCAGGCCTTTCACTTTGTCAATTTTATCGTATTCGATCTCGGGGAAAATATAGTGTTCGTTGATTCCCATGGAAAAGCTTCCCCTGCCGTCAAAGGATTTCGGCGGCAATCCCCTGAAATCCCGTATCCGGGGGACGGCGACATTCATCAGGCGGTCGAAGAATTCGTACATCCGCTCCCGCCGCAGGGTGACCACGCACCCGATGGACATTCCCTTCCGGAGCTTGAAGGTGGCAATTGATTTCCGGGCTTTGGTAATCACCGGCCTTTGTCCCACGATTCTCCCGAGTTCATCTACCGCACTGTCGAGAATCTTGATATTCTGAATCGCTTCCCCCAGTCCCATGTTAACAACGATTTTCTCCATTCGGGGGACTTCCATCCTGTTCTTGTACTTGAACTCCTGTATAAGAGCGGGAACAACTTCTTTCTCGTAGTAATCCTTTAATCGCGCCATCGGTTTCTCCGGTTTACTCATCCAATATCTCGTTGCACTTCCTGCACACACGAACCTTCTTGCCGTCCTCAAGTACCCGGTGCCCTATCCGCACGCCCTTGTTGCATTTGTGGCAGATCACCATCACGTTCGACAGGTGAATGGGGGCCTCTTTTTCGACGATACCGCCTTTCGACTTCATGTTCGCGCGCTGGTGCCGTTTGACGAAATTCACTTTTTCAATCACCACGTGGCCGTCTTCGTGCACCACCTTGACGACCTTGCCGGTCTTGCCTTTTTCCTTGCCGGCCACGACCTTCACCGTGTCACCTTTTTTTATGTTTAATCCTTGCATTTCACACCTACGTTCATCGTGCAGGGTTATATGACCTCAGGGGCCAGCGATATGATCTTCATGAACTGCTTCGCCCGCAGCTCCCTGGCCACGGGGCCGAATATGCGCGTTCCCAGCGGTTCCATCGCTTCGTTGATGAGGACCGCCGAATTGTCGTCGAATCTCACGTATGAACCGTCCTCGCGGCCGATTTCCTTTATGGTCCGCACCACGACGGCCTTCACCACGTCTCCTTTTTTCACCTTGGAATTGGGAATCGCCTCTTTGATGGACACCACGATGATGTCGCCGACACGGGCATACCGTTTCCTCGTGCCGCCAAGAACCTTTATGCAGCTGACCTTCTTGGCACCTGAGTTATCAGCCACATTCAAAAGGGTTTGCATTTGTATCATAGCTCACCACACTCCGCACTGTCGCGTCACTTCGCCTTTTCCAGAATCTCCCGGACCCGCCACCTCTTCTCACCGCTGAGAGGCCGTGATTCCACGATGAGCACCTTGTCTCCCACGCCGCACGTGTTGAGTTCGTCGTGGGCTTTATACCTGGCGTGCTTCTTCAAATATTTATGGAATCTAGGATGCTTGACCAGTCGTTCCGTCATGACGACGACGGTTTTATCCATTTTATTGCTCACCACTACCGCCTGAAGGGTCTTTTTCTTACCTCTCTTGTCCGCCATATGCGCGTTACAACCCCCTTTCCCTGAGAACCGTCTTCACCCGGGCAATGTCTCTGCGCACCTTCTTGACCACCGCAGGGGATTCCAGCTGTCCCCCTGACAGCCGGAAACGAAGTTTGAAAAACTCCTCAGAGAGGCTTTTCCCCTTCTGTTTCAGTTCTTCCACGCTGAGATCTCTGATATCCTTAATCTTCATCAAAAATGTCCCTCGAGAGAATTTTCGTCGACAGAGGAAGCTTCTGGGCGGCGAGTTTGAGCGCCTCGTAGGCGACATCCTTCGGCACGCCTTCCATTTCAAAGAGGACGGTGCCTTTCTTTACCACGGCAACCCAGTCTTCCGGCGTTCCCTTCCCTTTCCCCATTCGGGTTTCCGCGGGCTTCTTGGTGATGGACTTATGGGGGAATATCCGTATCCAGACCTTCCCGCCACGCTTCATCCGGCGCGTAATCGCCACGCGGCTCGCTTCAATCTGCCGTGCTGAAATCCGCCCGCATTCCATTGACTGGAGTCCGTACTCTCCGAAGTCGATTTTATTCTGCTTCTGGGCCGTCCCCTTGACGCGGCCCTTCTGAACCTTTCTGAACTTAACTCTTTTCGGTGCCAGCATTACCGTCACTCCATCCCGTGCTTATGATGCCGCTTCCGCCACCTGCTACATGACGGATTCTTTCTTCTCGGGCATCACCTCACCATGAAATATCAAGACCTTGACCCCAATTGCACCGTAGGTCGTCCTGGCTTCTGAAAAACCGTAGTCGATGTCGGCCCGGAGCGTGTGGAGAGGAACGCGTCCTTCGCGGTACCACTCCCGACGGGCCATTTCGGAGGCGCCAAGCCTTCCCGCGCAGGCAACCCTTATCCCCTGGGCGCCGAACTTCATCGCCGTGAGCACACCGCGCTTCATCGCTCTCCTGAAACCGACGCGCCGCTCGAGCTGAAGGGCGATATTCTCGGCCACCAGCTGAGCGTTGATCTCGGGCTTGCGCACCTCGAGTATGTTGATGATGACCTCGCCCGACATGATTTTTTCAAGGTCCTTCTTGACCTTTTCGATTTCCGTTCCCTTCCTTCCGATGATAATACCGGGCCGGGCCGTATGGATGTTGATTTTCGCCTTGTCGGCCGCTCTCTCTATCTCAATCTTCGCGATCCCCGCATGGAAAAATTTCTTCTTCACGTGTTCCCGCACCCGTATGTCCTCGTGCAGGAGTTTGCTGTAATTCCGCTCGGCGAACCATTTCGAATCCCATGTCTTGATGATCCCCAGCCTGAAACCGACGGGATGTACCTTCTGACCCAAGCCTTCACCTCCTCGCGATTACCGTTCGTCCACAACGACGGTTATGTTGCTCGTTCTCTTTCTGATGGGAGCGACCCTGCCCTGCGCACGCGCACGCGACCGCTTCAGTGTGGGGCCTGCACCCACGAATATTTCCTTCACAAAGAGTATGTTTTCATCAATGTTGGGGTTCTGGGTCGCATTCGCTACCGCCGACTTGAGCACCTTGCCCACGATGGGTGCGGCCTTCTTCCGTGTAAACGTAAGTATCGTCTTCGCTTCCTGAACGCTCTTACCCCGTATCAGATCCACCAGCAGCCTGGCTTTCTGCGGCGATATGCGAACGTATTTTGCAATAGCTCTCGCTTCCATGAGCCTTTCACACTCCCCGTGTCGTTGTTATTTCTTCACCCGGGTCTTCTTGTCTCCGGCATGACTGAAAAAGGTTCTCGTCGGCGCAAATTCGCCCAGCTTGTGTCCCACCATGTCCTCCGTCACATAGACGGGGATGAATTTCTTTCCGTTGTGCACGGCGAATGTGAATCCCACCAGCTCGGGCACGACGGTGGAACGCCGGGACCACGTTTTTATCACGGCCCTGTTCCCTGTCGCTTCAGCGTTCCTTACCTTCTTCAGCAGTTTCTCCTCAATATAGGGGCCCTTCTTTAATGAACGCGCCACGCCTTACTTACCTCTCTTTTTTACTATGTACTTGTCGGAAGGTTTCCGCTTCCTCGTCTTGTATCCCTTCGTCGGCACACCCCAGGGAGTACAGGGATGCCTGCCGCCTGATGATTTTCCTTCACCGCCGCCCATGGGATGATCAACGGGATTCATGGCGACACCGCGCACCTTGGGCCTTTTGCCGAGCCAGCGGTTTCTTCCCGCCTTGCCGATTTTGATGTTTTCGTGGTCGATATTTCCCACCTGTCCGATCGTGGCGCGGCATTCGATGTGGATTTTCCTCACTTCCCCGGAAGGCAGCCGTATCTGCGCGTAACTGCCCTCTTTCGCCATGAGCTGGCCGAAGGAGCCGGCGCTCCTGATAATCTGCCCCCCCTTGCCGATCTTGAGTTCCAGGTTGTGTATGAGGGTGCCCAGGGGGATGCTTCGAAGCGGCATGGTGTTGCCGTCCTTGATGTCCGCCTTCTCGCTGCTCACGATCGTCGCCCCCACCTGGAGTCCCAGAGGCGCAATAATATACCGCTTCTCCCCGTCGGCGTAATGGAGCAGTGCGATGCGTGATGAACGGTTCGGGTCGTATTCAATCGCCGCCACGCGCGCCGGAATGTCCATCTTGTCCCGCCTGAAATCGATAATCCTGAATTTTCTCCTGTGCCCGCCGCCGATATGCCTGCTGGTGATGCGGCCTAGGTTATTGCGGCCGCCGGTCCTCTGCAGCGATTTCACCAGACGCTTTTCCGGCTCCGTCTTGGTAATTTCCGCAAAGGTCGATGACGTCTGAAATCTCCGTCCCGGTGAAGTTGCCTTATATGCTCTCGTTGCCATGTAGCTTAATCCTTATACGTTATACGCCCTCGAAGATATCGATACTTGTTCCCGGCGCCAGAGTCACGATCGCCTTCTTCCAATCCTGTCTCTTGCCGAATATTCTTCCCATCCGCTTGCGCTTGCCGCTTATATTGATGGTGTGCACTTCCGCCACCTTCACCCTGAACATCTTCTCGACGGCATGGCGGATGTCCACCTTGGTCGCCCTTCGATCCACCTCGAATATATACTTATTCGCCTCATCTTTGGCGGTGGTGCTCTTTTCAGTGACAATCGGTCGTATGATGACGGAATATAAATCCATTATGACAGCAACGCCCCTTCTATGATTTTTACCGAGGGTTCCAGGAGCACGAGGGTTTCATACTTTAAAAGATCGTAGACATTGATACCTTCCGCCCGCATCATTTTCACATCCCGGAGGTTCCTCGATGAAAGCTCCAGCACCGGATTTTCCCTGTCGATGACGATAAGCGTGTTTTTCAGCTCAAACCGGTCCAGGACTTCCTTGAACTTCTTTGTCTTGATTTCGTCCATGGAAAAATCCCTGATAATCAATGTCTTGTTTTCCTGGACTTTCATGCTGAGCGCCGATCTGAGCGCCGCCTTCCGTACTTTTTTCGGTATCCGATAGGAATAATCCCGCGGCTTGGGACCGAAGGTGATGCCGCCGCCCCTCCAGATGGGAGACCGGGTTGTACCCGCGCGGGCCCTGCCCGTTCCCTTCTGCCGCCAGGGCTTCCGGCCGCCACCGCTCACCTCGCTGCGGCCCTTGGTGGAAGCGGTGCCCCGTCGCCGGGAGACTCTCTGCATCCTGACCACTTCATAGATTATATGCTCGTGAACCGGCCCACCGAATACTGCATCGTTCAGTGATATTTCGGCCACCACATTCTTATCGATATCGTACACGTTGAGAACTGGCATCGCCCGCTTGACATCCTTACATTTTAATGGCGCTGGTAATCAGCACGATTCCGTTTCTGCTGCCGGGAACCGCTCCCTTGATCATGAGCAGATTATCCTGGGGACGGACACCGGCCACGATCAGATTCTGTGTTGTCTTTCTCGCATTGCCCATGTGACCGGGGAGTTTTTTCCCTTTGAAGACCCGCGAGGGATCTGCGCTGGCGCCGATTGAACCGGGCGCCCGGTGAAACATGGAACCATGGGACCCCCCGCCTCCCCGGAATCCGTGACGCTTGACACCACCGGCAAAGCCCTTCCCCTTGGTAGTGCCGACCACGTCCACATAATCCCCGATGCTGAACATATCGACCTTCAGTTCCTGGCCGACCGTAAAGTCCGCATCGGAATCAATGTGAAACTCTCCGAGCACGCGGAAGTATCCCTTGTCCGCCTTTTTAAAATGACCCTTGAGAGGCTTTTTGACGTTCTTTTCCTTGATTCGTCCGAAGCCGAGCTGCACGGCATCGTATCCGTCCTTTCCCTCTTCCTTGCGCTGAATCACCACGCAGGGCCCTGCCTCGATTACCGTGACGGGCACAATCGAGCCGTCCTCCCAGAATATCTGGGTCATTCCCAGTTTCTTCCCAATGAGCGCTTTTTTCATGGTACGCACACGTTCCAGATTCTTTATTGACAAAAAAGAGAAGATGGTACCTTCCGGTGACACACCTCCTCGTCAACCGTTCACTTACAATTTTATCTCGACATCAACACCGGCGGAGAGATCAAGCTTCATGAGCGTATCAACCGTTGCCTGCGTCGGATCAATGATGTCAATCAGTCGTTTATGGGTTCTGATTTCAAACTGCTCGCGGGATTTCTTATCGACGTGCGGCGACCTGTTCACACAGTACCTGTTAATAACCGTGGGGAGCGGTATGGGGCCCGCCACGCGGGCACCGGTGCGCTTGGCCGCTTCCACGATATCCTGCGCCGACCGATCGAGCAGCTTATAATCGTATGCTTTGAGTCGAATGCGTATTTTTTGATTTTCCATGGTTCTACTCGATAATCTTGCTTACGACGCCGGCACCAACGGTCCTGCCGCCTTCACGGATGGCGAACCGCAACTGTTCCTCCATGGCGATGGGGGTAATCAGTTCCACCGACAGTTCAATATTGTCGCCGGGCATTACCATTTCCACACCCTCGGGAAGGGTACAGACACCCGTCACATCGGTGGTTCTGAAATAGAACTGGGGCCGGTAGCCGTCAAAGTAGGGGGTATGCCGCCCGCCTTCTTCCTTGGTGAGCACGTACACCTGGGCTTTGAATTTCGTGTGGGGTGTGATGGAGCCGGGTTTCGCCACCACCTGGCCGCGTTCCACTTCTTCCCGCTTCGTGCCCCTGAGGAGGACGCCGACATCGTCGCCGGCGCGGCCTTCATCGAGGGTCTTGCGGAACATTTCCACTCCGGTGCACACCGTCTTGAAGGTGGGACGGATTCCCACGATTTCAACTTCATCAGCGGTCCTGACGATGCCGCGGTCCACCCTGCCGGTGACCACGGTACCGCGACCGGAAATTGAAAAGACATCGCCGATGGGCATCAGAAATGGCTTGTCAAGGTCGCGTACGGGCTCGGGCACATAGGTATCAACGGCATTCAGCAGTTCCCATATGCATTTGGCGTCTTCCGATTTGGGGTCATCGCTCTCCAGCGCCTTCAGTGCCGAACCCCTGATGATGGGAATTTCATCGCCGGGGAACTTGTACTCAGTGAGAAGTTCACGCAGTTCGAGTTCGACGAGGTCAAGAAGCTCCGGATCGTCAACCAGATCGACCTTGTTCAGAAACACAACCATGCAGGGCACCTGGACCTGACGTGCCAGGAGAATATGTTCACGGGTCTGCGGCATGGGACCGTCGGACGCCGCCACCACCAGGATCGCGCCATCCATATGCGCTGCTCCGGAGATCATGTTCTTTATATAGTCGGCATGGCCGGGACAATCCACATGCGCATAGTGCCTTTTATCGGTTTGATACTCCACGTGTGCAATATTAATCGTCACACCGCGTTCCTTCTCTTCCGGTGCGTTGTCAATCTGATCGAACGCCTTGTACTCGGCCAGTCCCTTTGAAGCAAGATGCTTGGTAATTGCGGACGTGAGCGTCGTTTTCCCGTGATCAACATGGCCGATGGTGCCGATATTGACATGCGGCTTCGTCCTCTCAAACTTCTTTTTAGCCATAACCATTACCTCCTTTTGGTATCCATCAGGTTAATTGCGTACATGCATTATTGTAATTGTGTTGCACTGAAAAATTGTTCCTCGCTCCTCACCCTGCTTTTTTCTGCTTTTTCTGTATTATATCCCGCGCCAGATCTTCCGATAAGGCGTTGTATGAAAGAAACGTCATGGTGAATACCGCCCGTCCCTGCGTCTTTGACCGCAGGTCCGTCGCATACCCGAACATTTCCGAAAGCGGCACTTCCGCGTGAATCGCCTCCGAGGCCGGTCTCGATTCGAGGCTCACTATTTTCCCCCGCCGGGAGTTGATGCTGCCGATGACATCGCCCATATATTCCGTCGGCGCCACCACCTCGACCGACATGACCGGTTCGAGCAGCACCGGATGGGCCCGCTGTGCGGCGCTCTTGAAGGCGATCGAGCCGGCTATTTTGAACGCCAGCTCCGAGGAATCAACCTCATGGTACGAGCCGTCGACGAGGCTTACTTTCACGTCAACCACGGGGTATCCCGCGACGACTCCCGCTTCCATGGCACCGACGATTCCCTTTTCCACGGCGGAAATAAATTCCCTCGGGATGGCACCTCCCACGGTGCGGTCCAGGAATTCAAACCCTTTCCCCGGTTCACTCGGCTCGATCTCAAGCCACACGTGACCGTACTGCCCGCGGCCGCCCGACTGCCGGACGAACTTTCCTTCGGCCCGGGCGTGTTTCCGTATCGTTTCCTTGTAGGCAACCTGGGGGCTGCCGATATTCGCCCCGAGCCCGAATTCCCGTGAAAGGCGGTCGACGATTATTTCGAGGTGAAGTTCGCCCATCCCCGATATCAGCGTCTGCCCGGTGTCCCGGTCCTGTCGTACGCGGAAGGTGGGGTCTTCCCTCATAATCTTGGCGAGCGCCACGCCCAGCTTTTCATCATCGGACTTCGTTTTCGGTTCGATGGCAATTGCAATCACCGGTTCCGGCACTTCGAGCGTTTCGAGCTGCACCGGATGGGCGGGATCACACAGCGTATCTCCCGTCGTCGTCCCTTTGAGCCCAAGGACCGCGACGATGTCCCCGCAGCGGGCCTCATCGATGTCCTCCCGTTTATCGGCGTGCATCTTGACGAGCCTGCCGACCCGTTCCCGCTGCCGCTTCGTCGCGTTGTATATATAGGAGCCCGTCGTCAGCACCCCCGAATATACCCTGAGATACGTGAGCTGGCCGACATAGGGATCGGTCATGATTTTAAACGCCAGCGAGGTGAACGGCACCTCATCACTGACCTCGATCCGGACTTCGCCGCCCTTATCGTCCCGGGCAGTCACCAGGGGCAGATCAAGAGGCGAGGGGAGGTAATCGACCACCGCGTCGAGCAGCGGCTGCACTCCCTTATTCTTGAAGGCCGAACCGCAGAGTACCGGCGTGACCTTCAGCGAGAGCGTCGCTTTTCTGAGCGCCGTGACGATATCAGTTTGTGAAAGAGCTTCTCCACCGACATACTTTATCATGAGTTCCTCGTCGGAATCAGCGAGGGACTCGACGAGTCGTTCCCGGGCATCGGAGGCGGCACCCGCCATATCGGCGGGGATGTCGGTGATGCTGAACTCCGAACCCAGGGAATCCTTATCGTAGATGATGGCCTTCATCCCAACGAGATCGATAACGCCGGTGAAATGCTCCTCGGCGCCCACCGGAATCTGTATCGGGACTGGATTTGCACCGAGCCTCCCGCGAATGGCCCGGACCACGTTCTCGAAGTCCGCACCCGTCCTGTCCATCTTGTTTACAAAGGCGATACGGGGCACCCGGTACTTATCGGCCTGTCTCCAGACCACCTCGGACTGCGGCTCCACGCCGCCGACGGCACAGAAAAGGGCGACCGCACCATCCAGAACCCTGAGGGACCGTTCAACCTCTATCGTAAAGTCCACGTGCCCCGGTGTGTCGATGATATTGATGAGCGTATTGTTCCATGTACAGGCCGTTGCCGCAGCCGTAATGGTAATGCCCCGCTCCTGTTCCTGTTCCATCCAGTCCATCACGGCCGCACCGTCGTGCACCTCGCCCATCTTGTGGGACACCCGGGTGTAGTAGAGCACCCGCTCGGTCGTGGTGGTCTTTCCGGCATCAATGTGGGCCATGATGCCGATGTTTCGAATATTTTGTAAAAGAACGGTACGTGCCACGATGAATCACCTGAAAGCTCGCGCTTTCGGCCCCCGGAACCGGCGGTTAAAACCGGTAATGTGCAAAGGCCTTGTTCGCCTCTGCCATTTTATGTGTATCTTCCCGCTTCTTCACGGAGGCGCCCCTGCTTTCAGAGGCATCAATCAGTTCGGCGGCGAGCTTTTCGCGCATGGTGCGTCCCGCACGGGCTTTCGCATTGCCGATGAGCCACCGGATCGCCAGGGCGACCCTCCTGTCAGGCTGCACTTCCGTGGGAACCTGGTATGTTGCACCTCCCACGCGGCGTGATTTCACCTCGAGCACCGGTTTGACGTTGTCCAGCGCCTTTTCAAATACCTCCAGCGAGGAGGCGTTCTTCTTGCTTTTTATAATGTCGAGCGCACCGTAGAATATCGACTCGGCAATGCTTTTCTTGCCTTTCCGCAGAAGACTGTTGATGAAACGCGCCGCCATCACGCTGTTGTATTTCGGATCCGGCAATATCTTTCTCTTCGCTACTGCTCGTTTTCTTGGCATAGACGTATCCCTGGTTACTTCTGTCGCTTCGTGCCGTATTTTGACCTGCCCTGTTTCCTGTCCTGGACGCCGACAGCATCAAGGATGCCCCTCACGATATGGTATCTGACGCCGGGAAGGTCCTTCACGCGTCCTCCCCTCACCAGCACCACCGAATGCTCCTGCAGATTATGACCGACACCGGGTATGTAGGCGGTTACCTCATACCCGCTGGTCAGTCGCACACGGGCTACTTTTCTCAAGGCGGAATTGGGTTTCTTCGGGGTCGTCGTATATACCCTGACACACACCCCTCTCCGCTGGGGGCATTTTGAAAGAGCGGGGGTCGTCACTTTCCTGCTCGGATTGGTTCTTCCCCTGCGTATCAACTGATTAATCGTCGGCATTATTCCTCCACCATCGTCGTGCAGCTTTCACATTGCGAAACCACGCGAAGAAAGTTTGGTTTTGTATCAATTCATCGTTGGTCTGTCAAGGCTTTTCTCATCATCGGACGCGTTGTTTTCCTTATGTTCAAGGGCTTCCCGCTCGTCCTCGACGAGAATCCCCATTTTCTTGTACACAGGGATGCCCGTTCCGGCGGGAATGAGCCGTCCCATGATGACGTTTTCCTTCAGTCCCCTCAGGTAGTCGATTTTGCCCGACAGAGCGGCTTCCGTGAGCACCCTCGTCGTCTCCTGGAATGACGCCGCCGAAATGAAGCTGTCCGTACTCAGGGAGGCCTTCGTAATGCCTAAAAGCACCGGCTCGCCTGTCGCGGGAACTCCTCCCTCGGCCATTACACGCTCGTTTTCTTCCTCAAAGACATTCTTGTCGGCCTGCTCGTCCTCGAGGAACGTGGTGCTGCCGGGATCGGTGACGCGCACCTTCCGGAGCATCTGGCGGACGATGATTTCAATATGCTTGTCGTTGATTTTCACGCCCTGCAGCCGGTACACTTCCTGAACTTCGTCCACAAGATACCGCGCCAGGTCCTTTTCACCCTTGATGCTCAGAATATCATGGGGGTTGCTCGCACCGTCCATGAGCGGCTGACCGGAAAGCACCCGGTCGCCTTCCTGCACGCTCACGTGCTTGCCTTTGGGTATGAGGTATTCCTTCGGTTCACCCCGGTCGGGGGTGATGATGATCCGGCGTTTCCCCTTCACCCCTTCACCGTATGACACAGTGCCGTCGATTTCCGATATCACCGCGAACTCCTTCGGCTTCCGGGCCTCGAAGAGTTCCGCGACACGGGGAAGACCGCCGGTGATATCCTTGGTCTTCGTCGTTTCCCGCGGCATCTTCGCGATGATATCTCCGGCCTTGATATAATCACCTTCGGAAACCACGATATTGGCACCCAGCGGGAGGAGATATCGCGCGGTGACGCTGCTTCCCGCCACCCGTGCGGTGGTCTTGCCGTCCTTGTCCTTGATGGAGACGCGGGGGCGCAGATCGACATTTCTGTATTCCACGATGACCTTGCGGGAGAGCCCCGTCACCTCATCGACCTGCTCCTGCATGGTTTTCCCCTCGATGATGTCCCCGAACTTCAATTTGCCGTTCACTTCCGCGAGGATGGGTATCGAGAAGGGATCCCATTCCGCAATGAGATCGCCCTTTTTCACATGCTTCTTGTCGGCAATTTTCAGGTGGGCGCCGTAGGGCACGGGATACTTGCCGCGGCTCCGGCCCTGTTCGTCGAGCACATGGACTTCGCCGCTTCTGCTCGTGACGATGACATCATTCTTGCTGTCCTTTTCAACGTGGAGATTTACGAACTTGCTCGTGCCGTCGTGCCGCGATTCCAGCGTGGAATGCTCTTCGAATTTCGCGGTACCGCCGATATGGAAGGTTCTCATGGTGAGCTGCGTTCCCGGTTCACCGATGGACTGCGCGGCGATGATTCCCACCGCCTCTCCGATGTTGACGAGGTGGCCGTGGGCGAGATCGCGCCCGTAGCACCTGGAGCACACGCCGTGTTTCGATTTGCAGGTGAGCACCGAGCGGACGAGCACCCCCTCCAGACCCGCCTTGTCGATTTTCTCCGCGAGCGCCTCGTCGATTCCCTGGTTCGCCTTCACGAGCACCTCGCCGGTGAAGGGATCCTTGATGTCTTCAAGGGTCACCCTTCCAAGCACACGCTCACCGGCAGTTTCGATGATTTCGCCGCCTTCCACGAGCGCATAAACGTAGATGCCGTCGATGGTGCCGCAGTCGTCTTCGGTGATGATGCAGTCCTGGGCAACATCCACGAGTCTGCGTGTGAGGTACCCTGAATTGGCCGTTTTCAACGCCGTATCGGCAAGACCCTTGCGGGCGCCGTGGGTCGAAATGAAGTACTGGAGCACCGAGAGCCCCTCCCTGAAGTTCGCCGTGATGGGCGTTTCGATGATTTCACCGGAGGGCTTCGCCATAAGGCCGCGCATACCGGCCAACTGGCGTATCTGGGCGGCGCTTCCGCGGGCGCCGGAATCGGCCATCATGTAAATCGAGTTGAAGGCTTCCGTCTTCACCTCTTCGCCCTCGGGGCTTTCCACGTATTCCGTCCCGATTTCACGGAGCATTTCGTTGGCCACTTCCTCCCCGGCGCGGGCCCACACATCGATGACCTTGTTGTAGCGCTCACCGTCGGTGATGACGCCGTCCATGTACTGCTGGTGGATGTCCATGACGTCCGTCTTGGACTTCTTGACGATTTCTTCTTTCCGTTTCGGGATCACCATGTCGTCAATGCAGATGGATATGCCCGACGACGTGGCGTATCTGAAACCGAGGTCCTTCAGCCGGTCCGAAAGTATGACCGTCGCTTTCGCGCCGAAGGTGCGGTAACTGTAATCGATAAGATTGGCCAGTTCTTTCTTGTTCATCACCTTGTTCACAAAGGAAAACGGCGTCTCGGCGGGAACGATGTCGTAGAGCAGCACTCTCCCCACGGTGGTATCGAACCGCTCGCCGTTGATGCGCACTTTTATCTTCGCGTGGAGATCCACTTCCCGGGCGTCATAGGCACAGCGCACTTCGCCTGGATCGGCAAACAGCATGTCGTGTCCCCTGGCGAATTCCTTCGACCTCGTCATGTAGTAAATCCCGAGGACGATATCCTGGCTGGGGATGATGATGGGCTTTCCGGATGCCGGCGAGAGAATATTGTTCGTCGACATCATAAGGCACCGGGCCTCGACCTGGGCCTCGATGGAGAGCGGCACATGCACGGCCATCTGGTCGCCGTCGAAGTCGGCATTGAAGGCGGCACAGACCAGCGGATGAAGCTGAATGGCCTTCCCTTCGATGAGCACCGGCTCAAAGGCCTGGATGCCGAGCCGGTGGAGCGTCGGCGCCCGGTTCAGCAGCACGGGATACTCGCGCACCACCTCATCCAGGGCATCCCACACCTGCGGGTCTTCCCGTTCCACCATCTTCTTGGCGCTTTTCACGGTGGTGACGAAACCCTTGACTTCGAGGCGGTTATAGATAAAGGGCTTGAAGAGCTCCAGGGCCATCTTCTTGGGAAGGCCGCACTGATGGAGCCTGAGGTCGGGACCGACGGTGATGACGGATCTGCCGGAGTAATCGACGCGCTTTCCCAGCAGGTTCTGCCTGAACCGGCCCTGTTTACCCTTGAGCATGTCCGAAAGCGACCGGAGCGGCCTCTTGTTGGAGCCCGTCACCGCACGTCCTCTCCGGCCGTTGTCGAAGAGCACGTCCACCGATTCCTGGAGCATCCGCTTTTCATTCCGGATGATAATCTCCGGCGCGTTCAGTTCGAGAAGGCGTTTCAGGCGGTTGTTTCTGTTGATGACCCGCCGGTAGAGATCGTTGAGGTCGGAAGTGGCGAAGCGCCCGCCGTCGAGCGGCACCAGGGGGCGCAGGTCGGGCGGTATCACGGGCAGCACGGTGAGTACCATCCATTCCGGCCGGTTGCCCGATTTTCTCAACGCTTCGATGATTTTCAGCCGTTTGGCGATTTTTTTCTTTTTCGTCTCCGATTTCGCATCGCCCAGCTCCGCACGGAGCTCCCCGTCAAGTTCTTCCAGGTCTATCTGTTCGAGAAGTTCCCTCACCGCCTCGGCGCCGATGCCCGCCTTGAAGCTGTCGACTCCGTAGGTGTCCCGCGCTTCCTGGAATTCCTCCTCGGTCATGAGGTCCTTTTTCTTCAGCGGCGTCTTTCGGGGATCGACGACAATCCACGATTCAAAGTAGAGCACTTTTTCGAGCTGTTTGAGGGTGAGATCAAGCACCGTACCGATGCGGCTGGGGAGGCTTTTGAGAAACCAGATGTGGGCGACCGGCGCGGCGAGTACAATATGTCCCATTCTCACCCTGCGCACTTTCGACTGGATGACTTCCACCCCGCACTTCTCGCAGACCATGCCCCGGTGCTTCATGCGCTTGTAGCGGCCGCAGAGGCACTCGTAATCCTTCACCGGCCCGAATATCTTCGCGCAGAAGAGTCCGTCCCTCTCCGGCTTGAACGTCCGGTAATTAATCGTCTCGGGCTTCTTGACCTCGCCGTGAGACCAGGAAATGACCTTATCCGGTGAGGCCAGTGATACCTTGATGGCGTTGAATCGAATCGGATCTTTTGGTTTTTCAAAAAAACCGTATATGTCTTCCACGTGTGATACCTCTCTTCACGTACGGTATTGCATATCCGGAAGGAGCCGGCTCATCCCTCTTCAACCAGTTCCACATCAATGCCGAGACCCTGCAATTCCTTGATGAGCACGTTAAAGGACTCCGGCAGCCCGGGTTCCAGTACGGGATCGCCCTTCACAATCGTTTCATACATCCTTGTCCGGCCCGCCACGTCATCGGACTTCACGGTGAGGAACTCCTGGAGCGAGTAGGCCGCTCCGTAGGCCTCGATGGCCCACACTTCCATCTCGCCCAGCCGCTGTCCGCCGAACTGGGCCTTGCCGCCCAGAGGCTGCTGGGTCACAAGCGAATAGGGGCCGATGGACCGGGCATGAATCTTGTCATCCACGAGATGGTGGAGCTTCATCATGTAAATCATGCCCACGGTCACCGACTGGTCAAAAGGCTCGCCGGTCCGGCCGTCATAGAGCGTCACCTGCCCCCTCTCGGGCAGCTTCGCCTTTTTGAGGAGCGACTTTATTTCCTTCTCGGTGGCGCCGTCAAACACGGGGGACGCCACGGCGATGCCGTTTTTCAGCCGCTGCACAAAGCGCCTTATTTCCGCCTCCCCCGCGCCGTCAATGTATTTCTCAAATTCGGGGCTCCCGTAGAGTTTCTTCAGTTCTTCTCTGGCCGTCTTGACGCTGAAAGTTTTATCGAGGAGGGACTGGACTTTTTCTCCCAGGTCCTTCGCCGCCCAGCCAAGGTGGGTTTCCAGAATCTGCCCCACGTTCATTCGCGAGGGGACACCCAGGGGGTTCAGAATGATATCGACATGGGCGCCGTCCTCGAAGAAGGGCATGTTTTCCTCGGGAAGGATTCGCGAGAGCACGCCCTTGTTGCCGTGCCTGCCCGCCATCTTGTCGCCCACGGAGAGTGTCCTCTTGCTGGCGATGTAGACCTTCACGAGCTTGATGACACCCGGCGGAAGCTCGTCGCCCATCTTCACCTTTGCAATCTTTTCGTCGAAGAAGGTCTCGATGACCTCCACTTTCCGCGTGAGGTTGGAAAGCAGCGTCTTTACCTTTTCTTCCGTCTTGTAGTCGTCGAGGGCGATATCCTTCCAGAAACTGAAGGGGATGGAACCGAGGAGGTCCGCATTGAGCGTTTCCCCTTTTTTACAAAGAATCTTTTTCTTTTTGTTGTCCATCAGACGGGACGCCACTTTCTTTCCCGAGAGCATCCCCGCGATTTTCTTTTTCACGCTGTCCGTGATGATTTTGATTTCATCGTCCCGGTCCTTGTGGAGGCGGCTGATTTCCTCTTCCTCGAGCATCTGCGACCGGCTGTCCTTGTCCGCACCCTTGCGGCTGAAGACCTTGGCGTCGATGATGATACCCTCGACGCCGGGGGGAACACGGAGCGACGTATCCCTCACGTCGCCGGCCTTCTCGCCGAATATGGCGCGGAGCAGTTTTTCCTCGGGCGAGAGCTGTGTTTCACCCTTGGGAGTGACCTTGCCGACGAGAACATCGCCCGCCTTCACCGAGACGCCCATCCGTACGATCCCGGACTCGTCGAGATTGCGCAGTGCCTCCTCGCCCACGTTGGGGATATCCTTCGTGATTTCTTCCTTGCCGAGTTTGGTGTCACGCGCGACAGTCTCGAATTCTTCGATGTGCACGGAGGTGTAGATATCTTCTTTGACGATGCGCTCGCTCACCAGAATCGAATCTTCGTAATTGTAGCCGCCCCAGGACATGAACGCGACGAGCACGTTTCTGCCGAGCGCGAGCTCCCCGTTATCGGTGGAGGGGCCGTCGGCGATTATATCACCGCGCCGTACGCGGTCACTCCGACTGACCACCGGCTTGTGATTGAAACAGGTGTTTTGGTTCGAGCGACGGTACTTCGTGAGATTATAGATGTCAACGCCGGTGCTGAACTTGTCCTGATCGGACTCGTCGCACTTGATGACGATTCGCGACGCGTCAACATCCTCCACGACGCCGGATCGCTCCGCCACGATGACGGCGCCGGAGTCCCGCGCCACCACCGCCTCCATGCCGGTACCCACGAGGGGCGCCTCGGGCTTCAGGAGGGGTACGGACTGGCGCTGCATGTTGGAGCCCATGAGGGCGCGGTTGGCGTCGTCATGCTCCAGGAAGGGGATAAGCCCCGCCGCCACGCTCACGAGCTGGTCGGGTGACACGTCCATCAGGGTTATTTCCCTGGAATCGACGGTCACATAGTCGCCGCCTTTCTTGGCGGTGACCAGTTTCTCTGTGAACCTGCCGTGGGAATCGAGAGGGCTGTCGGCCTGGGCGATGACATGATCCTCTTCTTCGATTGCCGTGAGGTAGAGGATTTCGTCGGTGACTTTTCCGTTCGTGACCACCACCGACGGGGTCTCGATAAAGCCGAACTCGTTCACCCTCGCATAGGTGCTGAGCGACAGGATAAGGCCGATATTGGGACCTTCAGGGGTTTCAACCGGACAGACACGGCCGTAATGGGTGTTATGGACGTCACGCACCTCGAATCCCGCGCGCTCGCGGGTGAGACCCCCGGGCCCGAGGGCCGAGAGGCGCCGTTTGTGCGTGATTTCAGAAAGGGGATTCGTCTGGTCCATGAACTGCGAGAGCTGGCTGCTTCCGAAAAACTCGTTCACCACCGCCATGACGGGCTTTGCGTTGACGAGATCATGGGGCATCATGGTCTCCACGTCGAGGAGGCTCATCTTCTCCTTGATGGCGCGCTCCATCCGGACGAGGCCGATGCGGTACTGGTTTTCGATGAGTTCACCCACGGAACGTATCCGCCTGTTGCCCAAGTGATCGATATCGTCCACGCTGTACTCGGTGACATTGTTCCTGAGATTGATGAGATACTTCACCGCCTCCATCACGTCTTCCCTGCGGAGAATGCAGATGTCCGTGGACACATCCTTCAGGCGCAGCTTGTAGTTGATTTTCGCCCGCCCCACGTCGGAGAGGTCATACGTATCATTGTTGAAAAAGAGGCTGATGAAAAATTTCTCCGCCGTCTCGGGAGTGGGCGGGTTGCTCGGCCGCAGCCTCCGGTAAATATCGATGATGGCATCACCCCGGGTCTCCACACGGTCGGAAAGCATTGTATTCCGGATGTAGGCGTTCGTCCCCTCTTCATCGAGCTGAATAAGTTTGATGGAGGAAATCCGTTTCTCCTGCAGCATCCGGAGCATGTCCTCGGTGACGACTTCGTTGCATTTGATGAGCACTTCCTTCGTGTCCGGATCGATGACGTTCGCGGCAAGCACCTTGCCGATAAGATACTCCTCCTTCACTTCCACGTTGTCGATGCCCGTTTCCATCATTTTCTTGAGGTGGGCCTTGCTGATTTTGCGGCCCTTCTTGATGAGGGAATCGCCGGATTTGCGCTCCTTGATGTCCTCGGGCGCCTTTTCACCCACGAGGGCATCGTCAACGGCGAGATAGTACTTGCCGTTTTTGAAGATCACGCTCTCAATGTTGTAGAAATAGCGGAACAGGTCCTCTGCGGTGAAGCCCATCGCCTTGAGCAGGATGGTGACGGGCATTTTCCGGCGCCGGTCGATGCGGGCGTAAATCAGGTCTTTGGGATCGAACTCAAGATCCAGCCAGGACCCCCTGATGGGAATGACCCGGGCGGAATAGATGAGCTTCCCGCTGGCGTGGGTTTTCCCCTTGTCGTGATCGAAGAATATGCCCGGCGATCGGTGGAGCTGGCTTACGATCACCCGTTCGGTCCCGTTGATGATAAAGGTCCCGTTGCCGGTCATGAGCGGAATCTCTCCGAAATAAATTTCCTGTTCCTTAATGTCCCGGATGACTCTCTGCTCACCGCCGCGCCCGCCCTCGAAGACGACGAGCCTGACCACAATCCGCAGGGGCGCATTGTAGGTCATGCCCTTTTCGGTGCATTCCTTCATGTCGTACCGGGGCGTGCCGATCTTGTAGCTCACGAACTCGAGCGAGCACTTCCCGGCAAAATCCATAATCGGAAAGACGCTTTTGAACGCGCCCTGCAGGCCGTAGTTCTTCCTCTTGTCGGAATCGACCTCGGCCTGCAGAAACTTCGAGTAGGACCGTTTCTGAATTTCGATGAGATTGGGTATCTCAACGATTTTCTTGATACGACCAAAATTTCTTCTGAATGTTACACTCATAGTGTTCCTTATAGTTGCCGTGACTGCCGTGCACGATATGGAAACCCGGTGTTATCGAACCTCTACCGTGGCGCCTACTGCCTCGAGCTTCGCCTTGATTTCCTGGGCTTCCGCCTTGGACACGCCTTCCTTGACGGGTTTCGGCACGCCCTCAACGAGGTCCTTCGCTTCCTTCAGTCCGAGGCCGGTCACCGCGCGGGCGACTTTGATAACCTGGATTTTCTCAGCACCGTAGCCGGTCAGAATAACATCAAATTCCGTTTTTTCTTCGGCCGGCGCTGCCGCCGCACCGCCCGCCACTGCCGCCGCCACCGCCACCGGTGCCGCCGCGGATACACCAAACCGCTGCTCCAGTTCCTTTACCAGCTCCGAGAGCTCAATAACGGACATTTCTTCGATAAACTTGATTACGTCTTCCTTCGTGATTTTCGCTGTCATTTCTCTATCCTTCCTGTATGTTTTAGTTGGCGTTTTCTTTTTTCAAACGGTACGACTCAAGCACCTGGACGAAACTTCTCGGTACCGCGCTGAGCACCGTGACGAACTGGGTCTGTACACCCACCATCACGGAGAGAAGTTTTGACAGAAGCACTTCTCTGCCCGGCAGTTCGGACAGCGTCTTTAGCTGGTCCTTCGAGAGCAGTTTGCCGTCGAGAACGCCCGTCACGATTTTCAGCTTGTCGTTCTTCCGGGCATAGTCGACCAGCGCTTTCGTCGATTCAACCGCATTCCCGAAATTCATGATGAGTGCCCGCGGCTCCTTGATGTGCTCATCGAGCAGGACAAAATCGGTTTCACGGATGGCGATCTTCATCAGGTTATTCTTGATCACCTTCACCTCGCAGCGGGATTTGCGGAGCGCCGAGCGCAACTCCGTCATCTGCGCCACGTTCATCCCCTGATAATCGGCGAGGACCACCAATTTCGTCTTTTGCAGCTTCTCATGAAGTTCGGCAACAATCCGTTCCTTTGTCGCTCGATCCAACCTACGGCCTCCTTTCACTCGGTTAATTTCGTTCCCTGCACATTGTACATAACTCGAAAGTCAGCCTGCCACACAGGAAGAACAATGAAACGCCTTCACCGTCTCGGCAGGCCGAGTTGAAACTCGATTAAACAACTGTACCTGCGGTCTCTGACGTATCGCTTTTTTTACGGTTACCTATCCTGCACGTAATGAGTTTCTAATATCCACTGTATCGACTTTAATACCAGGCCCCATGGTCGTGGAGAGAGAAATGGTTTTGAGGTATGTCCCTTTACTTGATGCAGGTTTGAGCTTCACTATCACGTCGATCAGCGAAAGAATATTATCCGTCAGTTTATCGACACCGAAGGAGACCTTTCCAACCGGCGTATGGATGATGCCGGCCTTTTCCACCCGGAATTCCACCTTGCCCGCTTTCAGTTCTTTCACGGCGTTCTTCACGTCGAACGTTACCGTTCCCACCTTGGGATTCGGCATCAAACCGCGGGGCCCCAGTATCTTTCCCAGTTTTCCCACATTGCCCATCACATCGGGAGTGGCAACGACCCTGTCGAAATCGAGCCACCCGCCCTTTATCTTTTCAATAAGGTCGTCGGACCCCACAAAATCCGCACCGGCTTCCTGGGCTTCCTTTTCCTTGTCGCCCTTCGCAAATACCAGCACCCGCACTTTCTTCCCGAGGCCGTGGGGAAGCACCACGCTGCCCCGCACCATCTGGTCGGCGTGCTTGGGATTTACGCCCAATCGTATCGCCGTATCGATAGTTTCATCGAATTTCGCCCGCCCGGTGGACACCAGAATCTCCACCGCCTCGTGCAGCGTGTACCGTTTCGCCGGCTCAACCTTTGCCCTGACTTCCAGATATTTCTTGCCCCGCTTGCCCATTGTGACCTGTCTCCGCTTTCCGTTAATCGACAATATCGATGCCCATGGAGCGCGCCGTACCTTCCACAATCCGTATCGCGCCTTCCATGTTCACCGCATTGAGATCGTTATATTTCACCTCGGCAATCTCTTTGAGCTGTTTCGAGGTGATGGTGCCCACTTTATCGCGATTGGGGATGCTCGAACCTTTCGCGATCTTCGCCGCCTGCTTGATCAGCACCGAGGTGGGCGGCGTCTTGGTGACGAATGTAAATGACTTGTCGGCATACACGGTAATCACCACGGGAATGATGGTGCCTTCCTGGTTCTGGGTGAGCGCGTTGTATGCTTTGCAGAATTCCATTATATTCACGCCATGCTGACCGAGCGCCGGTCCGATGGGGGGAGACGGCGTCGCCTTCCCCGCCTGAATCTGCAGCTTGATACTCGCGATTACTTTCTTTGCCATTGGAATCCCCTTCTCACGTCAATTCTTCCGTTACGATACATGAGCCCGTACGCGGCGCCCCTAATTCTGGACCACCTGGATGAAATCGAGCTCCACTGGCGTGGACCTTCCGAAAATACTCACAATCACCCGGAGCTTTCCTTTCTCGGGCTTCACTTCATCCACCACACCGTCAAAATTGGTAAAGGGCCCGTCGATGACCCTCACGTGATCGCCCACTTCGAATTCGAACTTCGGTTTCGGTTTCAGCGTCCCTTCATCGATGCGCGTCTGCAGTACCGTCACATCCTGATCGGGTATCGGGGTAGGCCGGTCGCTGACCCCGATGAAGCCGGTCACCTTCGGCGTATTCTTCACGAGGTGCCAGGTATCGTCGTTCATTTCCATTTTCACCAGGATGTATCCCGGGAAGAATTTACGCTTCGAGGTTTTCTTCTCGCCCTTTTTCAGCTCCACCACATCCTCTTCCGGTATCAGGATATCGAAAAATAAATCCTGCATCCCCGAGGAGGTAATCCTCTCCTGGAGCGAGAGCTTCACCCTGTTTTCAAACCCCGAATAGGTATGAATGACGTACCAGTGAAAAGCCATAGTCCTAACCCAGGATCATGCGAATGAGCTTGGTGAGGCCGAAATCCACCAGTCCGAGAAACGCGGACACGATGAGCGTCACGATGATGACGACCGACGTGGACACGAGCGCCTGCTTGGGCGTCGGCCAGGTAACCTTCTTCAGCTCAACCCACGCTTCCTTAAGAAACTTTTCTATCTTCTCGATGATTTCTTTTGCTTTATCCATATCCCCGGAACCAGAATAAAATGGCAGGCCAGGAGGGACTCGAACCCCCAACACCCGGATTTGGAGACCGGTGCTCTAGCCATTAGAGCTACTGGCCTGTGTGTCTGCCATTGAGTGTTACTTCGTTTCCTTATGAAGCGTGTGGACCCGGCAGAACCGGCAGTACTTCTTCAATTCAAGACGGTCCTTGTCCTCCTTCTTGTTTTTCGTCGTCGAGTAGTTCCTCTGTTTGCACTGGCTGCACGCAAGTGTGATTATCTCTCTCATCCTTAAACCGCCTCCACTGAAATGGAGCCCACGACCAGGATTGAACTGGTGACCTCATCCTTACCAAGGATGTGCTCTACCGACTGAGCTACGTGGGCCTGCCGGGACGTCGACTCCTTCACTCTTGTATATGTGTTCGCACGTATAAAATAATGGAGCGGGAAACGGGATTCGAACCCGCGACCCTCAGCTTGGAAGGCTGACGCTCTAGCCACTGAGCTACTCCCGCACTCGTATCTTTGATGGCTTCGAAAAAGTCCGACTTCCGACATTTTGCGAAAACGTCATCCTTTAGTTGTTATGGTGGAGGGGGGAGGATTCGAACCTCCGTAGGCTCCGCCGGCAGATTTACAGTCTGCTCCCTTTGGCCACTCGGGAACCCCTCCGCACTATCGTTATCCATGGAGCTGGCGATGGGACTCGAACCCGCAACCTGCTGATTACAAATCAGCTGCTCTACCTGTTGAGCTACGCCAGCGCACGCACTCCCTGTCATTATGATTGTGTTACACCGTGTGTGTTACAAAAGACTCGGTAAACGAAGGGGGAAGTTTATTAATCCCAACCGGATTTGTCAAGAATTTTTTTATACTAAGCATGCCGGGCACCCCGGGGGGACAACGCGCGGTGCCTCCTTACAATGCCTTCCAGGGAATGTCAAGTGCCTTACTTTGCCTCGCCGAATACATGGGCGGAGAAGATGTATATTTTTGTGTCTTTGTCCTTCCAGGCATCCGTGGGAAGGCCGGCTTTGTGGCAGGTCTGTTCGAGGAAGGTGGTGAGGTCCCAGTTCCATTCCGTGGCAACCTGGGGAAGCAGTAGCCCCGACCGGTATCCTTTGACGATATAAATACCGTGTTTCCCGACTTCTATTTCATTGACATCGGCAATCAGTCGGAGCGGCGTGAGTGCCGATATCTCTATGGTAATGTCCTTCATTTCAGGCGCCGTCACCGGACTGAAGCGGGGATCATTAAAGGCGGCTGCCCGGGCCATTTCGCCCACCGTGTCGGCAAGCGGCTTTCTCCCCTCGATAAAACCTATACAGCCGCGCAGCTGCCCCTGTTTCTTCAAAGTGACAAAGGCACCCATCTTCGTCTTCAAAGTTTCTGAATCCACTTTGATATCGGGAGCTTCCTCGCCGGCAAGCCCTGTTTCTATGCTGGTTCTGGCAATCTTCAGGAGGGTATCCTTTTCTTTATTGCTGAGCCCCATATCCACGCCGACGGTCTTTTTCTCCTTTGATTTTGCCTGTCCCGATTCACCCTTGAAAAAAACCACCGACGCATACCCGACGACACCGCTTTTATCGCCGGTAATGTCACCGGAGTTTGCATACTTGAGGACCTTCACCCCGTGGGCATCCCGCTTCTGGGCAACCAGCATGGCAACCACAATGGGCCCCGCGCCGCAGGCCTCGCAGCTTCCGCCGCTGATATCACTGATGAACCCTTCCACATCGAGGTTTTCGATATGGGAGAGCGCCCGGCGGTCCATCTTCGAAGCGGCCTGATAGTCGTGATAATGGGAAAAATCGGAACTGGCGACCACGAGAACCTTCCGGCTGCCGGTTGACTTCACGATTGCCTCGGCAATGTTCTCGCAGGTGTGGTAATCTTGGGAGCCCATCAGCACCGGCACAAAGGGCACGCCTTTCTGCGCCACCTGCAGGAAGGGTACCTGTATTTCAAGGGAATTTTCCGGTGTTTTATCATCGGGCGCAAAGGAAACGGCATTCCCGCTGTTGGCGACAATCGCCTCTGCAAGCTTCCGGTCGATTGAAATCACGCCCAGCGGCGATTCAAAACCGTCGCCGCTGAATATGGATGCACCTTTGAACCTCACCCGGTGGCTCGGGCCGACAAGAACGACGGCATCGAAATCCCCCAACTTCAACTGCCTGTAGCCGAAGGCCGCCACCTGCCCCGAATAGACGATGCCCGCATGCGGCGATACCATCGCCACAATCGCGCCCCCCACATCGACGGCGGGGGTCTTCTTCAGAAACGATTCCACATCACGCTTGAGAATCGCGGGATCTCCCGGATACCATGTACCCGCAATCATGGGTTTTCTTACCGACGTGTCCATCTCGACCCCCTTCACAGTCCCGGGTACCGAAAGAACCACGAACGCCGCAGTGACCATCCACAGGCAGAACCGTATCCGATGTTTCGATACCATATTCCCCGGTAACCACTGAAATTTGTTCTCACTCTATAAGCGATACAATTCACTGTCAAGCACTCATTCCCCACTCATTCTCCCGCAGGCACACCTCCGCATTTTTTCACCAAAAAGGGATTGACATATTCCTTATATTTGTGCTTGTGTACCCCCGGAATCGGGTTCATAGATGCGACGACTGAAGATGATTTTTTCCGCCACACTCACCACACCTGCCCCGGCACGCACCCATATAATTTACACGAAGGAGACATTACCATGACTGTGAAAATCGGCATCAACGGATTCGGGCGCATCGGGCGCCTTGTATTTCGCACCATCAAAGAACGTGCTGCCGGCAAAGTGGAAGTCGCCGCCATCAACGACCTCTTCGATACCGCGACGAACGTGCACCTCCTTAAGTACGATTCCACCTACGGCCCCTTTGCCGGCACCGTGGAGGCGAAGGACGGCAACATCGTCGTGGACGGGAAAACCATCAAAGTCACCGCCGAGCGCGACCTCAACGCCATCAAGTGGCGCGACATGGGCGTGGACATCGTGATCGAGTCCACGGGTCTCTTCACCGACGCCACCAAGTCGCGCGGCCACATTACCTCCGGCGGCGCAAAGAAGGTCATCATCTCCGCCCCCGCAAAAAACGAAGACATCACCATCGTCCTGGGCGTGAACGGCGACAATTATGACCCGGCGAAGCACCACGTGATTTCCAACGCCTCCTGCACCACCAACGGCCTCGCCCCGGTGGCAAAGGTGCTCAACGACAAGTTCGGCATCGACAAGGGCCTCCTTACCACCGTGCACGCCTACACCAATACGCAGAAACTGCAGGACGTGGGCGCCAAGGACCTGCGCGATGCCCGCGCCGCGGCACAGAACATCGTGCCCTCGGAGACCGGCGCCGCCCGGGCCGTGGGACTTGTCATTCCCGAACTGAAGGGCAAGTTCGGCGGCATGGCCTTCCGCATTCCCACCCCGACCGTCTCAGTGGTGGATTTCACCGCCATCCTCAATAAGGAAGCCTCGAAGGAGGAAATCCGCACCGCCATGCTGGAATACGCCAAAGGCTCCATGAAGGGAATTCTTGACGTAACCGATGAGCCCCTCGTTTCCACGGATTTCCGCGGCACCACGTATTCGTCCGTATTCAGCTCCCTGGACACGCTCGTAGTGGGAAACCTTGTGAAAGTGGTAGCGTGGTACGACAACGAGTGGGGCTATGCCTGCCGGCTGGCAGATCTCGCGGTAATGGTAGCGGGCAAACTGTAGCCCGCCGCCGCATGTATAAAAGGATGCATATCCCCGCACGCATCATCATGAAAAGACAGGAACGTAAATCATGAAAAAACCGGTCATCGCCGCAAACTGGAAGATGCACAAGACCATCGCCGAGAGTGCTGACTTTGCACGCTCGCTGAAGGCGGCCTTCCCAAAGCCGCAGGGAACTGTCATCATCGCCCCCGCCTTCACGGCTCTTGCTGCCGTGGGTGACGTGCTCAAAGGCTCCGCCATCCATCTTGCGGCGCAGAACCTCCACTGGGAGGAAAAGGGCGCCTTCACGGGAGAGATCGCCGCGGCCATGCTTGTAGATGCCGGCTGCGACTGCGTCATCATTGGCCACTCGGAGCGCCGCGCGATATTCAAAGAGACCGGCGACTGGATCAACCGCAAGGTTGCAGCGGCCCTTCGCGCCGGGCTCACACCTATACTTTGCGTGGGGGAAACACTGGAAGAAAGAGAAAAAAACCTTACCTTTCCGGTGGTGGAACGCCAGTTAAAAGAGGCGTTGAATAATATTTCCTCCGGTGATATAAAGCTCCTCTCCATCGCCTATGAGCCGGTATGGGCCATCGGTACCGGAAGGAATGCCACGGCCATCCAGGCGGAGGAGGTTCACCGTTTCATACGTACTATACTGAAGGATACGTGCGGTGAACACGATGCTGCGGATATTCCCCTCATATACGGGGGAAGTGTGAAACCCGGAAATACGGGCAAGCTTCTGGCGGAGCCGGATATCGATGGCGCCCTCGTGGGCGGCGCGAGTCTCGATTTCGATTCATTCGCGGCCATCATACAAAACGCAAGCAAGGAGAAAGGGAATTGATAGTCTTAGTAACCATTGTTCATGTGATCATGTGTATTATTCTCATTTGCGTGGTGCTTCTGCAGACGGGAAAAGGCGCCGACATGGGGGCCGCCTTCGGGGGATCAAGTCAGACGGTATTCGGCAGCGGAGGACCGGGAACGTTTCTCAACAAGATGACGACGGTCATCGCCATCATATTTATGCTCACCTCATTATGGCTCTCCTACTTCGCCTCCCACAAGGGCAGTTCCGTGGTGGACCAAGCGGCACCGCCGCCGATTGAACAGACAGTACCACAGACACCGGCACCAACGGCTCCTGCACCTGTACCGGCGGTTCCTCCGGCTGAGGCACCTGCACCCCAGGCCCCGGCAGGCCAGTAACAAGAGTTGAGAGTTGTTTTTTATTGACAACAAAGGAAGAAAAAAATATCGTGAATGCAATGCCGAAGTGGTGGAATTTGGTAGACACGCTATCTTGAGGGGGTAGTGGGCACAACCCGTCCGGGTTCAAGTCCCGGCTTCGGCACCATGAATAAAACAAAAGGGTTAGCTGAATGAAGCTGACCCTTTTTATTTTCTGATTAATGTTTGGTCAATGATTTGGACAAGGGGGTGGACAATAATATGATAGAGATAGTTTTTTGAACGAGTTGCGTGGTAGATTGAATCGGAGCCACTTTTTTCATTAACTAAGATATCGCATCATTTTCATGAAACAGTTTATACATATATTAAGCTACTAAATCAGGAATGTTGTCTAAAAGAGATGGTTGCTTAATTTCCTTAAAGTCTGGCAACGAATGCCCCTGTTTTTTAGCTAATTCAACTTGTCTTTCCCATTTTAAATGCCAAAGATATAGATTTGCAGTAAACATTTGCTCAAGGTACATACAAAAACTCCACGCAACACCTATATATATGATAACACCTACCCAAACCGAATCAGGAAAATTAATTAATGGAGGATGGCCATCCTGGCCGCTACCAAGTTTAGCTATGATTATAGGTGGAATAAATACCAAAATAGCTGCTCCATAAGTAAGGGCATAGCCACTGGCAAACTCTGCTAAATGTGTTCGCAAAACTCTCAACCCCTTTTTTATTGCATCAGTAAAACTTAAATCCTCCCATGCAACGGCAGGAAGTATTAGAAATATAATCATTCTGATGCCTTTCTCAAAAGCCTCAATAAGTGCTCTGCTAAAAGAGAACTCTCTATAATCTGCCAGCGTCTTCGCTACATTTTCAGCGTCAAATTCTTCATTTCCTTCCTTCTCTTTTGAAAGAATTGCTTCAATGATAGTTAAGATAAACCAAAGTATCGCCCAAATAAAAGCAAGAGTAAGGACCTTAGTTATATCTTTGCTTAGCGTTTCTTGAAACGCACCACCTAAACTCAATTTTCCCCCTGTTTCAAGCTGCTGGATTAGCTCAAGCACTACGGAACAAGAAGCCAGAATAATAAAAGAGAAAACAAACAGTGTAAGAAAAATTATACCTAAGACTGCTCCAGAACCAAAATTATCCCATGGGAAAAAATATTTTAGATACATAATTATCGCAGCATAGATAAGCCAGACAATAAGAATAGGAATTATAAACAATGGGTATCTTTGAAATATTCTTAAGGTAGATACTATTAATTGCCATCCCTCTGACATAATAGACCCCCTTTAATCAGCTTCAGAGAACCATATTTCAAAGCATATTGTCAATGATTGAATCGGCAAAGGCGTGATGAATAAAATGAAAGGGTTAGCTGAATGAAGCTGACCCTTTTTTGTTTATGATAAGTGTGTGGTCAAGAATACTCTTTATTTCTTATATCTCTTCCCACGTATAGTAGGTCGCACGATTAATTGTCCCGTCATTGTCAGTGTCATGTTTATAACTTATCTTATTCCCCGCCGCATCATATTCATAGTATATGATATCGGTAACTGTATCGTCGCTGGCTTGCACCCCATCCAACTGCACGGCGTTTCCAGCCGCATCAAAGGTGACGTTGACATAGTAGTCTATGGTGCCATCATTCCCCGTGTCGTTTTCCTGTTTAGTCATTTTCCCGCTTGAGTTGTATTCGTAATAGGAAACGTTTTCTATTGTTCCGTCATTGTTGTAGTCAGATTCCATCTTAATATTATTACCATTTGCATCATAGGTATAGTAGTTGACAGCGTTTATCGTACCGTCATTACCGCCGTCTCGTTCTTCTTTAATCTTGTTGCCGCTTGCATCATACGTGTAAAGCCACGCGTCATCTTTTGAACCATTGTTGTCATTGTCCCACTCTTCTTTAGTCATGTTGCCGCTTGCATCATACGTGTAGTAACCAACAGAATCTATTGAACCGTCATTGCCGTTATCCCAATCGCACCGTATCCTATTGCCGGTTGCGTCATCATATATATATGTCCCAGAGCCGTCGACGGTACCATCATAGTCATTATCATTTACCTGCTCGATTAATCTCCATTCGCTTACACTATTATCATCCCCATCACCCCCGCCGCCACATCCAACAAAGACTGTTAAAACAAGAGAGGTAATAATGATAAGACAGTATAAGAAATATTTCTTTCTCTTTGATGTATCCATACAGTTACGTCTCCTTTTTCAATTTTGTAAATACAAAGACCTCGTTTCTCATTACGAGAAACGACCCATAACTCCCTCCTTATTAATTGTAGAACCCTCTACAACTACTGTTTCTATGAACCACTTTTTATTCAAGTTGTCAATGAAAGATAAGTGGCAGAGGCTGTATGAATAAAATAAAAGGTTGGCTGAGTAAGGCTGACCCTTTTTTATTACGTGAGATGTGTGTGGTCAAGGGTTGGGGAAGAAACAAATAATAAAGCGATTTGTGACTCATAATTATGGGACGAACAAACTCAACACTCGCCGAATTTCCTATTATTCTTTCGTAAACAGGTCATATATTTATAACCGTGCCCCTGACAAATAGAAAGCGAGTTCTGACTCATAATCATCTATAGGACGAACAAAGTGAGCACCCACAAAATCTCCTTGTGTCCATTTAACAACGATATCCTTTTCAACGACCGTACTCCTTCGCTCGTTCTCAAATACAAATTTCACTTGAAGCGTATCATTCACTTTTACTTCTAATGGCTTTAGCAATCTGAATCTAATACCATATTGTGAAATATTCTCTACCTTAATGTCATGTGCATCATCGCCTTTATCGTTATCAAGTCTCTTCTCATCCCTCAACAGGAAACACCCCCGAAGCTTGACATTTCTGCGATGAGGACGTCTTTTTTGCATTAATCCTTTTAATGATTGCATGTAATTTCTTCTTTGATTCCTGAATCGATTTGGGTATTAATAAACCCATTCTTATTCCATATCTGCCAAGTGTCATCACATAGGTTACCCGCGTTTAACAGTAAAAAGTGTCACGACATGGGTTACCCAACGTGTTTTTTTACCAGGTTTCAGAGGGCATT
>JAPLJO010000091.1 GCA_026388515.1 Deltaproteobacteria bacterium | reverse complement strand
CGCCGGTGATATACGCAGCGCTTTTGATGACTATCTTCGTCTCTCCGGTAATCTCAAATGTATAGGGGGGAGGCAGTGTCTCGCTCAAGTGGTCCGATATCTTCTGAAATATCCGCTCAAGCTCCGAAGAACCTACCAGGTAATCTTCCCGCTGGCACAGCCGGGTGAGGATGTTGCACGTCCGGTATTCCTTGTCCACGTATGGCTCGAAGCTGTCGGGCCTGCCGTCGGAATTATCATCGTCGTCGGAGTAGATTTCCAGGTAGTCCGCGATATCGGAATTGCTTGACGGTACGGCATAGGCCGCCGGGTCATCATTATTCATCGCCATGTTCATGGTGCGGAGGTAGTCGGTGAAGGCATCGGTCCGGCCTATATTGAGGTCCTTATGCGTATCCGATTCAAGCCACGCTCTAATCTCGTCGAGCGTGTCCAGATAGCGGGTGTCTTTCACGCCGTCAGGCTTGCCGGAATCGAGAAGAATGAAGAATCCCCAGCGCCCGGCGAATTTTTCCTCGATAATCTTTTCACTGGTCCTGATATAGCTATTATCCTTGAAAAACATGAGCGGCTCCGTCTCAACCTTGACCATGAAAACCCCGATAAGGGAAATGAGAAGGACGATCACCACCCCGGTCAGAACCTTTCCGGGGTGATTGAGCGACGCCGACGTAAGCCACCCGACGAAGTAATCCATAAAGTCTTTCGAGATTGCCTTTTTCTTCTTTTCCCGGGGCGACCGATGGCCGGCATGCGACAGGAGTGAGAGCCCCGCCGGTATCATCGTCATGGCGATGAGGACCGCGAAGGCGACGCCGAGCCCCGAAAAGAGCGACCACCAGCGCAGCGCGGCGAGCTGGTGATTCAGGACTGTCCAGAAGGAAATGATGGTCGTGAATCCTGCTATCGCCACCGTCACGTTGATGTGCGACATGGATTCCAAAAGGCCGTGATATTTATCTCCTTTTCGTATGAGCGCCAGGTCTTCATAATACTGGTTGAGCACATGGATGGAATAGGCGCTCCCCACACAGATGAGAAGCACCGGCAGCGAGGCATCGATGGCGGTGATTTTCACGCCCATGTGCCCCATGAGGCCGAACACCCATAGTGTGGACATGCTGAGCGTGAGGGTGGGCAGTATGACGCCGCGGAATGATCTGAAGTTGAGGTACAGAATCAGCATCACCACCAGGAATGAAAGAGGAATAAGGTGCACCACATCTCTTCGCGTGGAATCCACCGTCCACATGTAGATGAGAGGCTGCCCCTGGGTCAGTATATGCAGCGCCGAGTAGCTCTCGGCGATCTTTACGATTTCCCGTGATATGGCATCCTGTGTCTCAAAGGAACTCTCGGCGGTGAACCGGACCATGATTGCGAGATCGGTGATTTCACCGGTTTTGGGGTCTTTGCTGTAGATGCCCCTGTCGAAGACGGGATTCCTCAAGAGTTTTTTCTGAAATGCCTGAAACTCCTCCCTGGTTTCGGGCATAATCCTTTTCCCCTCCGCATCCTTCTCGATAAGATGCACCGTGACAAGGGTATCGCCTTTACCGACGATATCCTTAGAGGTAAAAGGAGAGAGGATGTCGTCAATAATTTTTACCTCCTTGAGTTTCCTCAGCTCCAACGCGTGGTCACGGATATTTTCAAGCTGGCCGCGGCTGATGAGGGCATCCGCCGCCGCGGCATCGGGAAGGCTTCGCTTCAAATGTCGCACAAACGGGGCATCGCCGGAGAATCCTTTCAGCAGATCCCCCCACCGTACGCCGTCCTCCGTGAGGAAGGAATCCAGTTTACCGAGCCTCGCCTCCTCGCGCCCGGCGTCATACTTCTGGTACTCTTCCAGGTCGGTAAGCAGATTATCTATCTCCCTGAAGGTACCGTGGCTCCATAAATTTTCATGGGTGATATCCAGAATAACGAAGGTGTCCACGTCGCCGTAAATCGATTTGACCTTTTTATAGAGCTTGTATTCAGGGTCCGCTACCGACACGTATGTTTCGAGTGATGCATCAAACTGCACCTTGCGCACGCCGGAGCCAAGAACCAGAGTGACAATCAGAAGCACGGCGATGGTGAGAACAGGCCGCCTGATAATGAATTCGGTGTATTTTCGTACCATTTATCTTTTATTCCCCTCTCCGGCATGCATGGCTCTGCGTATCATCCATAAGGAGATGTATCGTTACTGTTTCTTTTCCCCGGGGGATTCCGGTTTTTTTTCTGTGCTGTTTGAGTCTGTGCCCGAACTGCCCCTTTTCGCGGCAAAGACCACCGCGGCAATACCCGCGGCGATTACCAGAAGCACAATGATCTCCGATACGCTGACTTCAATATCCATAGCAGTCCTCCTTTATTCCGGCATAGAAACACTTTCCGGTTCCGTGCACCGTCAATGAACCGGGTAAGGAAAATACACTATCCCCGTTGTGTACTCTATGTGACGGCGGGAGGCGCCCTGGATGGAAAGGCGATACTACTGTGTGCGGTGTTTCGGATCGATTTCTCAAGAATTACATACCCTGCCGGTTCGGAAAGAACCGGCAGAACATCACCGGAGAAAGAAGCCGTATCGTCATTCTTGTATTTGGTTTTAATGACAATGGAAGGACTATCGGGACTGCAAGTGATACAGGCATAGTATCCGAGTGTTTCATCCCTCCCGGCGGTACTGCTGTCAATAAAAATAAGCCCCGAACTGATTGTATATATCAGGACAAATAACGGTATAGAGAGAAGTCTGTGCCTTTTGAGTAACAAAGCCGCCATCGGGATACTGTCGCCATCACCATGGTTTTATCAGAGCCGTGGGGAGTATATTCTCTGACTATTGCTCATGCAATATAAATTATGACGGCCTGGTACAAAGGACAGCATTCCCCCCGGGTCAGTCCTGCAGACGGGAATCCAGGCGCCGTCAACTTCCCTCATCGACGACGCTCGCACAGCCACGCACCGGCACACATGAGAGAGAACCCGGCAACAAGACGTACGATATCCGTGCTCTCGTGCAGAAGCAGCAGTGACGCCACAATTCCGAGGGGAATCTTGAGATTGTTCATGATTGCGAGGGTGCCTTCGTTGACATACCGCGCTCCCCTGTTCCACAGGAAGAAACACAGGCCCGACGCAATGACACCGAGATAGAAAAGCACCATAATCTGCGGGGCGGTGAGATGAATCTCGTTGAATGACGTCGTGGCGAGGGAGACTACACCGGTGAGCACGACGGCGCCGGCGTAGAGCAGCGCAAAGACATGGGCATCGTTCCATGATTCCCGGCCGGCGGCCAGTTTTTTGTAATATACCTGGCCGGCGGCAAAGGCCACGTTCGATGCCTGCACAAACACTATTCCCAGCATGTTCGCCCGGAGCGACTGGTCGGGATACTTGATAATAGCGCCTCCGATGACGGCAAGCAGCGCGGAGAAAAAAAAGAGGCGGTTAAATCGCCTCTCATGCAGGTCATTCACCATCGTGACGAAGATGGGTGTCGTCGTCGTGAGCAGCGCGATGGTATGGGCCGGCAGATACTGGTAGGACGCGATATACGCCACATACATAAGCCCAAACTGCACCGCGCCGATGGCCGCCAGTTTGAGGGGCACAATCCTTCCCAGACCGCGTATCCTCAGAAAGGGCAGAAGCACCAGGAGCGAGAGTAACATCCGTATGAAAGAGACGAAGGCTGGATCAATATCCGTCAGGCAGCCCTTGATGAGTGGAAAGGAAAATGCCCAGATAAAGGATACAAAAATGAGATAGGACATTGCACAATCCGCCCGCGTCTGCGGGTCACACAACGGTTCGACCGTCCGCGATTCTGTGCAGTCGTTACTCCGGAACCCGCAGCGCCAGCACTTAACCCCCGCTCAGAAGCGGGCCGTAGAATTCCGGCCTCCGGTCGCTGAATATCTGGTTGTAGTCGTTTATCTGCTTATTCTCCGCCTTGAGGGGATCGACATCAACAACCCCCACCTCTTCGGTGCTCCGGCCCGCGGTGAACAGTACCGTGGAGTCCGGCGCCACCATGCGGCTCTTCCCCGTGAAGAAGAGAGATTTCCCCGGCCGTTTTTCACGGCCCGTCCTGTTTGCCGTGATGGAAAAGACGCGGTTCTCCAGGCATCTCGTCTTCATGGCATCCTGGCAGTAGGGAAGCACCAGATTCGCGGGGTGGCAGACGATATGCGCTCCCATAAGAGCGAGCGAGCGCATTGACTCGGGGAATATCCAGTCGAAACAGACCATGACCCCGATCCGGCATGAACCGATATCGAAGACCTTGAATCCCCCGTCGCCGGGCCGGAACCATAGTTTCTCCTCGGAGAAGAGATGAATCTTCCGGTACGTCCCCATGTATCCCCGGGGCGATACGATGACGGCCGAGTTGAAGAGGTGGTTCCCCTCGCGCTCGGCAAGTCCCGCGACAATCACGGTGTTCCGCGCCCGTGCGATCCCGCAGAGAGCCTCCGTCGTCATCCCGCCCGGCACTTCCTCGGCGAGCGCGTTCGCTTCCTCCTGCGAGGTGAACATATACCCCGTGGCGAAAAGCTCGGGAAGGACAAGCAGGTCCGCATCGGTCTGGCCGGCGAGACCGCGCACCTTTTCAATGTTCCCTTCCCTGTCGCCGAATTTCGGATTGAACTGTATAAAGCCGATTTTCATGTATCGTCCCTTCCACAACAAATCCGGTGAGCACTATGTGCTTCGATTGTCATCGGTGCGTCCTTTCATTCCGGCAGAGAAAATCTCTATATGCCATTTGCCGAAGCGCTGCAAAGGTATTCTGTGACGTGTCGGTTGACTATTCAGGCATAAATGAAGCGATGCTGATGAATAAAAAAAGGGTCAGCCTTTTGAAGCTAACCCTTTTTATCTGGTAAGAGGGAGACCTGCCGATTAAACCCGGAAGCATGATCGTTTTCAGTCGGAATCGCCGGTCTTCAAAATCCTGCTTTTCTCCGGATGCAGCGAGTGTCCTTTTCTTCCGCTTACAGTGGTCTCACGTTTTCCGCCGCCGGGCCTTTCTGCCCCTGCACGACATCGAAACTCACACGCTGACCCTCCTGCAGGTTCTTAAATCCGCTATCCTGAATGGCACTGTAGTGAACAAACACATCGCCGCCGCCATCCTGCTGGATAAAGCCAAAACCCTTTTTCTCATTGAACCACTTTACTGTACCTTCTGCCATTGTCACTCTCCTTTTTTGTATGTTTTTACTGCGACTGCCGCTGCCATATAAAAAGCCACCAAGATCCCACGGGTCATGGTGGCCACTTTTTCATTTCAAAACGTCTCTATCCAACTTCTACCGTACCTGACTGACGAAATACATACTCTCGCGTCAAAATCAATCATGCCTTTCACCGAAAGTCAAGATTAATTTTTTCAAATTCTTCATATAATGGCAATCAGAAATACACGAGACTGCTCCAGGGATCGTCTGAATTGCTCCATCAGGAATAAAAAAATGGTGGAACTTCGACTGAAATGTGGTCTATGTTTCAGAATGAGTACAGTTACTGATCAGGGTTTCATTCTCGACCTGATCACGATAGCGTTATTTTACAATTTAATAAAGGAGGGTGATTATGGCAGGGTTATTGGAGATTCTGAGATGTAACTATCCGATTATACAGGGGCCTATTGGCGCCCTGAACAGTCCGCGGCTGGTTGCTGCCATCTCGGAAGCTGGAGCTTTCGGAATGCTTGCCCTGGGTTTCTGCACTCCGGAAGAGGTAAAAAAGCTGGTCGGTGAGGTCAGAGACCTGACAGATAAACCCTTCGGGGCAAATCTGATGATCATCAATCCTTCGAATCCTGAGATTCTCAAGGTACTGGTTGAGGCTGGTGTAACGACGGTAACGACGTCTGTCGGCTCGCCGTCGAAACTCTATCCCCGAATCCATGAACTGGGCATGAATGGTCTTCATGTGCTCCTTTCTCTTTTCCATGCCGTCAAGGCGTCAAAGGATGGGGTAGACGGACTTGTCGTTTCGGGAGCGGAATCCGGTGGAATACGTTCCGTGGCATCTGAATCATCAACAATGGTTCTTATCCCTCTCGTCGTTGACCATGTAAAAGTTCCCGTCGTGGCAGCGGGCGGGATTGCCGATTCGCGGGGCTATCGCGCCGCCCTGGCACTTGGTGCGCAAGGGGTGCAGATAGGGACGCGATTTATAGCATCGGAAGAAAGCCCGGCTCCCAGGGCATGGAAGGAAGCCATTCTTGCCTGTGGCGATGGCGGTACGATGCTGCTTCCCATGAAGGAAATGAACACGAAGATGCGCGTCATTGCCAATAAGAAAATGCAGGAGTTGTCTGGCGATCCTGCGATTGATCTTTCGCAGGAATACAAGTTTGCCAATGCCCCGAAAGCGTGGACGACTGGAGACTTTGATCTGTTTCCGGCAGGAGCGGGACAGGTGGCCGCTCTTATTAAGGAGATAAAGCCGGTAAAGGCAATCATTGAGGAAATGATTGCCTGAAAATTAATCCGCCGCCTGAAGAAAATCTCGACGATCTGTAAGGTGACTGACCTGGCCTCTAAAAATTAGCCCGGGCTTTTAGATTATTGCAACGAAGCCGCCTCATCTGCAGGTGGGGCGGCTCATTCTTTTCTTCCTGGAACATTGATTTTCATATCTTTCCCTTTTATGCTGTATTACAACTTGAAATAAATAAGGACATCTCACCATAGATAAGCGAGCTGGCTTATAAAAAAGAATTGACAAGCCGTTTCTGTGAACCAATAAGGTCTCAAGCAGTATTATCAACCAAAGTCGAATTTCTTAACGAAAGGGGAGGAACGATGAAAGAGTACAAGATTAAGCCGTTACATACAGGATGGTTTTACATGAATTGGGGATTGATCATGAGCCCCATCGCGGCAGGATATTTTGCCGACCTTCCAATCTTCATGTTTCTTATCGAGGGAGCGGACGGAGAACAAATCATCGTTGACGGAAGCTATCAACACGACCATGTTCCGAAATTCATATTCGGCCCTCATCGCACCCCGGATCTGGAGGTACCCGAAGTATTACGAAGAAACGGCGTGGATCCCTTGTCCGTTAAAACCGTCCTCGTAACACATCTTCATCACGATCATACTGGCTATCTGCATTTATTTAAGAATGCTGATATCTACGTCCAGGAAGAAGAACTGCTCAATTCATATTTCCCCATGGGTTATCAGGCAGTGGGATCCTATCAGGAAGAATGGATCGATCTCGTTCCCCAATTCAAGCTCGTCAATGGCGACTTCAAAGTAAAAGACGGCATAGAATTGATTCTTGCGCCTGGCCATACAGCCGGACATCAGGCAATATCCGTCAATACGTCCCGAGGCACAGCGATGATCATGGGGGATGCCGTGTATCTATATGCCGGCCTTGCAAAGAGATTCCCTAAACTGTTCTACGAGGTCGTGGAGAAGGGTGGGGTAGCAGGGAAAAAGATTGATCTGACCGATCCAGAAGTACAGGCGGTTCTAAAGAAAGTATTTAGTGCCCGATACGGTGGTTACTTCGGTCCGTCTATTCTTAATCCCGGTGACATAATGCGTTCACTTGCTAAACTGGATCTCATGGCTGATATTATCATTCCGGGACATGATCCGGAACTTTTACGAATGCGAGTGATTCCCGACGATTACGATCTTGAATAGGGTAAGTGTCTTATCAGATTAAATAAGCAGACTGAAATGATAGGTCTGAAGCTTCATAAGAACGGTTGTAATATAAATCAAGATCTGCAGTTCCTTCTGGGTCATATTTCGTGGATGACATAAATATGTAAGCCGTAAGTTGGTTTGGTAAAGCAAATTTTCGGAAATTCTATTTGTAACTTCCTGAACTAAATGAATTTCCATAAAGAAAAAATATCAAGTTCTTCCTGAAATGTTGTTTTTCTTGCTCAACATACCTATATAACATTTCAAACAGTAATAATTTGGCAGCACTCTCACTTTGAATGTGGTAGAAATATTTATTGGTGTGGTGACGGCCATATTCATTCCTTAGAAATCAGCCATCTAAAGTAGAAAGGTAATAATGTCTGTGGAATTAATCGTACAATTTGTCGATATATTTATTCATCTCGACAAGAATATCAGTCTTGTACTCCAGACATTTGGTGTCTGGACGTATCTAATTGTATTTCTCATCATCTTTTGTGAAACGGGTTTTGTGGTAACACCAATTCTGCCGGGGGATTCGCTGCTTTTCGGTCTAGGCACCTTTGCTGCCAGAGGCGACCTTGATGTGGTCTGGCTAATTCTTCTTTTATCCGTCGCGGCCGTTGGAGGAGATACGGTCAATTACGCAATCGGCAAATATGTCGGACCCAGGGTGTTTACTCAGAAAGATTCCCGCGTATTCAAAAAGGAATACCTCGATCGGACCCATAAATTCTACGAGAAGTATGGGGGAATCACCATTATCGTTGCCCGGTTCATGCCTATCGTCCGTACATTTGCCCCCTTTGTGGCCGGAATCGGCCGCATGTCCTATGTACGCTTCTTCTTAAGCTATAATGTGATCGGCGGAATATCCTGGATACTGCTCTTCATCACCGGTGGCTATTATTTCGGCAATCTGCCATTCGTGAAAGCAAACTTTACTTTCGTGATCATCGCCATCATCATTATCTCCATGCTTCCGGGCATCATTGAATATGTTCGTCATCGCAAAGATATGGCAGACTGAATTGATCATTAAGGTAATAAAATACGTCTACCGATCGATAAGAGTTTGCATGGTATCATGCTGACCGTTCCTACTAAATGCGGTCCGCGTTGGGGGAGTTCTTCCTGAAATATTGTTTTTCTTATTCAGCCTGCCTGTTTATCATTCAAAACAGTAATAGAATATAACCCCAACATAAATCCCGAATTAATTTCCAAGAGGTTGTGCCAAATAACACATATACATAACATCTCTCTACATAATACATCTACTTCAACGACCATTTGAAGCCAATATCCTCAAGTCGCTTCATCCTGTCTGATTGTAGCTTCCCCTTCTTGTAATTACTCCTCTGAGTATACTGCCACAATCCAAGCCGATAGCCTTCGGGTGTCTTGTATTTTTGGAGTGCATTTGCGTTTCCTGTTCTTGACTTATGACGGATTGTTTCCTTGACGCCTCTCTCGAACCATTCATCATGTAGTTCCCATGTGAACCCAATGTCCTCAAGTCTTTTTATCCTGTCTGGAGATAGTTTCCCTTCTCTATAAAAATTCCTTTGATGGGCCTGCCAACCCCCAAGCCGGTAGCCTTCGGGTGTCTTGTAGCCATAGCTTGCGTTCGGGTTTCCCGTAATGTCTTTATGTCAAATTGTTTCTCGAAAGCCTATTTCAAACGCTACCGTATCCATATATTGAATGAATCATTTCATATAGCTAGGCAAAATAAGTGCAATCTGCGGGAACATTATCAAAAGAATTGCAAGCACTAATTGTGCAATAAGCAAGTACATTGCTCCTTTGAAAATAACATGGAGCGGCACATCCCGTGCGATACCACCAACCACGTACACATTTATGCCTACAGGCGGCGTCAAAACCCCCATTTCAGTGACCACCACGATGATGACCCCAAACCATATCGGGTCATACCCGAGTGTTGTGACAACAGGAAAGAAGATTGGAATCGTCAGCATAATCATGGCGAGCGAATCCATCAAGCAACCAAGAAAAAGATACACACAGATAATAAGTCCGATGATGAGCCCACGGTGTATATCGAGGGTAAGAACCCACGCACCTATCTTCATGGGAATGGTGGTGACAGCAAGAAAGTGGCCGAATACTGTTGCACCTGCCACGATAAGCATAATCATGCAGGATATGCGGGTGGTTTCCTTGAGCGCTTGTAGGAAACCATTCCATGTAAGATTGCGTCCTACAATAGCAATTACGATTGTACCAAAGGCACCCACTGCCGCGGCTTCAGTGGGTGTGAAGAAACCGATAAAAAGACCCACCATCACGAGTCCGAAGAGAATGAAGGTTTCTATCACGCCTGACAGTGATTTTAATTTCTCAGCCCAACTGGCTCTGGGAGTAATGGGAGCAATCTCAGGTTTAAGGTATGTCCATATCATAATCACGGCAATAAAAAGCAGTGCGAGGATTATGCCGGGGAGTATGCCCGCCATAAACAGTTTCCCCACTGATTGTTCAGTCATAATGCCGTAGATGATGAAAATGGTGCTCGGGGGAATCAGAATCCCAAGACTACCTCCCGCCGCGACCACGCCTGTCGCCAGCGCGGGATCATAGTTATATTTTCTCATCTCAGGGAGGGCAACCGATGCCATCGTCGCGGCAGTGGCAGTTGTCGAGCCGCATATCGCCGAGAACCCTGCGCATGCACCAATAGTAGCCATGGCAAGTCCCCCCCGATGGTGGCCGAGAAATTTATTAGCAGTGTTGAATAGTCGTCCGCTGATGCCTGCGTGAAAGGCGACTTGCCCCATGAGCACAAACAAAGGAACCACAGTAAGATTATATGAGCTCATAATGCCGAAAAGGTCGCGTGCGACGAGACTAAAAGAAGAACTCCATGTAACGATGAAAGCAAATCCCGCAAATCCCACAAAGAACATCACCAGTCCCACGGGCAGACCGACGAGCATGAGCGCGATGAGCAATCCAAACCCTGCCATGCCGATTTGTATCGGTGTCATAGTTTAATCCTTGGTAGAGAAACAACTATCGCAACCAGAATGCCGCTATGATTCACCAGCAGCACTATTTTTTCTTCGCCGTCTTTGTGGAATTTGTACTATCCGTGTCTTTATTTTCAGGACTTTCTGTCTCGGAAGACTTACGTCGTGCGGCTAATGTCACCGCAACAATCCCAATCGCAATTACAAGGAGAGATATTATAGCAAACGACATTAATAAGTAGACAACTACCTTGTTCTTTGATACGCTGCCTTCCAAAACATCGGGAGGTGCACTATGAAAGCGCTGACGTTAAGTCTTGTTGATTCTGTCGGGTTGGAAGTCGACTCAGGTCGCAGAACTGTTTGGTTTGACCCGTTGGACGGCGGTGAAGTGGATACAGAAAGCGAATTCTTCTGGCGTAGAGACAGTAACTGATCGTGACCGTTCCGGGCGTCCTTCTCACTTTGATGAGGATGTGATGAAGAAACTGGACGAGGCTTTATCAAAATCCCCCCAGGATTTCGGAATTCCCAGGACAAAATGGGACGGTGTGGTTTTTGTGGAATATCTGAAGAAGACATATCATGTCGAGATTCATGTTCGTCATGCTCAGAGACTGATAAAGAAATTGGGGTATTCGCTGAGGCGGCCGATGTACCGTTTTGTTCAGGCCAAGCAAGAAGGGGTGGGAGAATTTCGGGAGACTTTAAAAAAAACTCCGGTCGGCTCTGAAAAGCAAGGGTAATCGAGTGATTCTTTTTGAGGATGAAACGGGGTTTTCTCTGCATCCGAAACTGGGAAGAATATGGGCGAAGAAAGGGAGTCGACCTTTTGTCTATACCCGGAGTCAGCATCAGAAGCGGCTGAACATCTTTGGATGGGTGGATATCATCCGGGGATCGCATGGAATCACGAAGTGGATCAGCGGCAATACCGATGGGTTTATTCAGGTTCTGCGGAAGATTATTTGTCGCTTCAAAGGAAAGACCATCGATCTTTGGGTGGACAATGCGCGATGGCATAAAGGTGCACGAGTGGAAGCGTTTACTGTTGAACATTCCTTCTTGTACATCCATTATTTGCCACCCTATCATCCCGAACTGAATTACCAGGAGCGCCTATGGCGCGCCATGAGATACGAGGAAACGACCAATGTCTATTTCGAAACGATCGCCGACCTCGATCATGCCGTTTTCAAAAGATCGCAACGCTGGAAACCTAAAAAGATAAAAGAACTATGTCCACTTACTTAGGACGATTGCTATAACAGAGTAGTGGAGGAGGAAACATCATGGATACGAAGCAGGTGGTGACGAATTATCATAATGCGTGGACGAGCGGTGATATTAAAACAGCACGTGTGTACCTGGCGGATGATTTGGATTTTCAAGGAAGCATTGATACTTTCCGCCGGGCTGATGACTTTATTGTTGGGCTCACTATGTTTCAAACAATGCTTCGGGGAATAAACTTAATTCAAAGCTTCTTTTCTGAAAATGGAGCTGCCCTGCTCTATGATTGCGATACGATGAGCCCTGCAGGTGTGATTAGAACAGCTGAGTTCTTTACGGTGAGAGATGGTAAGATTACATCTATCCGGCTGGTTTTTGATGCTACTGAACTTCGAAAACTTATGGGCTGAATGAACTATTGATAGTGTGACGATAGGGGAATATTCCAATAAAAGGGCAACGTATTAAAGCCCAACAAACGAATCCCGCGGATCGCTTTTAGCCGCTTCAGAGAGATGAGGCAAAAAGGAGGAATAATCGTCGCTCACTCCTTTCCCGCGATCAGTTCCAATCTTTAACTTTACAGCGGATGCACTTCAATGATACCTTATGCAACAAATCATTCTACGTCCCATTTCGTTCACAGATGAGCAATCATTACTTCTCGGCTTAATAAATTGAATATTGGAAGCAGTGTTCATTAAGATATGGTAGACTATATTAATTTCAAGAGGAAAAATGTCGGTTATTTTATAATTGACAAGTGAATTATCATTACCACGAAAAAAAATGGCAACGTCAGAAAAACGTCAAGTGACACAACTCATATCGGCCTTAATTATCCTGAAACGGAATGCGGAGGTTTACCTCTCTGGCCACATGATAATCACCCAGAGTCTTAATAATGCCTTCGAGATACTTCAGGAAATCCTTTCGGTAAAACCGCTGCTGACGATTGGTGTGGCACATCATTTGCTCTTCATTAAAGATGATACTCTTGATGGAAGAAGTCCCTACGTTCAAGAATTTGCCGTGCTGCTCAATAATTTAGGAGTTATATCGATCACATTTAGAAGGGGTATAACGAAAGATGAATTATTGCGTCTGCAGAATATTTTTAGGACTAATCCTAATGATTTATGGAAACGAGGAAGTCTGCAGAGTAATCTTTCTGCACATCGTATTACGCACGTTGATTTGAAATCGCTTGATTTACGTCAATTCAATATTACAGTAGAGAAGGAAATTGTCTACGAAAAAGTGAAAGACAAGGGGAAAAGCGATAAAGATTGGCGTAAACTGATTGACGCCATACTTACATATGATGCTGACATGAAAGGGCCGATGACTGCAGTCGAGCACTCCAGTTCTATTGAGTCCGCGAGACTACCGATAAAAAAGAATGAAGGGGGCCGCCATTATTCGAAATTACGAGATGGCGATCGAACATTATCCGCACACCCGTGATGCGCAGGAAAGAAGAGAACTCGACGAGGTTGTTTCCACTATACATAATCTTATCAATGATCTTCACCCTCAACTTAAAAATCGGCTGCTCTCCGCTGCTGAAACGGCAGTGGCATCATTACCGCCTTCCTCAGTCACCGCGGAAAAGTTCAGATGCTTTCCGTCTGAGATGATTACCGAAATGCTTCTGCGTGCTCTTCGCGATAAAAGGCAAATTTCTCCTTCCCTGATCTGTCTGTTTCAGAAATTATCAACATTGAATGAGAAGCAGAATCGCAGTCCTGAAAATGAAACAAGTGATGTTTCTACGTTATCGGACGAATCTTTGATTACCACAAATGAAATGGAATCACTGATTGAAAGCGAGAAATATGAAGAATATATACCTGTCGATTATGGAAATATGCTGAGACAAAAGACAGGTTCACAGACCACCGATGTGAATGTGGATTCAGAAAAAAAGTTGCCGATGGAAAAATATTACGCGGCGCTTGAGGATACACATCTTAATTTTAGAATTCATTGCCTATTGCTCTCGCTTCTGGACGAAGACATTAATGAACACGACTATCGTGAATTTTCAATTGAACTTACTGACGCCGCTCCCGAATATCTTTATCTGGCGCAATTCCAATTTTTAATCGAGATACTTGATACTTTTAGAAGACACGAGAATGAAAAATCATCGGAAGTCGTCCGTCATCAGGCGCATCAGTGCATAGAAAAAGTGATCAATATAGACGGCACATCGAGGTCGTTGGCCCCCTTTATCTCGCAGGGACTTTCGATGCCTTCTATGAAGGAGTATCTTCTCTCATGCGGTTCTCAGATTATTCCCTGGCTCTTGGATATGTATTTACGAACCGGGACATCACGATCGAAAATGATGATTTCAGAGATACTGGCTCTTTTTGGTGACACGGCCATCGGTGAGGCATTGAAGAAACTTTCAGGACTGGATACGTATCGCCTGCGGAAAATGCTCGTATTACTGAGAATGGTGGGTGACAACTCTTGTATCTCTCAGATAAAGCAATATATGTATCATCCTGCTATTGAAGTTAGACTGGAGGCAATCGAAACCCTTCTGAAATTCAATGATGCGGATGCTGCAATCAGTCTTGAGAAGGCTGTGTATTCAAAAAATCTGGATGAAGCTTCGCGGGCAATAGCCATCACATGCCGCTATCAGCAGTTGGATATTATCAAGAAGCTCACTTCTCGCATCAAGACCTTTATTATTTCAGAAGATGATCTCACCTTGAACGAGAAAATTATCAGCGGAGTGATGAGGACACGGCATCATTCAGTTATGTCCGGTATTGTTAAAGTAGCAGATGTAAAATGGTCATTATCCCCTAGAAGACTTGCCATGACAAAGATGGTCATTTTTGAATCACTGGATCGGTTTCCGGAACCTTATAGAAATCAATTGATTGACATGGGCTTGCGTTTAAACAATAGAAGGATCAAAACCCTTTGTATCGAATATGCGCAGAAAGAGATAACTCGTTATGTCACAGGATAGTATTCATGATGATTTGTGTCAATTCATTGCAACTCTCACCCGTACAATCGCTACCACAAGCATTTTACCTCCGGATCATACGCAGGCGACTTCCTGCATCAAAGAAACGTACGCGCATTTGGAACAACTATTCAAATTAAGAAAAGAAATCACTTTTGTCCTCTTGAAGGATCGCTTGGTATCTGATGACGTGATGCTTGTGTTCCGTGGCACCTATGGGAATACATTCATGAACATACTAAGACGAAGAGCAATTGAACGAATCACCTTTGTGTCAGGTCTTTCTCTTGATCATCTGATAAGGTTCATCAGGAATATTGCATCGCTCAATCCACCAGCTATCCAATCCACCTACTTCATTAAAGTCGGCAAAGTTAAAATTGGAGATTTTAATAGAGAAGGAACTATCATGTCTGAATATGGAGAGGAGGATCTCATACCGGTCGTCGATATCACTACATCACTCATTCGAGAACCCAAGGAAATGGGAATTGGTGCGTTTGAAAAATTCAAAACGAAAGGGATTATGGATTTTGATGTCGTCAATGAAATTACCGAGACCTTTCTAGAGAATATTTACAATATAGATGCACCGCTGAGTATGCTGGCGTCACTGAAAACGGCCAACGAATATACGTATACACACGCAATCAACGTAGGCATTCTCACCATGTGTCAGGCTGAGTCCCTTGGCTTCAGCGGCGACCACCTGAGAAATATTGGTACGGCAGCGATACTGCACGATATTGGCAAGATATTCATTCCTGATAGAATCCTCTTGAAGGCCGATACTTTGACCCCTGAAGAACGAAAAATCGTTGAGAGTCACTCCATCAAAGGCGCGCGGTACCTGATCAAAATGAAAAGACTACCGAGACTGACCATACTGGTAGCTCTTGAACATCATATCAGATATGATGGAAGCGGTTATCCTGAAATTAAGGGGGGTTGGGAAACAAATATTGTCAGCCAGATGATTTCTATCGCCGATGTATTTGACGCGCTTCGAACACGGCGGCCGTATCGCGAACCAATGACGCTCGAAGAGACCAAACAGACGCTGAGCAAGAATAGTGGTACTCAGTTCAATCCGTTTTTACTTGAACGTTTCCTGAAAATTATAGAACGTTAATATGGATTGAAATTCATTCGCCTCTTAAATTCAAGGCCAAAATGTCTGATAAGGCAGCTTAACTGTGTGTCCTCTTTTTCGGAGAAAGATCAGAGAGAAACCTTGGATCAATCTTAAAATATTGTGGTGTACGAGATTGCAAGGGTTTGAGCACGGTGCTGCAGGATCATGGTGGAGTTGTCTTCTTTAGTCAAGTGTGTAACCGGCCGAATGGAATACCCAACTTTCTCAGCCGATGTCGTAGGGTGCATGGATTTAAACGGAGGATTTCCGCAGCCCCATTTTTCCCGTTAATCTTTCCGCCTGTTAACTGAAGAATCCGATGAAAATGTTGTCTGTTAACTTCATCAAGACTTAAGGGTACGCTTGATTCCTTCGTGACAGATTTAGTACTGGCAGTTTCAGCATGTTGTAAGAACTCATCAAACTGCATCAGTGTGTTTTGCGATCCAATAACATTCCATATTAATTCTCGTTCCACTACATTTGCTAACTCACGCACATTACCCGGCCAGTCGTAGGCTTGCATACGCTTTATTGTCTTTGCTGATATTGACGGAAGGTGTTTTAAATTCAGTTCCCGTGATTTGCGCCTAATGAAATATTCAATCAAGGCCGGGATATCCTCTCTTCTCTGCCGAAGTGGTGGTATAGTAATAGGATAATACATTGAGTCGAAACCAAAGATCTTCCCTGAACTCGCCCTTGCGAACCATTTCTTCCAAGTTGTGATGTGTGGCTGCAATGATGCGTACATCCACTTTTATTGTTTGTGTTCCA
>JAPLJO010000040.1 GCA_026388515.1 Deltaproteobacteria bacterium | reverse complement strand
TGCAGAATGAGTGAGGGAGCCGACGGAGATGAAATCCACTCCCGTCTCGGCGATGGTGCGAATATTTGACAGAGTGACGTTTCCCGATACTTCCACGGGGATCTTCCCATCGATACACGCGACGGCCTTTCTTATTTCTTCCACCGTCATATTATCAAGCATGATAACGTCGACGATGCCCGGACAAGAAAGTACCTCCTCTAATTCTAAAATTGACTTTACTTCAACTTCGACCTTTACCGGGACCGAACCGTGCGCGGCAAGTCGTTCAAGTACCCTGCCGATGCCTCCTGCCGCACTTATATGATTATCTTTTACCAGTACGGCGTCAAAAAGACCATAGCGGTGATTCATGCCGCCGCCGACGGCAACGGCGTACTTGTCGAGCATGCGCAGTCCCGGCATTGTTTTTCTGGTATCGAGTATCCGGGCCTTCGTCCCTGCGATACTTTCGGTATACTGCCTGGTGAGCGTCGCGATCCCGCACATGCGTTGAAGAAAATTGAGGGCGATGCGTTCCGCGGCAATGATACCTTTCAGACGTCCCGAAATCACGGCAATTACCCTCCCCTTCGGCACTACCGCGCCGTCCTCATCGCATAGGGAAAAGTTCAGTTCCGGGTCGCAGGTGAGAAAAGTCTGTCTGAATACTTCCATTCCCGCAAGTACGAACGGACCGTTCTTTGCCACTGCCCGCGCAACGCCCGACTCATCTCCCTTGAGGACGAGTTCGGATGTCAGATCGCCTGTTCCGATATCTTCATCGAGTGCGGCGGTGACAATCCTGTGGAGTGTACGCGCGTCAAAGCTCATCTAATTTCCCAGTTCCCGCAGTTTTTTCATTGCGTCTTCAATCACGGCGAGCTGCTGCCGCAACTCTTCGTATCGACCCTTTTCCTTTTCAATCACTTCTTCGGATGCCTTTTCCATAAAGTCACGGTTATTGAGTTTGTTCAACACCATGGAGTGATCTCTGGTGACTTTTTTCAGCTTGCTCTCCAGTCTGATTTTTTCTTGAGACACATCGATCATGCCACCGAGAAACACGAATATTTTGACCGATCCTGCTATATCTGTTACCGCGCCCTTGTGCTCCGTTTCCTGTTCCTCAAAAAGCAGTTCCTCGAGATTTGCAAGGTTGACGATGTGCTCTCCCCCGTCACGGACGGTATTCATAAGTTCGCGATCAGTGACCGTGAGCGCCACTTTTAATTTTCTCGCATGAGGAATGTTCATAACACCGCGCACATTGCGCACACTGGTGACAATATCCTTAATTAAGTTCATCCTGAATTCTGCGTCTTCATCGACGCAATCCTCGCGAAATACGGGGAAAGCGCTTTCCATTATCGATTCACCGGAAGTGACAATTCGCTGTCGCAGTTCCTCCGTGACAAAGGGCATGAATGGATGGAGGAGCTTGAGAGATTCCATGAGCACCGTGAAAAGTGTATGCTGCGCGGCGCGCCGCTCCTCAGGCATGTCCTGATGGTAGAGAACCGGCTTTATCATTTCAATGTACCAGTCGCAGAATTCATGCCAGAAGAACTTGTATACCGTCATTGCGGCTTCATTGAAACGGTAGTCCTCAAGATGACGCGTGACATCCCTCACTGTATCATTGAGCCTGTGGCGTATCCAACGATCGGCCAGCGACGTGGACGGACTCCCCTGCTGTTCGCCCATTCTAAAATCCCCCAGGTTCATGAGGGCAAAACGGGCGGTATTCCATATTTTGTTCACGAAATGCCGGTATCCTTCAATCCGTGCCACGGACATTTTCACGTCTCTTCCCTGCGCCGCGAATGCTGCCAGCGTAAACCGGAAGGCATCCGCACCATAGGTATCAATCATCTCAAGCGGGTCAATGCTGTTACCCTTTGATTTACTCATTTTGTCGCCCTTTTCATCACGGACGAGCGCGTGCAAATAGACGTCATAAAAAGGCACATCCTGCATGAAATGAAGTCCCATCATCATCATGCGTGCAACCCAGAAAAATATAATGTCGAAGCCCGTGATCAAAAGTGAGGTGGGGTAAAAGGTGGAAAGGGCATCCGTCTTCTCCGGCCAGCCGAGTGTCGAAAACGGCCAGAGAGCGGAACTGAACCACGTGTCAAGCACGTCTTCATCCTGTCGCAGTGATGTAACGCCGCAGTCCGGGCATGACGTGGGATCGGTACGTGATACAATGACCCTGCCGCACCCTTCGCAGTACCATACGGGTATCGCGTATATTTTCAAGCCACTCGAAATATGTACTCTCCCAGCTTTTTGGGATTATACGCGTCCTTCCCTTTACCACCGCCGTAATTGCTTCGCGTGCCAGCGGTTTCACCTTTACGAACCACTGCTTCGAGACCGATGGTTCCACAATCGTTTTACATCGGTAACAGTGGCCGATATTATGCACATAGGGTTCTTCCCTGACGAGATATCCTCCGGCCTTGAGATCGGCAATCACGTTCTTCCTGCATGTATCGCGGTCCTGCCCACGGTAGACGCCGCCGTTTTCGTTGATTATCGCGTTGCCATCCATGATACGCACGATATCGAGCTCGTGCCTTCCGGCAATCAAAAAGTCGTTGGGGTCACATGCGGGTGTGATTTTCACGGCACCGGTACCGAAATCCTTCGATACATACTCATCAGCTATGACGGGTATCTTCTTATTGACAAGGGGAAGCAGTACCTGTGCGCCGACGATACGGGTATAGCGCTCGTCATCGGGGTTGACGGCCACAGCGGTATCGCCGAGCATTGTTTCAGGTCTCGTGGTCGCCACGATAACGCCCCCTTCGCCATTTATCAGCGGGTAAGAAACGTACCACAGATGGGATTGTGTCTCTTCGTACTCCACTTCAAGATCCGAGAGGGCCGTCTGGCACCGCGGGCACCAGTTGACGATGTAATCTCCCTGATAAATGAAACCCTCTTCATAAAGCTGCACAAATACTTCCCTTACGGCACGGGAAAGACCCTCGTCCATGGTAAAGCGCTCCCGCGACCAGTCGCAGGAACAACCGAGCTTCTGCAGTTGATTCAGTATAATGCCGCCATATTTCTCACGCCATTGCCATACCCGTTCAATGAATTGTTCCCGTCCGATATCGTGTCTTCCGATTCCCTGTTTCGCAAGTTCCTGTTCAACCACGTTCTGTGTGGCGATTCCCGCATGGTCGGTTCCCGGCATCCACAACACATTGAATCCCTTCATGCGTTTGTATCTGATCATGATATCCTGCAACGTATTGTTCAGCGCATGCCCCATGTGGAGAATACCCGTCACATTCGGAGGCGGTATGACGATACAGTACGGCGCCTTGTCACTGGTATCACACGCCCTGAATAAGCCCTTGTTCTGCCAGTAGGCATACCATCGATCCTCGACCTCACGGGGCGAGTAAGATTTTTCAAGCATTACCTCTTCCATAACCAGTCCTTACAATCAAAAGTGTATATAAACCAAAGGCGTATGGTGCCACCCTACGCCTTCCCATGCATTCAGGTTATAGTACTATACAGATGAACATTATGTGCGATTCGCTCTGCCTTTCCGCAGGTGCATCAAAATATTTTCAATTCTTCCTTGATGTTTTTTGTCACAAGAAGCGCATCCGCTCCCGCCACAGTCGCGAGAGGGCCGAATTCACCCGAGGTAAGACCCCGCATCTCCATAATTCCCCGTGTCGTCACCACCATGATTGCATTGAAATACGGAAGGTCATTTCTCACATCCGAAACCGGAAGCTTCCGTCGGGAAACACCTCCAGACCGCGCACGCCGATTTGTATTATTTCGCCCATATCAGCTGCGAGTACATGGTCTCCGATGTCGCTCGCAAGAGGTTGTTGCTGCCGCCCCTGCTGTATCGTTTCTTCGGGCGATTTGAACCCGGTTGCATACATCGATACGCCGAACTTTTTTATACACCTCATCGATTCTGAACTCCTCAAGCAGCAGCGCGGCGAGATTGGCGTCAAGGGTGACGGCCTCGGCAAAAGCCTCTTCGGCGTCTTCAAGCCAGCCGTCACGTTTGCTCATGAGCGCGATACGCAATAACCCCACACGGGAAAGGCTCTTTTCCCTGTCGGTGGCTGCATATTTCTTCGCTTTTTTCATCAGATCAGCGGCTGCATCATGCTCGCCATGATAGGCTTTTACGAGACCGCTGCCCGTATATGCTGTCGAAAATCTGTCATCGAGCTGAAGTGACAGATTGAATTCCCTCTCCGCGTCATCATACTTTCCCTGGTTCAGTAATCTCATTCCCGTGTAGGTATGATGTTCCGGGGTATCAAGCTGACTTAACGGCTGCCGTTCGGGGTGTGCACAGGCACCGATTGTAATTGCAGCTGCAATGATAACCAGGCACTTCACTGCTGCACGTAGATTCATCTAACCACCCTTCACTGCACATGAAGATTGTACTCATTTCAGTAGAGCAAAGATTTATATGCATATCCTGGTGAAGTCAAGCATTTTTACCCGATAGGCTTACAATATCAAAGATTTAAATAACCTTTCACTGCATTATAAATTGCGGTGCGGTCATGCGGCGGCATCCATACAATACCTTCCTCGTTCCCGAACCAGGTAATCTGTCGTTTTGCATAGCGCCGTGTGTCGCGCTTGATCAGAGAGACGGCCTCATCCCTGGTCCTCTTCCCCTCCAGATAGTCAATGGTATATTTATAACACATCGACTGCATCGGCTTCAGTGTTTCATCGTATCCCCTCGACAGTAGTTCCTCCACTTCTTCCACAAGTCCCTCCTCAATCATGGCATCGACGCGACGGTTGATTCTTTCGTAAAGGAGAGGCCTCTCCATGGCGAGCCCTATAAAAAGACAGTCATACCGTTTCTCTGCAAATAGATGCTGCTGCCTTTTTTCCGACATCATCTCTCCCGTAATGTCCAGAATTTCAAGTGCTCGTATGATTCTCATTCTATCATGGGGGTGTATGTGACGGGCTGCTGCACCGTCCCGGCGGTTCAGCTCGTAATATAAATAGTCATCGCCTTGTTTTTCCGCCTCGAGACGGTACGACGACCTGAGTTGACGGTTGCATGGGGGGGCGTCGAAAAGTCCCCTGAGTAGTGCTCGCACATACAGGCCTGTTCCCCCCGCAATAATAATGTGGCATCCCCTTCGTGCGATATCATGAATCACCGTATCGGCTTCACGGGCAAAAAGCGCCGCGTTGAATTCCTCATCCGGATCTACGATATCTATCATGTGGTGATTTATTCTTATCCTTGTCTGACGATCGGGTTTTGCTGTACCGATGTCCATATGCCGGTATACCTGCATCGAATCTGCACTCACGATTTCACCGCCCATCAGTTCGGCAAGATCCAGTGCCAGTTCTGACTTTCCCACGCCGGTGGGGCCTGCAATAACCACCAGTCGCAAAGGCATATTCATGTCAATCGTCATTTCCCTACCGCTTGAACAATCGTTCGAGCTCGGCATTGTTCATGATTATGAATACCGGCCTTCCATGCGGACAATTCGTCGAATACGGCGCGTCATCAAGATCGCGGCAGAGGCCGGCAATCTCAGCCTCTGTGAGTGATTCTCCCGCCTTGACTGCTCCTCTGCAGGCAAGGAGCGCTGCAATTGTGTCACGCAATGCTTCGATCTGCATCGATTTCCCCGATTTCACCAGTTCGTCAATTATATCAGGCATGATAATGGAAATTGGAAGATGTGAAAACAGCGTGGGAATGCTCTTTACTATCACTGTGTGAGGACCGTAAGGCTCAACCTCGAATCCGAGTTCGTTCAGTATCTGAAGGTGGTCAATGAGCGGCGCGTACAGTGCAGGACTAAGAGTGAGCAGTTCCGGAAGGAGAAGCCGCTGTGATTCCATGCCTGCTTCCATAAGCTGCCTTCTCAATTTCTCAAAAAGTATTCTCTCATGCGCGGCGTGCTGGTCAATCACCACGATAGCGTCGGGAGCCGTGAAAAGCAGATAGGTCCCCGACACCCTCCCGATGTAATGGAGACTTGAAAAATAGGATTCCTTTCCACTCTCACCGTTGATTTCGCCCAGCAACGGCGCGGAACGAAATAACACATGTTTCTCTGCCGCATGCCTCTCCGTAAACATTTTTTTATCGGGACCGGCGGCAATGGTATATCTCCGGTCCTTCTCCCCGTCGCCCTTCACTACATTGCCTTCGCCGGCTCCCGGCAGCTCATAGAACGATGAAGGATCATGGGACTTTTTATCAGATGTGAGGACAGAGAGGGTATTGGCGATTGCATGTGTTATGAATTCAAATACCATGGAAGGATTTTTAAACCGCACTTCGCGCTTCGTCGGGTGAACGTTTATGTCAACCTCTCCCGCGGGAAGATCAAGAAAAATAATCGCCGACGGGTAGCGCCTCGGCTCGATGAGTCTTCTGTATGCCGACATTATCGCATTGTGCAGCAGGCTGTCACGAACGTATCTTCCATTCACATAAAACATCATTCCCCTTCCATTTGAAAGTGTGAACCGTGGTCGGGACACAAACCCGATGAGTTCCATGGCAGTACCCGGGTGTTCCACCGAAACGGTTTCACGTTCCACATGATCTCCCAGCACGAGCGATATTCTTTCTGCATAGCTCCCGGTTCGAGGTACGGCAAGAACTGATTTTTTATTGACGTTGACCGATACCTTGATCGTCGGATTGGCGAGGGCACAGCGAACAACTGCATCAATGCAATGGCCCAGTTCCGTCGAGTCGGCTTTGAGAAACTTCATTCGCACCGGAGTGGCGGCAAATATACGGGAAATGCGCAGGGAGGTGCCCTGGGGACACCCGGCATCTGATATTTCTTTAATGATGCCGTTCTCAACGACGATTCTGCTTCCCGTTACCGCCCCCGCTATTTTCGTATACATTTCAACTTCTGAAATCGATGCGATGCTGTAAAGAGCCTCGCCACGGAATCCAAATGAACGAATTCGGTATATATCTTCAAACTCATAGATCTTGCTGGTGGCGTTCCGCTGAAACGCAATCTCCACTTGTTCTCTCTCTATACCGCACCCATTGTCCGTCACCCGTATCGACTTCTTGCCGCCCTTTTCAAGATCAACCACGATTTCCGTCGCACCCGCATCAATGGCATTTTCAACAAGTTCTTTCACAATTGAGGCCGGCCGTTCGACTACTTCGCCTGCGGCGATCCTGCCGGCCAGTTCCTCGGCCATGACCTGAATTTTTTGTCCCACCGATACAACTCCTTCGCAGATGTTAAAAAACCGCGGCCACCACAAAGGGACAGCCGCGGTCAATGTTCATTATGACGTACATTCAACGCTATGAGGAGCCGGTGCCCTTCAGTCGAGAACGATCATTACCCTGCACTTTTTTATAAAATCAGGAGTATCAGACACTGCGAAGATTCGAGCGATATCCTTGTTGCTGATGACGATATTCGATTTGCCGGGCCCGTCAGTTTTGATTGCCTTTACCGTGACAGGATCGTTGGTAACCCTCGGATTTGTCTGTGCGGCGCTGAGCTCTTTCGCATATCCGCTTATTCCCTGCTGCACCGCATACTCCCTGTCCACATTCTGTGTGCCGTACATCTCCTTCCCGTCTTCATTTATCAGTTTCGGTGACATGGCGGGCCGTGCACCAAGACCGCGAGCATCGACGACGAGTCCCGTGTATGCCACCGGTGGCGGCGGTGATGCCTGTTTCGCCGTTGATGGTTCCGATGTCGCCGCCCGTGCCTGCGGGGCCGTCTGGGATACCGGTGAAGGCTCCGCTTTCTCTTTCTTGTCCGCCATATTATTCATAACCACCTGTGAGAGTCCGTCTCGAAAGGCCATCTTCAGTGTCACTTCAACGGTGCCGTCCGACAGATATTCCGTCTTTACAATCCGGGCGCCCCTGACGATTCCCTCCACCTGAGTACGGATAGTATCGCTTTCAACGGTGTAATCCTTCACAATCGTTGCCGAGTCGACGCGAACACCTTTCGTAATTTCCAGAAGATTTCTGTACGCATCGAGCTGTGCGGCCCTTATCGCCATTGGTCGCGCCTGTGGTTTACCAGTAAACTTCTCCGGCGGACCGCCTATCCCTACCGCTTCGATTTCGCCTGTGGACCAGTTAATATATCCATCGGCTCCAACCTGCTCGATGTATCCCTTTTGCTCACCCTCAGACTGGCCGCAGGTGTCATATGCTGCAACACCCATTGCGCACATCAGAGTGCCAATCGCAAGAAGAAGCAAACCATTCCGTTTCATAATGTCCTCCTTATGATGTAAAGCGGATGCACGATAACGTTTCTTGAGCCGTGTATCAATCAAAAAATGCGCTTTGAGATTCCTTTTCCCGGCTGCATCGCTATATGCCGCCGCGTCGAATGAACCCTTCTGCCGTTGGTGTGTGTGGTTATTCCGTTAGATTCATATCAAAGGCATTGTGGGCACGCTCAACGAGCCAGGGAGTGATTGTGATGCTTTCCTCACCGCCCTCAAGAATAAGTGACCGATCCGGAGGTGCTTCGCCCCACCAGTTGTTTCGGGCATCGATGCATATTGTTGAAAATGCCTGAATCGCAAGCGTGTTACCTTCAAAATTATTATGCGCGATGAACGGCTTTGACATTCCCACACATTGAATCGCGCCCATTCCTCGATTATTTCTGAATGTCGTGAAGGATATTGTTGGCGCCGCATCATTTCTGCAATAAATTCCCCCCTGTGCAGTATCCGCGACGTAACAGTAGGATATATCCGGCGTTCCATGAAATATGTCGAAGGCGGTTACTGCATATCTCACGCTGCAGTATTCAAAAAAACTGTTCGTCGTCTGTCCTGACCCCGTAAATCTGACGGCATTCATGTAAAAACCAGGCGTCGGTGACGCTGCTGATGCTGAAAACACTATTGGACGTTCACGCGTTCCCTTTGCGATGATCCCGCCGTTTTTCAATTCTATCGATGTATTCTGATCAAAAAGCAGGGTGACTCCCGGTTCTATATACAGTGTTGCTCCTCCATCTATCACTACTTCCTTTGCGATCGTATAGGGACTTTCCGACACAATGCAATATGAATCGGCATTTATCGCAGCCGGCATCTCACGCCGAATGATGGAAAGTTTCTTCGTATTTCCCTCAGGATACGGTCCGTCAAGTACGGAGGTTATGTCGATTCTTCCCGCTATACATAAAAGTATCTCTCTCCCCTCAGCGGTTCCCCACCAGTTATCACGGGCATTCACCGTCTGTCCTTCATAATCCGCTTTCATGTTCACCGGGAGATTATCATATATGTTGTTATTGGTTATCGTGGCGATGCTATTTTCAACATCGATACCGGGGCCTCTGTTCTGTAGTATCGAGTTTGCCTGTAAAAGAGGTTCGGCATTACGGATGATGACACCGCCTTTCCCGTTGTCCCGCACTATATTGGCGCTGACAAGAGGACGTGCGCTGTTTTCGATGACCATCCCGGCATCGCCGTTTTTTCGAATCACACAGTTTCGAATGACCGGTCTTGAGAATGAGTCGCTTATTATAATGCCGACACCGTTATCCGTCAGTTCGCAATTGTCGATGACCGGCGATGACGACCGGCATATAATGCCTGTCTGTGCATCTGATATGCGGCACTGTGCAAGGAAATTCTCCTTTTCTTTTACGTTTTGAAATATAATACCCGCCCACTGCATGCCTTTTTCAGCCTCGAATCGAATCATGTGTGCTTCGTCGCCTGCGGCATTGATACGACCCTCAACGATAATGGGCTCCCCCCGTGAAATGATAACCGTGCCCGGTTCTATTGAAAGCAACGCCTTGTCCCGAACAATGACCGCCCCTTCGATGACATAGGGACTCGACCCTGCATACCACGTCGTGTCATTCTCCACCGTGCCGGTCACCGGCGTCGGTCCCGGTGCCACCGGTATGCCCTCGCACGTGGCGCTCATATCACTTTCGTTGCCTGCAAAATCGTATGCCGTCACCCTGTAAAAATAACGCTGGTTATTGAGGAGGCCTTCATCGCCGAATGTGGTGAACTCCGTACCGGTTATTTTTACAAAACCACTGAGAGGTGTCGTACTGCGATAGATAGTATAGCCTGCGAGATCATCTTCCTTGTTGCCGTTCCATGAGAGTGTCACGATCCCGTTCCTGCCCGCGCTCTTCATTCGTTCCGGTACCGTCGGCGGCGTGGTATCGATGGTCACCGATCCGATGGCATCAATCCAGAGTGAGGTGTTTCCCGCGCTGTCGCTCAGATATCCCGTCACAATCGCACCCTTTACATTGTCACCCGGTTCCACACGGTAACTGCCCAGATATCCGCCGGGTTCGACTTCTTTCATTTCCACGCCCTTCCTGAAATCACCAATATCAAAGTAGGCATTCATTCCAGGTGCACCCTGAAGCACTACCTGTATTATATCCCCGCCCCTCTTTGGTGCATTTTTCGTATCCTGCGTAAGAAGGGCGATGGCTGGTGGATGGCTCATGTCACGGATATCAGGAACGGGAATGGTCTTCACCATATCCCTGAAAAGATCATCACAGGCTCTTAATAATTGAATATCCCTCACGTTCAAAGAAGTGGCAATAATGGTGGCGATCAGCCCCACGGGTGTCGTGGCGATGCCGCCTTCATGTATGCGGGATACGTGCTCTCCGCTCCAGAGAAAATGTCCCTCTCTGGTGTCATACATTTCTATTTTTGCACCGACCGCCACCTGAGAATATAACACCGCAAACAGCTTGTCGAAATTCGATATCGTGCCGAATACCACGGCATCCGCTTTGAGAATTTTTCCAAGTTCCTGCGGCGGGGTATCACGTATCACCGCGGGGTCAGTGAGTCCTGCCTTCCTCAATAGTTCATCAACCCGGTAAATTTCAATGTCGGTGTAGGGGAGAGAGCTGAAGTGGTTATAAAATCCCCTGCGTACCTTTTCAAAACCTTCCTTACTTCGTGACAAGTCGACGAATGGAATTACTGCCACCACTCGAGGTATATGCGATTCAATGTAAGGATCTACGGTATAGTCTCCTTCGAATAATGTTCCGATGGGGGGAATAATAACCATGCGCTCGGTAGCGACCAGACAGGATTGAAGGCTGGCAGCGGCAATCAAAAAAGCGATAATCAGTAGTGCCGACCATCGTTTTACGCTCGCCGGGGTTCTTCTTTTTTTATGAATGTCATGTGTGGGCATGAACGTTTCGCCTTTCCTCACACCGCGGGTCCGTTCATTGTTATTTGATGAGGGCATATATGCCTGATAGTTCTTATATGCATATCCCGCTCAAATGTATTTTACTTCCTTCAGATACAAACCCTGCGGCGGTGCGGTAATGCCTGCTTTTGTCCTGTCTCTTGCTTCAAATATCTGCCGGAACTCATCAGCGGTTATTTTTCGTTTTCCTATATCGACAAGCGTACCCACAATGTTTCTTACCATGTAGCGTAAAAAACCGTTCGCCTCGACGTGCACTTCAATGCTGCCGCCTGCGACACCACTTATACCGATCGATGTCACAGTCCGTATATGATTTTCCGAATCACCGTCGGACGCGCAAAATGACGAAAAATCGTGGGTTCCCACAAGCACACGTGAAGATTCATCCATTGTTTCGATGTTGATTGATTCACTGATATGCCAGGCATACCTGTAACCGAGTGCCGATCGCACGGAGCAATTATTAATCCTGTACAGATATGCCTTGCTTTTCGCCGAGTAGCGTGCATGGAAGTTTTCATCAACATCCCGCACTTCTTTTACCGATATGTCGCAGGGAAGGAGACTGTTAATGCCCTTTAAGAGGTTTGAACACGGAATAGACGAGTGCGTCATAAAATTCGCCACCTGATTCAATGCATGAACGCCGGCATCAGTGCGACCCGATCCGGTTAATCGAACAGGTTCCTGGGTGATACCAGCAATTGTGTTTTCGAGCACCTCCTGAATGCTTATCCCGTTGGGCTGAATCTGCCAGCCGCAATAGTCTGTTCCATCATATTCTATTACTATCCTGATATTTCGCATTATCCATCAAACTGCGCGGCCTGTTCCCTTCGCACTATCACACTCGCGCCATTCATTGTTGTTCCGTTATTCATTTCTGATTTCTCTCAGATTCATTTAGTGCTTCAATTGCAGGCAGTTTTTTACCTTCTACAAGCTCGAGGAATGCGCCGCCACCTGTTGATATGTATGATATATTATCATTCTCCCCGGTTCTCTGAATTGCCACATCCGTATCCCCTCCCCCCACAATGGTCATTGCATGAGAATCTGCGAGCATCCGCGCCACCGCATAGGTTCCCCTGCTGAAGGCGTCTATCTCAAAGACACCCATGGGACCATTCCATACCACCGTACGGGCATCATTGAGCACCTCTGAAAAAAGACGTATAGATGCCGGGCCGATATCAAGTCCCATCCAGTTTGGAATCATTTCCTGAACAGGAACATTCTTTGTAACCGCCGATTTTTCTCTCTTCTGCGCGATGACACAGTCCACGGGAAGATAAAATCGCACTCCTGACTGGCTTACCGTCTTAATAACATCCTGGGCCTTTCTGATAAGATCATCCTCGACAAGCGAACTTCCCACCTCGAGTCCAAGCGACTTTAGAAATGTAAACGCCATTCCTCCGCCGACAATTATCTTGTCGGCGATCTTGACCAGGTTTGCAATAGCTTCCAGCTTATCAGACACCTTGGACCCGCCTATTATCGCCACGAGCGGCCGTCGCGGATTCTCCAATGCGTTGGTAAAAAAATTCAATTCCCTTTTTACGAGAAACCCCGCGCAGCATTCCCTGACGTACTTCGTTATTCCCACATTGGACGCATGGCTTCTGTGGGCGTTTCCAAAGGCATCATCCACATACACATCGGCGTATGCCGCAAGCTTTCTGGCAAACTCATCATCATTCGCCGTTTCTTCCTTGTGAAACCTCAGGTTTTCGAGAAATACAATATCTTTCGGTTTCATTGTATTGATGAGATAGGTAATATCTTCGCCAATGCAATCCCTTTCCACTATCACTTCTTTGTCGATAAGCCGGGACAGCCTCCGTGCTGCAGGGGTGAGCCTTAAATTCTCCACGACTTTGCCTTTAGGTCTCCCGAGATGAGAAACAATGATGACCTTCGCTCCTTCATCCAGCGCATAATTGATCGTCGGCACTGCCGCTCTGATTCTCCGGTCATCGGCAATATTTAAGTTATCATCAAGCGGTATATTAAAATCGAATCTGCACAGCACCCTTTTACCTTTTATATCGACTTCATTGATAAACTTCATTCCGCATACCTCTTTCTTCATTTCCGGCATTTCGGAAACGCAAAATTCAGGGTTCATATATATTACTGAAACCGTGAGGTCAAGGCGGAATTACCTTATTGCAATCACACCAAAATCCATGATATTTAAACGAAAAAATAGAATTTCCGTCTGAAAGGATAACGGTTGATATGAGTTCCACGGCCGATAAAATCAGGAATTTTCAAATGGAGAAAAACCGCCTTATGACGATGGGCGGTGATGAAATGATTAAAAAGCAGCATTCCCTCGGCAAACTTACCGCGAGGGAAAGAATCGATCTGCTCTTTGATAAAGATTCCTTCCAGGAAGTCCGTATTTTCGTCAAGCACCGTTCGACTCTCTTCGGTCTTGGAGACAAGGAAATCAAAGGTGACGGTATCGTCACTGGATTCGGTAAAGTGAACGGACGTATTGTGTTTGTCGCCTCACAGGATTTTACAAGTGCCGGTGGAAGCCTCGGTGAAATGCAGGCAAAGAAAATATGGAAAATAATGGACATGGCAATTGATGCAAAGAAACCCATTGTCTACATGAATGATTCCGGCGGTGTACGAATTCAGGAAGGCGTGCCTGCGCTTGACGGGGGGGGCGGCATATTCTTCCGGAAAGTAATTGCCTCTGGCTACGTTCCCCAGCTTGCGGCCATCATGGGACCTACCGCCGGTGTGGCGGTATATTCTCCCGCGCTCACCGATTGGGTATTCATGGTGAAGGGAAGCAGTTATATGTACATAACCGGACCCGAGGTGGTGGAAACCGTCATTGGGGAGAAGGTCACCCATGAAGAGCTCGGAGGAGCCATGGCGCACGCCACAAAAAGCGGCGTGTGCCATTTCGCTGCAGACAACGACGACCACTGCATTGCCACCATGAAGAAGATGCTTTCATACCTCCCCGACAGTTGTCACAGTCCTCTACCAATTTGCGAAACCGGTGATACCAGTGACAGAGTTTGCCCCGAACTCGACACGATAATCCCCGATAAGCCGACAAGAACTTATGACATGAAAAAAGTAATCAGAGCCATCGCCGATGACGGCGAATTGTTTGAGCCTCATGAGCAATGGGCAAAGAATATGATTGTGGCCTTCATCAGAATCATGGGGAGTCCCGTAGGCGTTGTTGCCAACAACCCGCGTTTCAACGCAGGTGTTATTGATATTAATGCATCGGACAAGGCATCACGGTTCATTCGATTCTGTGACTCGTTCAACATCCCTCTTGTCACCCTTGCTGATGTCCCCGGATATATGCCCGGCACTGAACAGGAGTGGTCCGGCATTATCAGTCACGGCGCAAAACTTCTTTATTCTTATTCAGAGGCCACGGTTCCAAAGCTTACGATTGTGGTGCGCAAGGATTACGGCGGTGCGTATATCGGAATGTGCAGCAAAAATCTTGGTGCAGATTATGTAATGGCATGGCCGACTGCCGAGATGGCGGTTATGGGCGCCGAGGGAGCATGTAACATTATTTACCGAAGGGAAATTGCTCAGGCGGAAGATCAAGCGGCACAACGCAGTGAACTGATCGCACGTTACGAAGCGCAATTCAGTAATCCCTATTTCGCCGCCTCCATGGGATCGGTTGATGAGATTATCACACCCTCGGATACCCGTAAAAAGATAGTCACTCTTCTTGAAACGTATAAAGATAAAACGGAAAAACGACTTCAGAAAAAACACAGCAACATTCCTCTTTAACAGTATTGTGGCGCAACTATATATCCTTTTTTTTAACCGTTACCACAGCGCAGGAGGCGGCACCCTCACCACTGCCTATCCATCCCATTCCTTCATTTGATTTTACTTTAATATTTACCTGACCGATGTCAATGCTCAATACACTTGATATATTCGCTGACATACGATGTACGTAGTCCTTGATCATCGGCTTTTCAATCACTATCGTTGCATCTATATGAACCGTTTCATATCCGCTATTAATAACAATATTACTGACGGTGTGTAGAAGCTTCATGCCTGAAATATCCTTAAAGGTGGAATCAGTATCCGGGAAATGACATCCTATGTCACCTTTACCAACCGCACCTAACAGAGCATCGGCAATTGCATGTATAAGAACATCTGCATCGGAATGGCCGACAAGACCTCTGTCGTAGGGTACTTCGACTCCCCCCAGAAGCAATTTTCTATCACCGGCAAAACGGTGACTGTCATATCCAAAACCGACTTTCATACGATATCGAAATCCCTCCCCTGATGCACCTTCACTTAGATCGGTTGTCCGCTGTAGCGTTAAATCTTCTGTTTCCTCTATTTCCACCGATCAGTTGCAGTGCGAATTGAATATCATCCTCAGTGGTTATTTTGATGTTTTTTAACGTGCCACGGACCATCCTTACCTCAATCCCCATTCTCTCAACAAGTGATGCGTCATCGGTGCCGTAAAATCCATTTTTATATGCGCTGATATAGGCTTCCATGATTAGATTCTTATCAAAGGCCTGGGGTGTTTGGGCCTGCCAGAGCATAGTTCGATCTATTGTTCGCGTCACTCTGTATTCGCTATTTACCATTTTTATCGTATCGGTGACGGGAATACCCGTCACCACGGCACCACAGCTTCGTGCTTCCCTGATAAGCATATCAATATGCCCTGTCTCAACAAAAGGGCGTGCTCCATCATGTATCACCACGACATCGACCTCATCCCTGATTCTCCGGAGCGCCTCCATGACCGAATCCTGCCGCTTTTCCCCACCGCTCAGTACATGGGTTACTTTTTCAAAGCCGTAGGCGCGTACTATATTCTGTTTTACAAAATCAATATCGGCCACCGGAACCACGAGGACTATCTCATCGACGGATTTCGCCTTCTCAAATGGGCTCATTGCGTGGACAACCACAGGAATTCCGGAAAGACAAAGGTATTGCTTCGCTACGACGCTATTCATCCGCCTGCCGGAGCCGGCGGCGGCTATAATAGCGGCCGTTCTATTTCCACTAATTGTACTCATAAGTTCAAAAAAAGTAATAAAACGGAAAAAAGTCCGGGATCAGGTATCGTTAAACCTCGGACACAGGCGTAGTATCCAATTATGTATCATTAGATAAATACTTCCTCAAGGAACGACATGCTTTAAGTCTGAGAAAATCATTCGACCTGCAGTTGTCTGAAGAACACTGGTTACCACAACCTGCACGGTCTGTCCCTGATACTTACTGGCATTATCCACCACTACCATTGTCCCGTCATCAAGGTACGCAACACCCTGACCCTGTTCCTTTCCCTCCTTAATAACTTTAACCACCATTGTTTCACCAGGCAGCACCACCGGCTTCAAGGCATTGGCCAGTTCGTTCACATTAAGAATTTTTATCCCCTGCAATTCGGCGATTCTATTGAGGTTATAGTCATTTGTGACGATTCTGCCGTTTTTCGCTTTTGCCAACTGAACGAGTTTTGCATCGACTCCTTTCACCTTCGGAAAATCAACATCTACGATATCAATTTTTATCCCGGGACTTTTCTGCATCTTATTGAGTACTTCGAGGCCACGCCGACCCCGGGAGCGCTTCAGGTGATCGGATGAATCTGCAATCTGCTGCAGTTCCTCAAGTACGAATCGTGGAACAATGAGCGTTCCATCAATGAATCCTGTATCGCATATGTCTGCCAAACGCCCATCGATTATTACGCTGGTATCCAGTATTCTGGCATTAATGCATTCATCTTCCTCAGCCGGCGTTGCAATCGAAAAGCCCTGTTCCCCGACCTTCATGGAACCTAGCAGCAGACCAAGATACCCGAGAACACAGGTGATGAGTATATAAACATATTCCCACGGAATTGAGCTTGATTTGTCCCACTGCGGAATATACCTCAGGCCATACACAAATAGGAACGATATAAAAATACCAAACAATAATCCTACCGTTCCACCTGTTATGGTTCTGAGAGACAGTTTGCGTATCGATTTTTCGAGTTCAATTGTAAGCAATGAGAGAATGATGCCTGATATCAAACCCAGCAATGATATTGGGAAGCTCCACAACCTATTAAATATAAAATATCCACTCAGCGAACAGACAATAATAAGAAATAATCGTAGTACAAATTGAAACATATTGCCCCCTCCATCGTGTAGGATAAAATGAAAAATTTTCAAAGAACGTTTCCGCAGTACAATCAATTGCTGAAAATCGCGTTCAAATCACGTTCAACATCTTCTTCTTCACAATTCGTTGCGATGGATATCTCCTTCACAAGCAGATTTTTTGCCGTATCCATCATCTTTCGTTCCCCGAAGGACAGGTCCTTATCGAGTTTAAGAGTCAATAAATCTCTCAATACTTTCGCAATTTCATAGACCGATCCCGTTTTAATTTTTTCCCAGTATTCTTTATATCGCTTGTTCCATGTCTGTTTGTCGATTATCACTCCTTTTTCGCGGAGTATTTCGTATATTCTCGGTATTTCATCTTCGGATATGATCTCACGTAAACCTACGGACACGGCACCATCACGGGGAATCATGATAGTTGCATTATTGCCGAGTATCTTCATTACATAAAAATACTGCTTACACCCCAGTATTTCCCTGTTCTCGATGGCTTCTATTATCCCCACTCCGTGAGACGGATACACTGCCATATCTCCTACTTTAAACATTGTACCATCCAACTCCTGACATATTATTTAATGAGCGGTTTTTTATAACATAATTATCAATGATAGTCAATTGCTTATCCCAAAAAGAAAATTGTCTTGACATTAAAAAAAGGAATAAGTTAAACAGTCAAGATTGTTTTTTATCAAAAAGAAAGGCATCTCAATGGCATCATATAGCTCACACAATTTGAGAAATATCGCTTTTGCGGGTCATGGTCAGACCGGGAAAACGACTCTCTGTGAGTCGCTGCTTTCTACCAGCGGAAAAACGGATAAGCCCGGCAGTGTGGGAAACGGCACATCCGTATTCGACTTTGAACCCGAGGAGCAAAAACGACACGTGTCGCTTAATGTCGCAGTCAATTTCTGCGAATGGAATAAACACAGGATAAATTTGATCGATACTCCCGGTGACGTTAATTTCTCTCTTGAAATGAAATACGGCCTGCGTGTTGCCGATGCGGCGGTTGTACTCGTTGATGCTATAAGCGGCGTTGAATTCCAGACGGAAAATGTCTGGATGTTTGCCGAAGAACTGTCACTTCCCCGGATCATATTCGTAAACAAAATGGATAAAGAGCGGGCTGACTTTATAAAAGCGCTTGGCTCCATAACCACAACATTCGGCAGAAAGGCAAGTCCCTGTTATCTTCCGATCGGCGCTCAAGACGCATTGAGAGGGGTGATAGATCTTATCGGAATGAAAGCGCTTTTGTACGACGACGCGAAGGAAAAATTCAAGCGTGAGGACATACCTGCCGACCTGATGGATGAAGCAAAAAAATTCAGGGAAATTCTTCTGGAAGATGTCGCCGAACGTGATGAATTCCTTATGGAAAAATACCTTGAACAGGGTGATCTTTCTGAAGAAGAGATTAAAAATGGACTCCGAAAGGGAATTCTATCGGGTGATATTATCCCCGCAACCTGTGGCTCCGCACTGAACGGGATTGGAGTGGCCGCGTTACTCGATATGATTGTAGAGTACCTGCCATCACCTGTCGACAGAGGCGCGGCAAAGGGAAAGAAACCAGGCAGTGATGAAGTAATGGAAAGAACGCCTGATGAAGCAACGCCGTTCTCTTCCATAGTATTTAAAACGATTACCGATCCTTACGCGGGAAAATTGACTCTCTTCAGGGTGTATTCCGGTACACTGACATCGGATTCACCTTTTTATAATGCTTCAAGAAAAATAACCGAGCGGCTCGGAAATATTTTCTATCTCGAAGGGAAAAACCAGAAACCCGCCGAAAAACTTATTCCCGGGGATATCGGCGCCGTCGCAAAATTAAAGGAAACGGCAACGGGCGACACCCTCTGCAATGAGAAGGCTCCTATTATTCTCGACATTGTGAAACTCCCTCATGCCGTGGTTTCATATGCCGTGGAACCCAAATCCAAGGGTGATGAAGAAAAGATAATTTCGTCTCTCAACAGGCTCCGCGACGAGGACCCGACGCTGCAGCTTTACAGAAACGATGAAACAAGAGAAACCATCATCGCCGGGGTAGGACAGGTCCATCTTGATGTAACGATTGAAAAACTCAAAAGAAAATTCGGGGTTGAGATGAATCTACGGCACCCCAAAGTGCCATACAAAGAAACAATAAAGGGTAAAACCACAATTCAGGGTAAATACAAAAAACAGTCAGGCGGCAGAGGACAGTATGGCGATACATGGCTCGATATCGAACCGCTTCCGAGGGGAGAAGGTTTCAAGTTTGAAGACAAGATTGTGGGGGGTGTGATCCCAAAATCATATATTCCCGCAGTTGAAAAAGGTATCGTTGAAGCAATGGAGGAGGGAATAATCGCCGGATATCCCGTAGTGGATGTAAAGGTCTCTCTGATCGATGGATCATATCATGCAGTTGACTCCTCTGAAATGGCTTTCAAAATAGCCGGTTCCATGGGTTTTAAAAAAGGATTCCAGCAATGCCAGCCGACGCTTCTCGAACCCATAGTCATTATCAATATTGAAATACCCGATGAATATATGGGCGATGTGATTGGTGATCTTAACAGCCGCCGCGGAAGAATTCTCGGGATGGATAAAATTGGACGGAACCAGGTAATCAGAGGCCAGGTAGCGCTGGCGGAAATACTGGATTACGCTCCAATCATTACGTCGATAACAAGCGGTCGCGGAACTTTTTCATATGAAATATCGCACTATGAAGAAGTTCCGTCCCATCTTCAGGAAAAAATAATTTCCGAATCCAAAAAGAAGGAATGACTGTACCGACCTCACTAACGGGTGGTGTATTAACGGTCAGCGACAAGGGTTCCCGGGGAATGCGGGAGGATGTGAGCGGGCGGGAGGTGCTGCACCTGCTTGAAGGCATGTCAGTACGGGTAGATGCGTATGAGATCATCCCCGATGACAAGGATATGATAAAGCAGAAACTCATCGACTATGCCGACCACAGGAAGCTTGATCTCATCGTAACCACAGGCGGCACCGGCGTAAGCCCCCGAGACGTCACACCCGATGCCACGCTGGAAGTGGTTGACAAGTTGATCCCCGGGATGGCAGAGATGATGCGCCTTGAAAGCATGTCAAAAACGCCTTATGCAATGATTTCAAGAGCAGTGGTGGGTATCAGAAATAAATCACTCATAATCAATCTTCCGGGCAGTCCGAAAGGGGCTCGTGAAAATCTCTCCGTTCTTATACCCGCGCTCAGGCATGCCATTGAAAAAATCAAGGGTGATGAAACAGATTGTGCTCAGCCATTGCAGTGAGCATCCTCTCCCGGTGAGTTCCCGGCCAGAAAATTCTACCGCAATGCTGACATGTATGGAACTGCGCATGTGTCTTAAATATGTATGACGGAACTCTGCCCTCAATATCGGCACGGCTGACTTCGTGCAGCTTAGTATTGCAGTTCACGCACCTTGAAAATAATATTTCCAAAGAAGGTTCAAGGTTGATATTTTTCTTTAGTTCTTCGATCTGATCCCACACCCTGTCGGCCCAAAGAATCATCACCATACCCGAGTAATTTCGCTTCAACATATCACGACGGCGCGTCAGAACGATTCTTTCCTCAATCAGTCCCTGATTCAGGAGTGACCTGTCAATGGTGCTTCTTGAATACGCGGTGTCGTAACCGAGAATGCGAAGCCATAAAGTCAGTTTCCCAAGTGTACAATCGGCAAGAAATTTCATGGGTGGATTCAAACCCGCCGAGGCTGTGCAGACGTTTCTATCGATTCCGTAAGCTTTTTTTCATTATGGAAATTATCTTTCTTTGCGGCTACGTACACTTGCCAAATGAAGCCAGTAATATCTTCCTCGTCGCTTTAATGTCTTCAGGTATTATACGCACATCGCCAAGCACAGTTGCAAAATTGGTGTCGCCAACCCAGCGGGGGACCACATGCAGGTGGAGATGACACTCAACACCCGCACCGGCAGCTCTTCCCAGATTCATGCCCACGTTAAACCCTTCAGGATTCAATTCCCTCTTTAATGCCCCGATGGTCATTTCCAGCAGGTTCATCATTTCAAGTCTCTCATCGGGAGTCATTTCTTTCAATTCGCAGATATGCCGGTAGGGAACAATCATGACATGACCGGTGGTATAGGGATACTTATTCATAACTATATAACTGGTTTCTCCTTCATGCAGTACCAGATCATCTTCCCGTATGGAATCTTTACAAAAAATGCATCCTTCGACCTTCCCGCCCCGAATATATTTAATCCTTCCGGGTGTAATGATATGTTCCATGTCGTCGCCTCGCACCGTACGTTACGGTAACCTGATTATGCTCCCGCTGATTGTTGTATCTATCGTTAGTATTCCGAGGGAGTTAAATGGTGAAAATATTTTATCCGTTGGTGAGCCGGGATTAAAATAAAGTATGCCTTCGTGAACTTCGTTGTAAGGCTTGTGCGTGTGTCCATACACGATGCAATGAACGGTATCGAATTCATCTTTCAGACGGGATTCCATGCCCGAGGGGTCTCCCCCGCCGTGGATCAGGCCGATCCGGTAACCATCAAATTCAAGAACTTTCTTCCTGGGAAGAGTTTTAACGACATCCGCTGTGTCCATATTTCCACAGACAGCATGAATCCGTTTCCCTCCAAATGCGTTGAGCACATCCATATGGACGAGATCGCCTGCATGCAGTATCACTTCAATATCATTGAAATGATACTCAATAAGTCTATCAAGTTCAGGAGTGGCATCAGAAAGATGTGTATCTGAAATAATACCGATTCTAATCATGATTTTTTATTTTGAATTATAGTCCGGCCGGGTCAAAACACAAGGATTTAATTATATATACGAGGATTTTGATTTGACTTTTAATATCTCTATAGATAGTATCGTAACGTATTTACGGGCGAATGAGACTACCCACTATGCTCGAAAAAGCACTTGAAAAGATTGCCGATTCCATTCTTGCGTTTGATGAGGCGTCACTGAACTCCCTGTGGAACAAGTATAAGGAAAGGATGGAAGTTTTTGATACCACCAGGGAATGGGAAAAATCGGTCATCATTTTTTTTATCATTAATGCCGTCCGCGTCAAGAATCACATTTTCAACGAACAGATAACCCTCCACCGCGATAAGAAAATAAAACGATCTCAACATCCCTCAGGAACTGCATCACCCCACCTCAGACGTGTCAAATAATGGATAAGAAAACTGCATTGCAGCGAATTCAGGAACTGAGAAGTAAGATAGCCTATCACAACAGACGCTATTATCAGCTCGATGATCCCGAGATCGCCGACGCCGAATATGATGAACTGATGCAGGAACTCGTCGAGCTTGAACGCCAGTACGCAGAAGATATCGATATCTCCCAGTCACCCTCGCAGCGTGTGGGTGCCCCTCCCCTTGAGAAATTCGAGGCTGCAACACACTTTGCACCGATGTTAAGCCTCGCGAATGGATTCTCGCGGGAAGATATCATCGAATTTGACGATCGACTCAAGCGAATGTCCGGTTCAGTTGTGCATATATCATACGTTGTTGAACCGAAACTCGACGGCGTGGCGGTGAATCTTCTCTATGAGAACGGGCATTTCAAGACAGGAGCTACTAGGGGCGACGGCACCGTGGGAGAAAACGTTACCGAGAATCTTAAAACCATCAATTCAATGCCGATGAAATTAAATCAGGGTCCCGGCATTCCTGTGCCGGCACGTATTGAAGTGCGCGGTGAAGTCTATATAGGTATAGAGCCCTTCAGAAAACTCAACAGGAAAAGACTTCAGGAAGGATTTGCGCTCTTTGCAAACCCCCGCAACGCTGCTGCCGGTTCGCTTCGCCAGCTTGATTCAAAAATTACCGCGCGAAGACCTCTCGACATATACTGTTATGCCATAGGTGCAGTCGAGGCTCTGACTTTTGAAACCCATTGGGAAATCCTGGAGACGCTCAAGCGCTGGGGGTTCCCGGTGAATCCCCGTGCTCAGTGCGCCCCGGCAATAGAGGATTGCATCGAGTATTACTTGATGATCGAAAAAGACAGAAATACTCTGCCTTATGAAATTGACGGCATCGTCATCAAGGTCGATTCGCTTGCACTTCAATCACAACTCGGAACCATCGCGAGGAGTCCCCGCTGGGCGCTGGCCTGTAAATTTTCTGCCACACAGGCAACGACGGTTATAAGAAAAATCGAAGTCCAGGTAGGCAGAACCGGAATTCTCACCCCTGTCGCCCGTATGGATCCCGTTCAGGTAGGTGGAGTCACCGTGAGCAGGGCGACTCTGCACAATCAGGATGAAATTGATAGAAAGAATATCAGAGAAGGAGATACCGTCATCATCCAGCGTGCAGGGGACGTTATTCCCGAAGTGGTGAAAGTAATCGAAGCCTGCCGAACGGGCAATGAGCGACGATTTGCTATTCCTGCGAATTGTCCGGCATGCAACTCTCACGTCATTCGCCTGACGGGTGAGGCAGCCTATCGCTGCGTAAACCTCGAATGCCCCGCACAAATAAAAGAAAATATCGCTCATTTTTCATCCCGCGATGCTATGGACATAGACGGCCTTGGAGAAAAACTTGTCGCCCAGATGATTGACAAAAAGATTATTAAGGATCCCGCTGATCTATATTACCTTTCCCTGAAAACAATTGCCGGGCTGGAGCGTATGGCACGCAAATCAGCGGAAAATCTTCTCGAATCGCTGGAGCATTCGAAGAAGCCGGGCCTTGAAAGATTCATCTATGCACTTGGCATTAAACGGGTGGGAGAGCAGACGGCAAAAATTCTTGCAGGTCATTTCAAGACCCTCGATGCACTGATGAATGCCGATGAGGAAGATTTAGCTGATATAAAAGGGATAGGACCGAGGATCGCACACAGTATGGTCGGATTCTTCAGCCAGCCTTCGAACCGGCACATACTGCAGAAACTTTTTGATGCCGGGGTTGTTCCTCTTTCAGCGTCCGCCGGCAGAGAATCACATTTGATGCCCCTCAGAGGTAAAACCTTTGTGCTCACGGGAACATTGAAGAATTTTACCCGGGACGCCGCGACGGAAATAATAGAATCGCTCGGCGGTCATGTCACCCCTTCCGTAACGGGCAATACCGACTATATCGTTGCGGGGACATCTCCCGGTTCAAAACTCTCAAAAGCGCGTACACTCAATATAGCAATTCTCGATGAAGATGAATTTATTCGACTTATAAAACATTGATACATGCAGTACTCATGCATATCCCATGAAACAAAGAGTACGTGTGGTAGTTACCGGCCGTGTGCAGGGTGTGTTCTTCCGGGCTGAAACGCAACGGCAGGCTCTCAGCCTCAATATCAGGGGATGGGTGAGAAATCTCCCCGGTGGCAGCGTTGAAGCTTTATTTGAAGGTACGAAGGAAGACGTTGACCGCATGATTGCATGGTGCCGGAAGGGTCCAAGGCTCGCTTCCGTTGATACTTTTGATATTAATTTCGAGCCATATAAAGGCGACCTTGATGGATTCATAATCTCGTACTGAGAATTTCAACCTGGCCTCGATTCATCATATCCTGAACGGCAGATACTCAATTTAGGCTTGACCGTGTCACCGGGCAATGTTATTGAATTACTTACCAACTCTTTATATAGTACCTCGACCGTATGACTGATCTCATGAAGGTGCGCTATTCACTGTGGTTATTCTTCAAGAAGGTTTGCTATTCCCGCCAGGGGATGTGATTTTTCCATGAAAAGAAATATTCTATTATCACTCCTTTGTATCGCCACTGTAATTTCGTATTCGCGTTTCGCCGCTGCAGATGAGTGGCGTTATCCGGTTGGAATATCTTATGTGGTAGGCTTTACGCATATTGCCGACAATATCGAAGAAAACCTCATAGCAACCAAAGCAACAGATACCGATCCCGGTGCATTCCCTTTCGGCATTTCATTCCAACCCTATTTGCAGTTTGACAATGGTATGCGCATCGGAACGGGCATCGGTCCCTCTATATATACTTTAGGTAATTCTCACTATCTTGACATTCCTATTAACATTAATATGGGATACACATTTGGATTAATGTCCTCTATGACACCATATTTCCGTTTTGGTATCATACAACATATCATAACATCTGATTACTTTTTATCAAGTTATCCTGGTTTTTTCGGAGCCTTGGGTATAGAGCTTTTTAAAAATCAACGGATTGCCTTGGGATTAGAACTTTTGTATGATAATACGACAATTAAAATGGAAACAAAAAGACTTGTTAATTGGTACGATATAAGAGGATATAATATTATATCTACATATCTTCAAACCGGAACGGATACATTTAAACCCGGCTACGCATTCTCCATATACGCTGTATTTTAAATCTAACCTCAAAATTCATTATAAATCAGCCTACACTATTATCCCAATGTTAGACAAATAACTTCAACTGGTTGCCGGATCAAGTATTCTGCTTTTTATGTTTAAAGTTGAAAGTTCTCGTAATAGAGGCGTTTTTCGAAAAGGGTGACGTTCAAAATCACTAGAATTGTATTGAGACTCCGGTCCAGACGGAGCTGGTTTTTAAACCAGAACGAGGCGGAGTATGGCATCCTGGTATTACTTTTCCCTCATTGCACTCATTCTTTTCGGTATTCAGCGTTTCCTTTACAAAGTATCCGCGGAGTGGAAGTGCGACACCGCCACTACCACGATAACATTCATGGTTACCGTATCACTTCTCGGCATTCTATTTTTTTTCATCCGGCATGAACGGCTCGAACATATAACGTATCTTCTCGTCGTATCGTGTATCAATGGAACTGCATTTGTGATCGGCACCATCAGCACAATAGAAGCGCTTAAATACATAAGTGGAAATGTCGTCTATCCATTGTCACGACTCGGCACGGTGATCGTAGTTATTTTTTCGATTCTCTATTTCAGTGACGAACCATCACTCTTTCAATGCATAGGACTCATCATTGCGATCCCCGTAATCATTTTCTTTGTACGGCATGGTGATGACACCGTCTCCGGACCCGGGATCTCAAAACGCGGCATCCTTTTTGCGCTCATCGCACTCATATCAGGTGCGGTCGCAGCTATCTCCAGTAAGTTTGCGGCAGTTCATGTCAACCCATACGCTTTCATCGCACTGTCGTATATCACCGGCACGCTATTAACCTACCCGCTTGGAGAAATACTGCAGAAAGAACGAGTGCATGATAACCTGAACAAATCTCTTCTCATCGGTGCGATTATAGGCGTGGTCAATTTCGCCGGTTTCTTATCTCTCATGAAGGCACTCGCCGAAGGTCCTCTTTCACTCATCATCTCGATTACAGGCATGCATTTCGTGATAGCCATCATTCTCTCCGCCATGATTTTCAGCGAGCGGATAACCATGCAAAAAGCCGCGGCAATCGCCATGACGATTGCCACCGTCATTCTGATGAGGTTTTAGGGCGCACTCTTTTCGTGATTGATTCTCATGCATATCTCGTGTATCGTCTCGCCCCATTATCACCATCAACGCTTCGGGTGAATCCTCCCGCGAAGAATAAAAGAAAGTGTAATCGAATGAACAACGTCACACTCAAATCGGATGCAATTCTGCTTGCCACGGCATTTCTCTGGGGGTTTGCCTTTGTGGCACAGCGGGTCGGCATGGAATTTGTGGAACCATTTACCTTCAATGGAGTGCGCTTTGCGCTAGGATGTCTCGTGCTTCTTCCCCTGATGGCTCGAACAAAGAATGTATCGCAAATTCAACATGAGAACCGTCTCCATTTTCACAGGCCACGGGTCATAGGTGGAGGATTGCTGGCGGGACTGGTCCTTTTCAGCGGCGCCTCGCTCCAGCAGGTGGGTATTGTCTACACGACCGCCGGGAATGCAGGCTTTATCACCGGGCTTTATGTCGTCGTGGTGCCGATTATCCTCATATTGCTCGGACGACACTCCACCGCGGGCACATGGATTGGTGCCGTTCTATCGCTATGCGGTCTTTACCTGTTGAGCGTGACATCACGGCTCGCGATAAATTACGGAGACATGCTTGTACTGGTCGGGGCGATGTTCTGGGCGCTGCATGTCATCATCATAGGGTGGCTCTCGCCGCAGGTAGATTCTTTCAAGCTTGCATTCGCTCAATATGCCGTCTGTTCCTTCTGCAGCATGTGTGTCGCAATTTCATTGGAAACGATAACCATGCACGGACTGCTTCAGGCCGGCCTCCCCTTGTTCTACGGCGGAGTTGTTTCGGTGGGCATTGCGTACACCATGCAGGTCGTCGCACAGAAAAGCGCACATCCCGCCCATGCCGCCATTCTTCTCAGCATGGAAGCGGTGTTCGCAGCTATGGGCGGTTACCTGATTCTCAACGAAACCATGACGGGGCGGCAGTTTGTCGGATGCGCGCTGATACTTGCAGGAATGCTTATATCTCAGTTGTGGATTTATATGATGAATAAAGAGAAAGAAGCCTCAAAGACCTGAAGTGATACCGGTCAATCATACTCATGACAGCCCCAGTCCGATACGTGCCGTGCCGATAAGCGCCGCTTTTTCATTAAGGATTATTCGAACCGGAATGCGCGACATCATATCGGAAAAACGGCCCTTTGCCGCAAAAGCCTTCATAAATGGACCGGCGGCAAGGGCAGGCACAATCCTCCTTGGAATGCCTCCACCAAGATATATTCCGCCGGTTGCCATCACTTTCAGTGCCATGTTCCCTGCCTCGGCACCAAGCAGTGACATGAAAAGTTCAAGGGTGGTTGATGTCAGCTCGTTTTGTCTCGTGAGGTCATTGCATGTCTGTATAATGACAGTTGACTTGTCACGGGCATGAGAAAGTTCAGACTTCAGCCATTCCGGTTCTTCACAATATCCCGCATCTCTTAAAAATTTATAGATATTCACTATCCCCTTGCCGGAACATACCTGTTCGCAGCTTACATGATGGTATTTTTCTTCCAGATGCTGCGTAAGACTCCAGGTGAGTTCATCGGTGGGTGGAAAATCCGCATGGCCCCCTTCCGATGCATATACCTTTATACGTCCTCGCACCTTATGAAAGAACGCCTCTCCCAATCCCGTTCCCGGTGCAATCACCGCCCTCATGCCGTCGGCAGTCTCGACACCCTCATTCAGACTATGAAAATCATCATTATCAAGTGCGGGAACCGCATACGCCATCGCCGCAATGTCATTAATCAGCCGTACCGATGAAATATTGAACCGGTTGCGTAATTTCCTTATTCCCACACTCCAGGGAAGATTCGTCGGTCTTGCCTCCACACCAAGGACGGGGCCCGATACCGCGAATATTCCCTTGTCGGGCTTTACACCGGCCGCGGTGATGAACTCAGCGACAATATCCTCGAAGCTTGAAAAGGAGTTGCTCGTATAGGTTTTATCAAAAATAGGCGTACACGGACCTTTGTCTCTCGTAAATATTCCCAGCACCGTTTTAGTTCCACCTATGTCGGCGGCGATAAGCATTCAATGTCCTCACTACTCATTATGGGGAGTCGCACAGGTCCTGTTTATTCTGTTACCGTCTTCCGTAATCATCTTCCAGGCGCTCAATATCATCTTCACCGAAATAATCACCCGTCTGAATCTCAATGAACGTCACATCAACGTCTTCATCATTACGGAGCCGGTGAAGGATCTCCCTCGGTATGTCGAGTGATTGGCCGGCTGCATATGATTTCTCACTGGTACCGATGGTAATATTCGCCGTCCCGCCGAGAACGAACCAGTGTTCGTCCCGTTTGAGATGACGCTGCAGGCTGAAGCGCTGCTTCGGATAGACGGTAATGCGCTTTATCTTATGGTCCGGCTCGTCAACAAGTACTTCATAATAACCCCAGGGGCGATACTCCTTCATGATGCCACCTCATCCACATGAACATGACCGCTTCCTTCCGCTACCGGTACTCCGCCATCACCTCCGCAAAACCCTTCATCGAATTCAGTATGGTCCTGTCATCAACACAATACGCAATTCTGAAGTAACCTGCTCGGCCGAATCCACGCCCCGGGACGGTAAGTATCTGCCGTCTTTGCAGCGCCGATACAAACTCAACATCATCATCGATTGGTGACTTCGGGAAAAGATAGAACGCACCCTGCGGTTTTATGAACTCGTATCCGATCGTGGCGAGACCGTCGCAGAGGATATCCCTTTTTTTCCTGTAATACTCGATGTCCACAATTACACCCTGCATTTTAGCGACAATTCGCTGCATAAGTGCGGGGGCATTCACGAAACCGAGTATCCTTGTTGAGACGACCATCCCGTTGATAACGGACTCCCAGCCCGGAATCCCCGGATTGACCGCAAGATATCCGATCCTCTCGCCGGGTATGGAAAGCGTTTTTGAATAGGAGGTGGCGATAATACTGCAGTCATATGCCTGAAAAATGCTTGGCACCCTGATTCCATCGAACACAATATCCCGGTAAGGTTCATCAGCAATAAGATAAATATGATTGTCCCGTTCGTTACTCTTCTGTGTAAGCAACTCGCCCAGACGTTCGATGGAGCGTCTGTCATAGACCTTCCCCGTCGGATTATTCGGGGAATTAATGAGTACGATTTTCGTCCTGTCCGTGATGGCATCGGCGATCGCCTCTATATCAAGTGAAAAATCATCATGTGTCTCCACATAACGGGGCACACCGCCATGATTGTCAATGTAAAAACGGTACTCTGCGAAAAAAGGCACCGGGATGATGACTTCATCCCCGGGATCAAGAAGCGTTTTCAATGCCACATTGAGAGCACCGCCGGCACCACAGGTCATTATCACATGATCATGGGTGAGTTCCGCCTTGTGCTCATCGCTGAGATATTCAGCAATGGCCGTTCTTGTTTCATGAAAACCGGCGTTCGGCATGTAGGCGTGAACCCGCAACCCTGAATCCCGCGCGGTCTCCAGGAGTATTTTTTTAAAATGTTCCGGAACCTCGATGTGGATATTAGGATTGCCGAGGCTGAAGTCATAGACTTTATCGTCACCGTATTCCTTTTTGAGCCGAATTCCCTCTTCGAACATTTTTCTTATCCATGACGATTGCGCCATGAATTCTTCAATTTTCCTTGCGACCGTCATCACAAAATCCTCCGTGTATCTATATAACCGGAATTTCGTAGCGCTTCCGCAATGCCTCGTCATCCCGATCCGCAGCAACGGCGGACGGCAGATAATTGAGTATGTCTTCTGCCGTTATTCCGTCTTCGCCGATATCCCCGGCAGCGAGGTCCCCGCTGAGGCCATGGATGAACACTCCTTTTGCTACAGCATCTTCAATGGACAGTCCCAGTCCATACATCGCTGCGATTGTTCCCGTAAGAACATCTCCGGATCCCGCCGTCGCCATACCGGCATTGCCGCTCATGTTCACTGCTACCCTTCCATCGGGATATCCTATCAGCGTATGGGCTCCTTTCAATACGACTATTGAATGTAACGCACGCGCCGTTTCCTGCAGCAGGGGGATCCTCATTTCTTCAATCTCATTGACGCTTCGCCCGGTGATTCGTGACATCTCGCCGGGGTGAGGTGTGAGAACTGTCGGCTTTTTACGTTTTGCCATAGATTTGATCTCTGGAATCAGTGCGGTGATACCGTCACCATCTATAATAAGGGGTTTTTCAATGCGCACGGCAAGGCGGCATGCGAGCTTCTGTGTTTCGTTGTCTGTGGATATTCCGGGCCCGAGGACCACAATATGGGGCGCTGTAATAATTTGCCGAACCTGCAATGAAAAGGGCGTCACCACAACTGCCTTTGTGCGCATCCCTGTATCTCGCCGGGAGCGGAGGAGGTTTATTAACGGCAACTTTAATCGCACCGTTGTCGTAGTGCTCCGGCGGAAATGATATATGGCATACATACAGCTTCCCGCATAAATCGCAGCCGGGGAAGAGCATGTTTCCCCGTTTCGGAAGGCCGAAGGTCACTGTATGATCCGCACGCACCGCGATACCCATTATCTGCCCCGTGTCGCCGTTCACCCCTGACGGTATATCGACACTGAATATCGTCCTGCCGCTTTTGTTTATCCTCTCGATAATGTCGCGGTGCATCCCTTCAATGCGACGGGTAATGCCTGTCCCGAATATCGCGTCGATGATAGCCTCACTTCTGCTGACCGGTCCGCTGAGTGACCTGACCGATGTGATATCACGGATTTTGACGGGCAATCGCATTATTATGTCGAGATTCTTCTTTGCCGGACCCTTATAGGCATCCCTGGCCCCTGCGATGACAACCTCGACGTGACCGCCGTTTGAATGTATCTTCCGTGCCACGACAAACCCGTCGCCTCCATTGTTCCCGGGGCCACACAGTACGAGAAAAGTTTTCCCCTTCATACCAAATTCGTTCTCAATAACACGGCAGACCGCCGTGCCAGCATTTTCCATCAAAATCAGTTCATCAATGCCATAGATTGACACTGCGTTGCGGTCAAGCGCTCTCATCTCATGAACGCTGGATATCTTCATGTGTCCCTCCGATTTTTTAGAAACGGAAAACGGATACTTACCTACCATGATTGTGTGGATTGGGCAATACCCGTCACGATCACTCAACAAGCAATTGATTAAGCCGTATAAATATGTTAGCGTCGCGACGTCACGATAAAGGTTAAGGAGTCAACCATGAAAAAGATTATCGCCTTTTTTCTGTGTATCTTGTTCATGATCGTTACTGCGGCTACGTGTATGGCGGGAGAAACGGTCGGAAGCATCGTATTGATTGACACACTCTACGGTACCGCCACGGGTACAATAATCGGCGCTGCATTAATGTTATTCACCCATACACCATCCGACCACTGGGAGTATATAGGATATGGTACCGCCACGGGTGCTATCGCGGGTATGCTCTTCGGCATGTATGAAGCGACGGCATTTGTTGAACTGGAAGGTGACACAATGAAAATCGCCATGCCGACGATAACCACCTCATCACACGCTATCGCCGGAGGCGGTGTTCAGACTACCATGGAGCTGCTCAGAGTACGATTCTGAGTATTATCATTTTCTGTTCTTATACCGAAAAAAAGGCAGGGGACGGATTTGAATCCACCCCCTGCCCTGCACACTGACAAAAAGGGGGTTTATAAAAAACCCCCTTTTATTTTTTGGCGGGGTCGAAGGGACTCGAACCCTCGGCCTCCGGCGTGACAGGCCGGCGTTATAACCGACTTAACTACGACCCCGTATACATGGTAGGCGGAACAGGACTTGAACCTGCGACTTCCACGGTGTAAGCGTGGCGCTCTCCCAGCTGAGCTATCCGCCTTTACTGATTATGCCCCGTGAAAGGGAGTGCAAATGTAGAGAAAAACGGTAATGATGTCAAGTGCTATTTGAGCAATCTCGGCTAATTTATAGTCAGGTGCACTCTCTGCACCGGTTCCTCTATCGTCACGCTTTCCGTGACTGTCGATACCTCGGGAATCATCGCCCGCTGAATGACCTCTTCAACATTTTCGACCAGCACGATTTCCAGTTCCTTCAGCACATTCGCCGGAATATCGTCTTCAAGGTCTTTTTCATTTTCTTTCGGAATTATAACTGTTTTTACATGTCCTCTATGTGCCGCAAGAAGCTTTTCCTTCAATCCTCCAATGGGAAGCACGTTCCCCCGGAGTGTAATTTCTCCCGTCATGGCACAATCATTCCGTACCTTTCTTTTCAGGAAGGCCGATGCAATAGATGTGGCCATCGCGATTCCCGCCGAAGGACCATCCTTGGGTATGGCTCCTTCCGGCACGTGTACATGGACATCGAGTTCTTTGTAGAAATTCTTATCGAGACCTAGGCTCTCGGCTTTCGACCTTACATAGGTAAATGCTGCCTGAGCGGATTCCTGCATCACATCGCCGAGCTTCCCCGTAAGTGTCAGTTTCCCCGTGCCGGGCATTACCGTTGCTTCAATGTTCAGCAATTCACCACCTACTTCCGTCCATGCAAGACCGACCGCCAATCCGATTCTGTCCCTGCCCTCGGTCTGGCCGAATCTGAATTTCTTCACACCCAGAAATTTTTCCACCGAGTTTGCCGTTATTCTGACCTTTCCATTCGCACCATCGGCAACAATGGTGCGCGCCACCTTCCTGCATATCGATGCGATTTCTCTCTGGAGATTACGTACACCCGCCTCCCGTGTGTAATTCCGTATCAGCGCGAGCAGCGCACCATCCGAAAAAGTGATGGTGCTGTCATTCAGGCCGTTCGCCTCCATTTCCTTTGGCACGAGATACTTCTTCGCGATATTGAGCTTTTCCGGCTCGATGTATCCCGCGATGCGAATTACCTCCATTCGGTCCTGCAGCGCCGCAGGTATGGTCTGCAGCACGTTCGCAGTGGTGATGAACATCACTTCCGATACATCGTAGTCTACCTCGAGATAATTGTCGTTAAATGCAAAATTCTGCTCGGTATCAAGCACCTCAAGGAGCGCCGACGAGGGATCGCCGCGAAAGTCAGAGCTAAGCTTATCGATTTCATCGAGACAAAATACGGGATTATTGGAGCCCGCTTTCCGCAGGAGCTGAACAATCTTTCCCGGCATGGCACCGATATATGTCCTTCGGTGTCCCCTTATTTCCGCTTCATCCCTCAAGCCGCCAAGGGACAGGCGGACGAACTTCCGGTTGGTCGCCCGTGCAATTGATTTCGCAACGGATGTCTTCCCCACACCCGGAGGACCCACAAGACAGAGTATCGACCCCTTTTTCTTTTTCACGAGATGCTGCACCGCCAGATATTCAAGGATTCTCTCCTTGACCTTCTTCAGTCCATAGTGATCTTCTTCGAGTATTGTTTCCGATTCCTTGAGTGTCTTGTCATTTTCCGTCTTTTCGTTCCAAGGCAGCGACAGCAGCCAGTCTATATAATTTCGCACGACGGTGGCTTCCGCCGACATGGGAGCCATCATTTTAAGCTTCTTAATTTCATGTTCCACCTTGGCGTGAGCCTCATTGGATATTTTTTTGTTCTTGAGCTTCTTTTCCAGTTCTCTGATCTCGTTCTTGAAGCTGTCGTCTTCCCCCATTTCTTTCTGAATGGCGCGCATCTGCTCGTTCAGATAATAGTCCTTCTGGGTCTTTTCCATCTGCTTCTTGACCCTCTTTTTGATGCGGCCTTCAATTTCCATTATCTCTATTTCCGCCATCATAAGGGAATAGATTTTCTCCAGCCGTTCACCGATGTCGTGGGATTCGAGAATCTTCTGCTTCTCATCGAGTTTCACATGGAGATGCGACGATGCAAGGTCCGCCAGTCGCACTGGATCGGTTATCGACGAAATCGATCCCAGTATTTCGATGGGCACCTTCTTGCTCAGTTTCGCGTATCGCTCGAGGGTGTTTACTATGTTCCTCATCAGTGCTTCGATTTTTAAATTATCCCGCGGATTGACTGCGTCCTCGAGTTCTTCCGCGCTGACAAGGAAGAACTTTTCATTGGGAATATATTCCTTTATTATTCCCCTTTTCTTACCCTCGATGAGTGCCTTCACGGTCCCGTCCGGCAGCCGCAGGAGTTGAATGATTGAACCAATCGTGCCGATCCGGTAAATATCATCATCGGCGGGGTCATCTTTCTCCGCGTTCCGCTGGGCGGCGAGAAATATTCCCTTTTCATATTTCATTGATGATTCGAGCGCATTGATTGATTTCTCGCGCCCCACAAAGAGCGGCACGATCATGTGTGGAAATACGACCACATCCCGGAGGGGGAGAAGGGGGATGATCAATTCTCCATTTCTGGTTTCTCGATTTTTATTAAAATTAAACATATGTTAATTTCTTCCTATCCGATTTCTTTTTGTTTTCTTTCAGGGGCGGTCTCTGTTTTTGCTTCAAAGAGCAACATCGGCTTTTCCCTGGTCAGCACGACCTCTTCATTGATGAGACATTCCTTCACATCGCGCCGCGAGGGAATCTCATACATAAGATCGAGCATGATGGTCTCCATAATGGCCTGCAGTCCCCGGGCGCCCGATTTTCTCTTTTCGGAAAGGCGTGCAATGGCTTTCAGGGCACCGTCGGTAAAGGTGAGCTTTACCTTCTCAAACTCGAACATTTTCTTATACTGCTTCACAATGGCATTTTTCGGTTCGATGAGTATCCTCGCCAGGTCATGTTCTGTCAGGTCATATAACGTGGCGAGCACCGGCAGTCTCCCGACGAATTCCGGTATCAATCCGTATTTCAAAAGATCCTCGGGCTGCACCTCGGCAAGCGTCTCCCCTATGTTCTTTTCTTTTTTGCTCTTGATTTCAGCCCTGAAGCCGACTGCACTCATGCCTAACCGCTTCTGAATGATATCTTCCAATCCCACGAAAGCGCCGCCGCATATGAAAAGAATATTGGTTGTATCAACTTGAATGAACTCCTGTTGCGGGTGCTTTCGCCCGCCCTTGGGGGGCACATTGGCCATCGTGCCCTCAATTATTTTGAGAAGCGCCTGTTGAACTCCTTCTCCCGATACATCCCGCGTAATTGATGGATTGCCGGATTTCTTGGCAATTTTGTCAATCTCGTCGATGTAGACAATGCCCCGGGACGCACGCTGCACGTCGTATTCCGCATTCTGAAGCAGGCTGAGTATTATATTTTCAACGTCTTCCCCCACGTACCCCGCCTCAGTGAGTGACGTCGCATCGGCAATCGCAAAGGGGACGTCGAGCAGTCTCGCCAGGGTACGCGCCAGGAGCGTCTTTCCCGAGCCCGTCGGTCCGATAAGCAGAATGTTGCTTTTCTGAAGCTCAACGCCTTTACTGTCAAAATCCGAGAACAGCCGTTTGTAGTGATTATAGACCGCAACAGAAAGAATCTTTTTCGTTCTCTCCTGACCGACGACGTACTGGTCGAGAAATTTCTTGATTTCTTTCGGTTCAGGGATGCTCTGCTTCGTGTGCTTGACATCATGAATACCCGTTTCTTCTTCGACGACGCAACGGCAGAGGTCGATACACTCGTCACAGATATACGCGGACGGTCCGGCAACCAGCTTCCTCACCTGATTCTGTGTCTTGCCGCAGAATGAGCAGTAGAGTATACTGTGGTTGTCATTGTAATTCCCTGATCGTCTGGCCATGGAATCTCCTTTTACTTCACGAGGGAAGATCTTTTGATGATAACCTCATCAATGATGCCGTATTCTTTCGCTTCCGCGCTCGTCATGAAGTAATCACGCTCGGTATCGTTTTCCACTTTTTCTATCGGCCGGCCGGTGTGTGCTGAAAGTATCCTGTTCAATTCATGCTTGAGCCGGAGTATTTCCTTCGCCTGAATGGCGATATCCGTCGCCTGCCCCTGGGATCCTCCCATGGGCTGGTGAATTATGATTCTCGCATTCGGCAGCGCAAACCGCTTGCCCTGCTCACCGGCAGCAAGGAGCACCGCTCCCATGCTCGCCGCCTGTCCCATGCATACGGTAGAGACCGGCGGTTTGATATACTGCATGGTATCGTAAATCGCCATACCGGCACTTATCACCCCGCCGGGTGTATTCAAATAGAAAAATATTTCCTTGTCCGGGTCCTCGGACTCAAGGTACAGCATCTGAGCAATAATGAGATTTGAAACCTCATCATCTATCGCGGTACCGAGAAACACGATTCGATCCCTTAAAAGGCGCGAGTATATATCAAACGCCCGCTCACCCCTGCCGTCCTGTTCGAGCACCATGGGAATCAGGGTCATTCGCTCTTCTCCCCCTCAGCAGGCTGCACTGCGCTCATCTTCACCTCTTTCACCATTGCTTTTTCTTCAACAAAATGCAGGGCCTTTTTTTCGAGTATTTCATCCCTGAGCCTCAGCATTGTATCACCATCGGCATAATTTTTTCGTACCGACTCATAATCTCTGCCATATCGTGCGGCAATGCTTCTCAGCGCCTCTTCTATATCGCTTTCGTCCACCGACAGGGATTCTTTCTCTGCTATCCGGCTGAGAAGAACCGTCGTCCTCACTGTTTTCGTCGCCTGATCTCTGAAACGGTCCTTCATGCCGAAGGCTATTTCTGAAGCCTTTTCGTGCTTCATACCATTCATAATCATACGCTGCTGCATTTCAAATACCATATACTGAATCTGCCGCTCAACCCATGCCGAAGGCACGTCAAAACTGTTCGGTTCGAGTATGGCGTCGATGAGCCGGTTTCTGAACGCGGATTCGATGCGTATCTTCCCCTCTTCTTCAAGCGAGAGCCGTATATTCTTCCTGAGATCCTCCAGTGATTCAAACTTCTCGAAGTTCTTCAGAAACGATTCATCCAGCGGAGGCAGTATCTTCTTTCGTATGTCTTTTATCGTCACGGTAAATGTACCCGCCCTGCCGGCAAGATTCTCCGCATCATAGTTTTGCGGAAAGGTGATTTCCACCTCTTTTGTCTCTCCCTTTTTAATACCGACTATCTTTTCTTCAAACTCGGGGATGAGCTTCCGGCTGCCGACCTGAAACATATAGTCCTTAGTGTTGAGATCGGCACGCGTTTCACCTTCCACAGATACCTGAAAATCAAGAAGAACGTGGTCTCCTTCGACGACCCCCCTGTCTTCCCCCACCTCTTCAAGTGTTGCCATCATATTTCGTATTTCTTCCAGACGTTGCTCCACATCGCTTTCGGCAACCTCGACAATCTCCCTCTCCGCCTCTATCCCCACATATCCTTCAGGTTCAAATTCAGGCTGTGTCTCGACAACGGCGGTGAACACAAAGTTTCCATTCTGGACAATTCCATTCTGATCGATTGTTGGATGATCGACGGCGATGATTTTATTGTCCTGCAGTGCACCGGTGTAACACCTTGAAATAATATTTGTTATCGCCTCACCTTCGGCCCTTTCCTTGAAATGCATTTCCAGAATTTTCCTGGGTGTCTTACCCGGACGAAATCCCTTGATTCTTGTACTTTTACCGACCGATTCATAGGCCGCATCCAGTTCCTTCTTTACATCGTCCCATGCTATTTCAAAAGATAGTTTCTTTTTGACCGGGCTGAGTTCCTCTATTGTTGTTACACCTTGATTCGTTACAGACACAACTTCGCTCCTTATCATGTGATGGTGCGAGAGAGGGGAGTTGAACCCCTAACCGCTGTATGCGGGCTGGATCCTAAGTCCAGTGCGTCTTCCAGTTCCGCCACTCTCGCAAGCCCTGAGGTCTTTCTAAATATATTAATTGCATAACTAATTGTCAACTTTGAACCTCTTGCTGAAGGAGACTTGCCGTGATTACTGCACGCGGACGGTGAAACTTCACCGGACGAGAATCATGACTGAAAAATGGTCGGGGCGAGAGGATTTGAACCTCCGACCCTCTGAACCCCATTCAGATACGCTACCAGACTGCGCCACGCCCCGACTCATCGTTTGGAAGCCCTATCACTCCCCACTTATAATGTCAAGAATTGATGGCAAGGGAAAAGGCCATTTATATTCTGATTTTTTACGATAATGTCAAGAATTAGATGACCTTTTTGTTATCAGAAATACAAGTAGTTACTTAACAGTTTCAGCTTCTTTTGTCCCAGACCACGAATTGATCTGAGGTCGTCAATTCCCGAAAAGTGACCTTTTTTCGTACGCTCGTCAACGATTGCCCCTGCAAGCTGCAGACCTATACCCGGTATCATCGTGAAATCCCCGGTGCTTGCGGTATTGACGGGAATAGGCAGGCCGAGCGCCATTCTTTCAACATTACTCATCGCTGCTACAGTCGCCGTGCGCCGGCCGTTCTCACTCCGGACCGTGATGACGTCTCCGCTTGAAAGTAATCGTAAATGCTCGTACAGTATTTTTTTATGTCCGATGATTTCAAAGAACCCTGCAAGCGTAATATTCCCCGGCAGAAAGTACACACCATCGTCTGCGCCACCTTCTCTGAACCCTATAATCAGCGCCGCGCGATCAGCATCTATATGGCCTGGAATGTCGGAATTGTTCATTGCCGGGAATGCATGGAAATAATACTTTACGCCGAAGACCGCGAGCACCATCATCAAAAGGACAATGGCGCCTGAAGACTGTCTCGCACATAATTCCCGAGAGCAGTAATTCACCCGGCTATTTCCTTTCTTTTTCCAGTTTGAAGGCGTCGTGAAGAACCCTGACGGCGAGTTCGGTATATTTCTCTTCAATCACGCACGATATTTTTATCTCCGACGTGCTTATCATCATGATATTGATTCCATCCCGTGCGAGTGCTGAAAACATTCGGGATGCAACGCCTGCGTGACTTTTCATGCCGATTCCCACGATGGATATTTTTGAGATGTTCTCATCGAACTCAACACGTGATGCCTGTGTCTCCCTTGCCACGGTGTCAAATATCTCACGAACCTGCGGAACGTCTTTCTTCGATACTGTGAACGTCAAGTCGGCAAATCCCTCGTAACTTGCATTCTGGATTATCATGTCCACGATAATGCCGCGGTCTGAAAGCGGGGTGAATAACTTTGCAGCGATGCCCGGTTTGTCCGGCACATGCACTACCATGACCTTTGCCTGATTCTTGTCGCACGTAACGCCCGATACCACTTCTTTTTCCATATCACTGTCCTCCACCGTGACCAGCGTTCCTTCATCATCATTGAACGACGATTTGACATACACGGGAACCCTGAAATTACTTGCCAGCTCCACCGCCCGGTGCTGCAGCACCTTTGCACCCGCACTCGCGAGCTCAAGCATTTCTTCATAGGATATTTTCTTCAGCTTTCGCGCCTTTTTGTAGACATTCGGATCCGTGGTATAGACGCCGTCGACATCGGTATAAATATCGCACCAGTCGGCTTTCAACGCCGCAGCGATCGCGACTGCGCTGGTATCGGATCCGCCCCTGCCGAGAGTCGTGATGTTGCTGTTCTCATCAACTCCCTGAAACCCCGCCACGATGACGATGGTGCCCTCGCTCAACGCATTCGTGACGACACCGGTATCAATATTCATGATTCTCGCCATTGAATGGGCGTTGTCTGTCATGATGCGCACCTGAAACCCGAGAAGCGACATCGCCCTGTATCCCATTGCATTGAGCACCATTGCGAGGATCGATACAGTCACCTGTTCTCCCGTTGAAATGAGGGCATCATACTCACGCAGACTGGGAGTATTCAGAGACGCCTCGTGTGCAAGCCGTATCAGCCTGTCCGTCTCACCCGCCATTGCAGACAGCACCACCACCACGTCATTACCGGCGTCCCTGGTTTTCGCCACTCTCTTTGCGACATTACGAATCCTGCCGAGATCGGCTACCGATGTTCCTCCGTACTTCTGCACTATCAGGGCCACTTATATGAGACCTCCCTCTTTGAGTTTACTTTTAAGAACCGCGATGGTGTCCACTGTTCCTTCAATATCAAGCTTCCGCCCGCTTTCATCACAATGCTCGATGGTGATATGAAATGCATGCGCGGGAAGCGCATCGGCAATCTTTTCCGCCCACTCTACGACAACGATGCCCTTCCCCCCGAGGTAGTCGTAATACCCTACATCATTTACATCCGACGAATCGGAAAGGCGGTACATGTCCATATGGTAGAGGGGGACCTTTCCGGGATATTCATTGATGAGGGTAAAGGTGGGGCTGGTGATGTGGTAATGCCGGGATATTCCCATGCCCTTCGCAATGCCACGGGCAATGCATGTTTTCCCCGCTCCCAGTTCACCCGAAAGGCCTATGATATCGCCCGCCGTCATGATCCTGCCCATAATTGCCCCTATGGCCTGGGTTTCCTCTTCACTGTGTGAATATACCGTCACGTGATCGCGTTTCATACATCCTGTGTGTTCACTCACGGGAAAAATAGAGCATCCAGTATCAGAAGTCCCCCGACATTTCAAGGGTTACTATGGCTGCGGCGTAGCGATCCGTATGAGAGATGCTGACGCGGGCGGACGATATTCCCCTCTCCTTCATCATTTCAAAGGGTTTCCCGACCACCTGTAATTCCGGCTCCCCCCGTTCCGAGTGCACCACTGCAACATCCCTCATTGAAACACCCCCTGTTATTCCTATGCCGAGACATTTCAGGAAGGCTTCTTTCACGGCGAAACGAGCCGCATAATGCGGCGCGGCATTCTTCCTGCGCCGGCAATATGAAATTTCTGCGGGTGAAAAACACCTTGTGACGAATCGTTCACCCCAACGCTCGATCATGCCTTGAACCCGGGGCACTTCAACGAGATCAATGCCTACGCCGTATATCATTTCAGCACCTCATGAGGGCATCCACCATGACCGAGACCCGCTTCATGAAACGGACATCGTGTACCCGCACTATGTGGGCTCCCTGCATAATCGCTCCCGTGACCGCCGCGGCGGCACCTTCAAGGCGATCCTTCGGTTCACCGCCCGTCACCCCTCCTATGAAACGCTTTCGTGAAACACCCACCATAATCGGTCTCCCGAGCACTTTGAACTCACTCAGATATTTAATGATTCTCAAGTTGTCTTCAAGCGATTTTCCGAAGCCAAGTCCGGGATCGATGATAATCTGCTCCCCATGAATCCCCGCTCGTTCCCCATCGGCGATACGTGTCTCGAGAAAACAGATGATGTCCCCCCGGAGTGAGCGGTATGAAAGGCTTCCCTCCTGCATGGTGAGTGGTGTTCCCCGCATGTGCATGAGCACCACGGGTACTCCATGGTGAGCCACGACTGACTTCATTTCTTCATCGAATGTGAGGGCACTGACGTCATTTACTATTTCCGCGCCGGCCTTGAGGGCTTCTTCAGCCACCTCTGCCTTTCTTGTATCAATGGAAATTGGGACAGCGAGACGACCCGCAAGAACCCTGATCACGGGAATAACGCGATGCAGTTCCTCCTCTTGAGAAACCGGTGAGGACCCCGGGCGGGTCGATTCCCCGCCGACGTCGATGATATCGGCACCTGCTTCTTCCATCGCGGCACCGAACTCGATCGCCGCTTCAGTATCTTCGAAACGGCCCCCGTCTGAAAAGGAATCAGGCGTTACATTCAGAATTCCCATGACGAGGGTCTTGGAACCGATTTCCATGGTCCTTCGCGGCGTGGTGAGTTGAAAGGAATGCCTTGCCAGATTATTCAGGACTGTACCGATATCTTCAGCAATCTTTCGCAACCCGAAAGGCTGGATGGAGAGCTTTTGCGCAAGTGCCCTCATCTGTTTCACGTTACCGATTATCAGTGCATCAGTCCTCTCGACACTGCAATCTACTGCCCCCCGTGCGACTGCAACATCACCCCCGACCGATAGCGCTTCCTGTTTCAGTATATTCGCGACCTTACACACGATATCTTCAAGTAAAAGGTTAAACTTCTCCATCTTGGGAACCATGGTTTCGATACCGTAAGGATCGACGCCTATCCGTATCAGTTCTTTTTCACCTTCTTCGGCTGTTGCAATATGCAGGTGTCTCATATACTGCTCTTTCCCTTTCTGCAGGTGCCTCAATTAGTATGACAAGAATGATACTGCCGGTGGGGAAAAATATGGAGAACGGGCACATGAAGAGCTCGTACAGTACTCAGTTTGAAACCTGTTTCTCCTCCATTGCAGGCCCGTGGGGTTGATCGTGTGGCGTTTCGCCGGCACTTCGCGCGCTGAGTAGTATCGCGTCCAGTTCATCGGCATTGAGGACTTCCTTCAAGAGCAGTTCCTCCGCCACTTTGTGAAGCACCTCGATATTTTCAGTGAGTGCCGTCTTTGCCCTTTCATAGTTTTCAGTCACTATGCGTGAAACTTCCTTATCGATCATCTTGGCGGTCTCTTCGCTGTAATCCTTATGGCGCGCGATTTCCCTCCCCAGAAATATCTGTTCTTCCTTCTTTCCGTAGGTGAGGGGTCCCATCATCTGGCTCATCCCCCATTCGCATACCATTTTCCTCGCGAGCTCCGTGGCCCGTTCGATGTCATTGCCCGATCCCGTCGTGAGATCTTTGAGTACGAGCTCCTCGGCGGCCCGTCCCCCGAGAAGAATGGTAATATTGTTGATCAGGTACTGCCGTGGATAGGTGTGTTTTTCATCGACGGGCAGCTGCTGGGTCAACCCGAGCGCCCTGCCGCGCGGTATGATGGTCACCTTGTGAATCGGATCGGTTCCCGGTATCAGTTTGGCCACCAGTGCATGACCCGCTTCGTGATAGGCGGTGTTTCGTTTCTCCTGATCGCTGATGACCAGACTTCTTCGTTCGGTTCCCATGAGAACCTTATCTTTTGCAAACTCAAAATCATACATCTCGACGGCGTTCTTGTTGAGTCTCGACGCGCTCAATGCCGCCTCATTGACGAGATTCTCTATATCGGCCCCTGAAAAACCAGGCGTGCCCCTTGCCAGAACCATAAGATCAACATCTTTGCCGAGAGGCACTTTCTTCACGTGAACCCGAAATATTTTTTCCCGTCCTCTGATATCGGGAAGGGCGACCATCACCAGGCGGTCGAATCTCCCCGGTCGCAGAAGCGCGGGATCAAGCACATCGGGGCGGTTCGTCGCCGACATGAGGATGACACCCTCATTCGTTTCGAAACCATCCATTTCGACGAGCATTTGATTCAAAGTCTGTTCCCGCTCGTCATGTCCTCCCCCAAGTCCCGCACCGCGATGGCGGCCCACCGCATCGAGTTCATCTATAAAGATTATGCAGGGTGCGTTCTTTTTCCCCTGGTTGAAAAGATCCCTCACGCGCGACGCTCCCACACCGACGAACATCTCTACGAAATCGGAACCGCTGATGCTCATAAACGGCACTTCGGCCTCGCCTGCAATCGCCCTCGCAAGAAGCGTCTTACCGGTACCCGGAGGGCCTACGAGCAGCACCCCTTTCGGAATTCTCCCTCCTAACTTGGTAAACTTTTTCGGGTCTTTTAAAAAATCCACTATTTCCTGCAACTCTTCTTTTGCCTCATCAATGCCCGCCACGTCGTCAAAGGTGACTTTCTTTGTCTTGTCGGTCATTAATTTTGCGCGGCTTTTGCCAAAGGCCATCGCCTTGCCGCCGCCTGACTGCATCTGCCTCATGAAGAATATCCACACGCCGATGAGCAGGATTATCGGCAACCATGAGATGAGGACCGTCATGTACCAGGGATTGGACTCCGACGGTTTAACCGCGATTTTCACTCCCTTTTCCTTCAAGAGCGGCACAAGCGCCGCATCCTGGGGAATGTAGGTCTTGAAATTCTTACCGTCACCGTAACGGCCTTCTATGTTTTCTCCCTGGATGGTAACTTCGGCCACCCTCCCCTTCTCGACATGACTTATAAAGTCACTGTAGACGATTTCTTCACTCTTTCCGCGTGGTTGATTAAACATATGGAAAAGAAGTATGAAGATGAGGCTGATGACAATCCAGAGTGCGATATTTTTCTGTAACTGATTCACCTGATTCCCGTCTCCCTGCCCCGCACGACATCTGCGCGGTACCGAAATATGACATAATGCATCGGTAATGAATGGCTTCTACACTTATCAAATAACTTCCACTTTTACCACTCTTTCCGTTGCATCGGTAATCCTGACCCGCTCGCTCAGTCTCACACCCGGAATCCATACCACCGAATGACTGTCCGCGACGAGGGGTATGATCTTTCTTTTTCTCCAGGGTATTTTTTCGTCGATGAAAAGGGACTTCAATTTTTTATAGCCCTTCATACCCAGCGGCTGAATCCGATCTCCCTCGCGCACGTTTCTCACCGAAAGAGGCGGCGTGAGGGCATCATAATTCATGAACGCCTGCATTCCGCGCTCGAAATGCACTTCTTCGGGAGTGACAAAACTGAACCGGATTTCGTCGCCTGTCTCACTGATTTCAACAGAGCCCGGTATCGTGACAGGATAGGTAAATGCCCGAGCGGTCTGCGTCCTGGACGAACACCTCCTCGTACTGTCATCCGTCCGACCCCTTGAGATGTGAATCATGTCATAGTCGCGTGCTGCGGTGATGGAAAAAGGAAGGCTCACCACACCGCAGGGCCTCCCGCTCTCGATGAGATCAATCACTTCCTGAACATGGCGGTATTCAATTCCATTGTTTCCGGAGCTCAGTTCTTCAAGCAGGGCCTTCACCATACGCCGCACAAGTGCCACATGGAGCCCGCGGAGCAGGGTAACATTCATCCGGTATTCATGCGCGCCCGTTATAATCCCCCATGTGTTCAGTGTATCCATCGCGGCTTTTTTCATATACTCGTCTTCATAACGTATGATTTCCGCCATACGGCTGATGTTTCCGGTGACATGCCGGTCGAAGGTACGCTCAAGCTCGGGAATGAGAAAATGCCGCACCCTGTTTCTGAGATACTCGTCACTCTCATTGGTGGCGTCGGTGGTACAGGCAAGCCCTTCCTTCTGAAGAAATGCCAGCACCTCCTCTCTCGTGGATTCGATGAGAGGGCGGATGAAGATGCCGTCCCGGACCGGGAGCATTCCACGCAATCCTTCGGGTCCGCTTCCCCTCATAATATTAATGAGCACGGTTTCGACCTGGTCATTGAGTGTATGTCCCAAGGCAACTTTCGTAAGATGATGCGTGTCGGCGGCATTCCGGAAAAATGCATACCGTTCGTTTCGTGCGATTTCTTCAATTGATCCTTTGACGCGCCGCTTTAACTGCGGGATTGATACCGTCTTCACTTCCACGGGAATTACGAGTTGCGCTCCCAGAGAACTAACGAAGGCCGCATCATGGTCTGATTCCTCCCCCCTGATACAGTGATTCAGATGCAGGACAACAAGCGAGAGCCCGCCGGAATGACGAAGCTCGTGGAGAACTTTCAATAACGCAACCGAGTCCGGACCTCCTGAAACGGCGATTCCCACACGGTCGCCTTTCTCAAGCATCCGGTATCGTTCGATCGTCTTTTTAACCCTGTCACGCATTGGCAACCATTCTCATACTATTGCTCACGTAAAGTACAGGAACCGTCATGCCTGCCGTCAGATAAAGAACCTTTCCACTTCATCAATTTTATCACAGCAGTAATCAGGCGCGAGCGCCATGAGAGTCTCCCTTTCGGTATATCCGCAAAAAAGTGCACAGCTTACGATGCCGGAGTTTTGTGCGAGCAGTACATCGTTTACCCCGTCTCCGATAATCACAATTTTTCCATACTCACACGGGGTCTTTAACGTACCGAGGAGCCATCCCACACAACGCGGATCCGGTTTCGTGCAGGGGCAGGTATCCGGACAGAAAATACCGTCAAAGAAGCGTGTGATATCGAGTGCGCGGGCAATCCTCTCCGTGAATCTCGACCGTTTGTTGGTGAGAATCACTTTCCTTGTATTACCATAGTACTCGAGCACCTCAGGAACGCCGGGGTAGAGACGCGTAGTATCAAGAAGATGGGCATCATAATAATCCATGAAGATTTGTAACGCCTCGGCAAAACGGTGCATGTTGCCTTCGCCCAGCGATCGTTCGATTAATTTCGCCACACCGTCGCCGATAAAATGAAGGATTTCCTCTTCTTCACAGACGGGTAAATTGAGCATCCTGAGCGAGTGATTCACCGCCTCCGCCAAGTCATTGCCTGAATCCACGAGCGTCCCGTCAAAATCAAATATCATGAGATCAATTTCCCTCATGTCGCCTTCCCGTGCACGTTTCAGAAACTTCTATTGCTGAATTTCTTTCTCACTACACTATCAGGGTATAAAAATACAAGAATCAAAAGGATAGGTGCGGTGAGAATCATTATTGACAACCGCACCACCGCTGTGATAGTCCTTCGCCACCGCTTGGATCCGCTGAAGGACTGAGACGGAATGGTCAGCACAGATTCATATGAAAACCGGAGGCCTTTCCGATAGACGCGGGGGGGTCTTTTGTTTTTTCAGGCGCCGCAATGGAAAAAGACAGAATCGCGATAATAGGTCTCGGAAAAGTCGGAAGCGCCCTCGGCTTCTTACTCAGGTCGGCAGGCCATGATATCGTCGCCGTATCCGACTGCTCGGCTGAAGCGCTTCGATCCGGCATTTTATATACAGGGGGCCTTCCCTGCACGGACGCCGCCTCCGCCGCCGCACACGCCGATTCGGTGTTTATCACCACCACTGACGATGCCATCAAGGCGGTGTGCGATGAGATGGCCGGAAAGGGAGTTTTTTCGCCCGGGAAAAGAGTAGTGCATGCGAGCGGTGCGGGTGGTCTTGATCTTCTCGAAGCCGCACGACAGTCCGGAGCATATGTGGCAAGCATTCATCCCCTCCAGTCATTTGCCGACGTGCGGGGCGCCATTGAAAATATTCCCGGAAGCACATTCGGAATCACGGCACAAAAGGAGATTGAATCCTGGACCATTCAAATTGTGCGCGATCTCGGCGGCACGTTTTTCTTCGTTCCCGATGAAGATAAACCCCTCTACCACGCGGCCGCGTGCATTGCATCGAACTATCTCGTGACGCTCATCTATCTCGTCCGTTCGATTCACCAGCACCTCGGACTTCGCGGCGATGATGCGGTAAAATCCTTCTGGCCCCTCGTCAGGGGAACCATCAATAACATCGAACACAGGGGGGTTGAACACTCACTCACGGGACCGATTGCACGCGGCGACGTGGGAACGATTGAAAAGCACCTTGCGGCGATTGATGCGAAACTGCCCTGGCTTTCTCAACTCTACCGTGAGATGGGCATCTTTACGACCCGCCTCGGCCTGGAAAATGACCTTGTGTCCGACCAGAAGGCACGGGCACTCATTTCATTACTGAAAGGAACCACACCACATGAGTAAACAGGGCACTATGCCGAAAGTCACCACCATGTCAGTGAGGCAGATGAAGAAAACGGGAGACAAGATTACCATGCTCACCGCCTACGACTTTGTCACCGCTTCGCTTATGGACGAGGCGGGTATCGACATCATCCTCGTGGGCGATTCCCTTGGCATGGTGGTGATGGGCTATGAGAGCACCCTTCCCGTCACCATGGATGAAATGATTCACCATACGAAGGCGGTCACCCGCGGAACCAAGCGTGCCATGGTAATCGGCGACATGCCGTTCATGTCATATCAGGTTTCGGTGGAGCACGCACTCACCAACGCGGGACGATTCATGAAGGAGGCCGGCGCCCACGGGGTGAAGCTCGAAGGCGGCAGGGAGATGGCGGAAAACGTCAGGAAAATCGTCGAGTCCGGGATCCCCGTAATGGGCCATCTTGGTCTCACCCCCCAATCCGTCCATCAGCTCGGCGGATACCGGGTGCAGGGCAAGGATAAAAGTGCGGCGCGGAGGATTCTCGATGATGCAAAGATTCTCGAGCAAGCAGGTGCATTTTCTCTTGTACTCGAATGTGTTCCCGCCTCACTCGCAAAGGAAATAACATCATCTCTCACCATTCCCACCATCGGAATCGGCGCGGGAGTGCAGTGCGACGGACAGGTGCTTGTGGTGAACGACATGCTGGGCATGTTCGATATGTTCACCACAAAATTCGTGAAACGATATGCCGAACTCGGCAAGGAAATGCGACGGGCCTTTTCTCAGTATATCGAGGAAGTAAAAAAAGAAAAGTTCCCTTCTGATGCTCACTCTTTCTGACGGACAGCGCGTGAAGTGAACACGTCATGTGACGCGTCATGTTTCACCGGCTACGCCATCCATATCTGTTCCCAGACCGCGAGCAGATACTCATAGTTTAAATCGTCCAACCGGGATGCACCGACAGTCACGGGGCTTTCAAGAAAATACGCCGCGGGTTCCGTTTCCGCAAAACAGAAAACGAAATCTTCGTAACTCTTATAATTCCCACTGTAATAACTTTTTTCAACCGAAAGGACCCCGCCCCTCTCCACTGAAATCACATGATAGTGAACGCCGTCGTCAATACAACCGAAGAGTGTGGTCCCTATTTTTTCCAGCATGAGAATCCGCATATGCAATTCCCTCCGGCAGAGTGATTATCGAATCACGCACTTCCTCATGGTAATAATCCGGCATGATGTGGTTCACGGGAATGTATACGATATGACGATATACCCTGTATGAAGTCACGGTAATTATATCGAGAGTCTCGTTCTCGAAATGATTTCCTTCTTCACGGACACGGGTAAATCGTCAAAATAGGCGCAGTAGCCGGCAACCCTGACCACGATGCCGGGATATTTCCCGGGATTCGCACAGGCGTCCTCAAGCATGTCCGGATCAATTACGTTGAGCTGCATTTCCATACCGCCGGACTCGAAGAATCCTCTCATCAGCGAGGTCAGGATGTTCACTCCCCGTTCACCGGACACCATGGCGGGGTCAAAACGCAGATTCAGGGCATAGCCGTTCGGAGCAAGGGTGGAATCGATCTGAGCCACGGAATTGAGAAGCGCCGTAGTTCCTGTTCTATCGGCCCCGTGTGCCGCTCCAAGGCTCGCCGCGAAAGGCTCGCCGGCTCTCCTGCCGCTCGGCAGTGCACCTGTTCTTTTGCCGAATCCCACGTGCGAGGTCGACGAATAAAATCCCGATACGTAGACACCACCCCGAGTGTTACGATACTGCGTCAGCGCGTCGTGGAAGATTTTGACGACACGGCTTGCATAGGCATCCGGAAGCGGATTGTTGTTTCCAAACTTTGGTGCATTAAAGAGCTCGCGGCGGAGCGGCTCGTTTCCTTTGAAATTCCGCTGCAATGCTGCGTTGATTTCATCCAGTGTGTATTTTCTGGTTCGAAATACAAGCTCGTCTATCGCCGCAAGTGAATCCGCAGTGTCAGCCACGCCGACTCCCTGAATGCCGCTTGAATTGAAGAGGGCGCCCCCCGCAGTGACGTCCCTGCCCGATGTCGCACAACCTTCGACGAGCATCGAAGAAAAAGGCGTGGGGTGATAGTCCCGGTTTCCTTCTTCGATAATGCGGATATCGTCGATAAGGCGCCGGACCATGTGTTCAACCTGCACGCGAAACGCATCCATAATCTCATCCATATCTGTGAAGGTTGATCTGTCAGCCGTCTTCGCACCGACACGCGTCATCCGACCCGGCATTCTTCCCCCATTGAGCGTGAGCAGGAGGCATAACGGAAGATTAAAGAGCGCCGCATCGGTGGAGAAAAAGCTCTTTCCCGGAAGTGTCGGCTCCACGCACCCGACGAGTCCATAGTCACGGGCTTCCCCGATGGGGCAGCCATGACGCACGAGAGCAGGTATTGTGACATCGTCATTGAAAATCGCGGGAACGGCATTTCCTTTTTTCGCCACTTCGGCAACCCTGCGCACGTATTCAACAGGCGAATTCCGGTGAACCCTGGCAAGGTAATTGGGGTCCCGCAGTCCCGCCTCTTCCATCACGTCGAGGAAAAGATAGGTGAGTTCGTTGACCGCGTCATTACCCTCGCGGTCCATTCCTCCCACAGTGGCGGCCTGTGCGACGAGATAACCACCATGGTATTCGCTTGTCCGTCCGGACATCAGAAATACGTGCTCGGTTGTCTTCGCCGAAAAGGACAGCAGTATTTCGCGTGCCCTTTCCTTCGTGATGATTCCCGCTTCAATGTCGCGCGCGTAAAAAGGATAGAGGTACTGGTCGATTCGTCCAAAAGAGACCGCTGAATTGATACCTTCCAGGCAGACTGCCATATGGGTGAGCCAGAGCGACTGAACGGCTTCATGGAACGTTTCCGCGGGCTCACGGGGCACCTTTGCGCATATCCGGGCCATTTCCCCGAGTTCTTCCGCCCTCACCGGGTCTTTCTCCTGAAGCGAGAGACGACCCGCCTCAGCGCCAAGCCTTTGCGCATATTCAACGAGGCCTTCACAGGCAATTTTCGCCGCCCGGTGGAGATCTTCCTGCCTGTCTCCCAGCTCTTTCACGTATCCCTTGACGCCAATGGTAATCATTTTCTCGTAGTGAGGAAGAAAATGCCCGATGCCGCCCGCTTCGTTGATAAGGTAGTACGTGGCGTTCAGCTGTTCGAAAAGATATCTTGCAAAGTGGTACAAGCGGCGTCTGCCGGCAAACGCCCGGAATGCCATGTTTCTGAAATACCAGTAGGGAAACACACTGAAAAACAACCGTAACCTCGCATTCCACGGCATCGGAAAGGGATTTGTTTTTCTGCGGTTGATCCAGAGAAGTTCTTCGCCCATGATGACGCCGGCAAGTTCCGGCTGTATGATGGCGGACTTTCTGTAACCACCGACGTTGCCGACGATAAGTTCATCGGGAAATATCTTCACGGACTTGCGTGAAAGAAGATGGCGGAGTGCCCGGGCCTTCCTGATAATCATCGGCTTGGTGCGGTCATCATAATGCTTGAAATAGTCGGTAATCAGTTCCGCACGTTCACTGCAGAGATGTATGGGGGTGGAAAGAAGCTGATGTTTGATTGCCGTAAACCGCAGGCTTTCCCCGCGTGGGGGAGTCTGTACATCCCATTCATGAAGCACTGTTCCTTCCTGAAGATGCATCGCCTGTGCCTCCCGAAATCAGCGGGTCCTTATCAAAGGCATCATCGCCCTGAATACACGTCCGTAGACAGCCCGCATTACCAGCGGACCGAGGATCCATCGAATTGATTTCAGGATCCTCCGGTTTCCAGGCGAAAATGTTGATTTGCTGTTATCATAGGATAGTTCTTTTATAAAGAAATTCTTCTGAAAGAGAGAGATGCCGAGCTGGTAGGTGATAATCGCGATGACATCCCAGGCCCTTCGCACGTGGTCCTCCGGGTAGTTGATTGTTTCACCCATCGCCATTCTGACGACTTCAAGGAGATGGTAAATTTTTATCTTGCTTCCCGTCAGCTCGCGCGCCGCCCATAAAAGATAGATGCACCCGCTGCAATAGGAAACAAGCGCCTCCGCACCGGTGTCTTCCGCTTCGCGTATCTTTTTTGCCCCTTCCGATATGATGTCAAAGGGCATTGACATGTTCCGGACCCATGACGCACCCGCACCGAAGCCGCAGCAGAGCGAATCCTTTTTTATGTGGCGCATCTCGACCACCGTGCAGCCGCACCGTTGAAGCAGTTCCCGGGGAGTATCCCAGTACAATCCGCCGTGTACCTTGGAATAGCAATTATCGTGCACGGTCACCCTCATGCCGAGGGGTGCCGCAGGCAAGGTAATGGCCCCCGCTTGAAGCTCTCCGGCGAGCCACTCATTAAGAGTGACGAACGTTCTTTCATGAGATACTCCCATCTCACGGGGATGTACCGAGCTGCAAAGATGGTGTACTGCATCGGTGAGAAAGACCACCTCCTTCGCGCCCCATTCATCGAAATCACGCCTGGTCGAGAGAGCTATTTTCCTGACGAGATCGAGATATCCGCCCTGGTACAGATAGGCGCCGCCTTCCCAGTGATCGATCCTGTCAATGGGCTTGAAATGATCGAGAAGCGCACTCCCGCCGATTATAAAGGGAAACAGATGGGTATAGTTGCCTATGAGAAGCACTCTGTCATCAGGGCCCGGGATGGCATTCATCCATTCAGTTCATCGTTCGAGGATCAGATTATAAGGATTCGCCTTTTCGGGGCAATAGAGATTGCAGGACATACAGGAATTGCACCGTGAGAGCACTGCGGAGGGCGTTCGCCTGTCGAGCAACCGCTCGAACTCAGCTTTTGCTTCATCGAGCGGCAACGCCAGCACCGGGCATTTATTGAGACAGACTCCGCATCTCGTGCATTGTGCTTCTATAAAAGCCGTTATCCGTGCTCCCATGTCAACCTCCCGGTTCCCCACTTATCTTTATCTGCGTGACTTCCTTAAAAGTACCGGTTTCAATCATCTCAGCAATTCCTGATTTGTTCTTCTCAGTCCGGGTTTTTGATAAATCCTATGCAGGCAAGGAGCAGCACTATGAAACCGAACGCATAGTATGCAGTGGCGGCGCCATAGTGAATTGTTCCCTTTGCAGTCATCATCAAAGTGTCAAGTTTGACAATGGAACCCCAGTATACCGTAAAAATGTAACAGACAATCAGTGCGAGACGCTTTCTGCCCAGAAGAAGCGCGATGGTGCTGAATGTCAGAAGCATCGCTACCTGCGAAAGTGGAATGGTGATTTCCATGGAATTGAAGAAATTCATCAGCATGCCTCCTTTTTTTTGCAGGATAGTGTCACGTGGATACGATATCCGCCTTGTCGAAAAAATTACACACTAATCACTGAAGGGTCAACCTATTTGTTCGTCGTAAGATTATTAATCAAATGAAAATACTTGACAAATATTAAAACAAGACATAATCACTCAAGCTTACAAATTACGGCGGCCTTCAAAACATGATTATACCGTCCGTATTCGCAGCGAGATATGACGACAACAAAATCAAAAACAGGACGAATAGTAATTGACAGTGAAGTCTGCAAGGGCTGCTACCTGTGTATTTCGGTATGTCCGAACAAACTTATTGTCATATCGGAGCATCTAAATGAAAAAGGCTATCATCCGGCCGTATTCATAAATTCTCCCGCTGAGGGGAAACCGTGCTCCGGATGCGCGCTCTGCGCGCTGGTATGTCCCGACGTCGCGATAGAGGTTTACCGTGAGTGAAAAGATGTTGATGCGTGGGAGCCACGTGATCGCCGAGTCTGCAATCCGTGCCGGCTGCCGTTTCTACGCGGGGTATCCCATCACACCGCAGAATGAATTGACCGAGTACATGGCGGGCGCCATGGCAAAAGTAAGCGACGCCACGTTTATCCAGGCGGAAAGCGAGATCGCCGCGATCAACATGGTACTCGGTGCCGCCATGACGGGCGCCCGTGCCATGACGAGTTCTTCAAGCCCCGGTCTCAGCCTTAAACAGGAAGGCATCTCATTCCTTGCGGCATCAGAACTGCCCGCAGTCATCATCAATACAATGAGAGGCGGACCGGGTCTCGGCAACATCGCTCCCGCCCAGGGCGACTATTTTCAGGCGACAAAAGGCGGCGGCCATGGTGATTACCATTCAATCGTGCTGGCACCCGCCTCAGGGCAGGAACAGGCGGATCTGACGGTAAAAGCCTTCGAGTGTGCCGACCGGTACCGATCTCCCGTCATCATTCTCATCGATGGCATGATGGGCCAGATGATGGAACCGGTGATACTCCCTGAACCCATCGATCCCCGCTCACTACCTCCAAAATCATACATCCTCAATGGCGCCTCGCAGCGTCCGAGCCGGTTCATAAAGTCGCTCATCCTCGATACCCGCGACATGGAAGAACACAACTGGAAGCTGCAACGAAAATACGAAAGCATCACCAGAGACCTTATCCTGCATGAAAGCTATCTGACGAACGACGCCAACCTCGTGGTCATCGCCTACGGCACGGCGGCACGAATCGCCAAGGGGGCCATAAAGAGAGTGCGCGAAATGGGATTGAAGGTGGGCCTCCTGCGCCCCATTTCACTCTATCCTTTCCCCAAGGGCGCCATTGTTGAATTGAGCAGGATTGTAAAGCATTTTCTCGTGTTCGAAATGAGTACAGGTCAAATGGTTGAAGATGTGAAGCTCTCTCTCGAAGGAAGAAGCAAGGTGCATTTTTACGGGCGGCCGGGCGGCATTATTTCCACCCCCGATGAAATATCGAAGGTGATCAGCAGCCTCTACTACCGCCAGAACCTTGAAGAGGAACAATAGATGGAGAAAAAGGTTTTTGAGCGACCGAAATTACTGAAAAAAGCCGTGTTTCACTACTGCCCGGGGTGCGGCCACAGCATCCTGCACCGCCTGATTGCGGAAATCATAGAAGAACTTGACATTGCCCACAAGGTGGTGGGAGTGCCTCCCGCCGGCTGTGCGGTGCTTGCCTACGATTATCTCGACATCGATATGGGAGAATCACCCCACGGGAGATGTGCCGCCGTGGCAACGGGCATCAAACGGTCTCTGCCCGACAGAGTGGTTTTCACCTACCAGGGTGACGGCGATATCGCGGCGATCGGTACCGCGGAGACGATTCACGCGGCAAATCGCGGTGAAAACATCACCACCATTTTTGTGAACAACGGCTGCTACGGAATGACGGGGGGACAGATGGCGCCGACGACGCTCATCGGCCAGAACTCTTCAACCACACCCGGCGGACGCGATTACGCACGGGACGGAGCTCCCATTGACCTGAGCGAGATGCTTGCCCTCACAAAAGGGAGCGTCTACATTGAACGGACGACGGTGAACAGCCCGGCAAACATCAGGAAGACGAAACGAGCCATCACCAGAGCATTTAAAATCCAGATGGCGGGTCTTGGTTTTTCCCTTGTCGAGGTACTCTCGCCCTGCCCTACGAACTGGAAGATGAACACCGTCGATTCCTGTAAATGGATAGAGGAAACCATTACGAAAACATACCCCCTCAAAGTCATCAAGGACACTGTGGGAGATAAGATACAATAGGTCGTTTAGCCATGTTGAAAAAAACCGTCTTCGCAGGATTCGGTGGCCAGGGTGTACTCATGATGGGGTACCTGTACGCCGTGGCGGCGATGAGGGAAGGCAAGGAAGTGACCTATCTTCCGTCATACGGCGCGGAAATGCGGGGAGGTACCGCGAACTGCACGATCGCCGTTTCCGATGAAGAAATCTTCTCGCCCGTCGCATCGTCCCCCGACCATGCGGTCATATTGAACAATCCCTCGCTTATCAAATTTGAGAGTGCCCTCACGAGAGGTGGGCTGATTGTGCTGAACTCCAGTCTCGTCGACCGTAAAACATCGCGCGATGACATCACCGTATATCGTGTACCGGCGAACGAACTGGCGAAGAAACATTTCAACGATGACCGTTCCGTCAACATCATCATGCTCGGAGGATTTATCGCCGCCACCAAAATGACATCAATTGAATCAATCGTGAAGGCTCTTCATGAAATTTTCAAAGGCAAAAAATCCGACATAATGGCCATCAACGAAAAGAGCCTCACTCTCGGTGCCGAGCTTGTGATTAAAGGAGCGTAAAGATGAAAACCGTCAAACAGATTGACCATTCCCTGAAAAACGAACCCGGTACACTGTCGAGTGTCAGCGACCTTTTAGGGACCAACGGGATTAATATCATCGCGTTTTACTTCACCGCACAGGGCAAAGAAGGAAAGCTGCACTTTGTCGCCAATGACCCTGAAAAAGCAATCAACGTGATGAAGACCGCGGGATACGCCATTGATGTAAAAGATGTCATTGCCTGCGTGGTACCGCACCATCCCGGCGGACTGAACGCCGTACTCAAACCGCTCAAGAAAGCCACTATCAATGTTGATTACATATATCCCTGCATCGGGACCGGTGAAATCACCGTGCTGATTCTGGGCGTGGAGCCTGTGGAACAGGCACTGAAAGTACTGAAGAACAACTGGATTCGAATTCTCGGCAGCGAACTCTACCACATGTAAGAACCCCAACCGACGCGGGCTTTACAAGGGTATTGTCCTGTTTCTTCTCATCCTTCGCGAAGACATTCCCTATTAACTATTTATAAATTCACTAACCATTTACTGAATTTCGGTATCAACTCATGTTTGTTCTAACTGGCAACCACATTGACCGCAGAAGTTAAGTCCATCAGGATTATCGAATTGGCATTTCGGGCATTGCATGAATGTATCCCCCACTCCAGAACATGTTCATAATAATCACTGAGAAAAGAGAGATTGCCCACAGGAGAAACGTGTATAGCGAGAGCTTTATTGCCTTTTTCGTGCACTCATATTTCTGATTCACTACATTGGCGATATCGTTGATTCGATACACAAGGTCATCGACAAGGTCCTCATAGCTTGTTCTGTCAAGCTGCTTTTTGTAATTTGCTGATTTCTCGGCGACATTGGTCCCTGCTATTTTAACAACATCGACAAAAAAGACGAGGCTCCGTTTCGCTGGTTCCTCACCTTTTTGAGCATCAATCCTGGGCAGGAGTATCAGGACAGCCTAATATGCTGAACGGATGAATGCGATAAACAGGGCACAAGTTAACAGAAACGACACCACCCACAGAGTCATTTTGAGCGGTGGTGCGGGAAGCTGGATAATCAATTTCGTAACGTTCGGGCCGAAGCAGATGGCCCAGATACTGTGGAAGGTAAGCATGACACCCGCCTTGGTATCGGCATTGGTGTTGAGCGCAGTCATCCTGTCGTACACGCCCGTGAGAAATTCTACCTTGTCTTTCACCGGAATCGTCCCATACCGTGCGTCTGCATCATGATGCATTTTCAATATCTCCTGACGTGATTCAAAATAAGAAGAATTTTCAGGATGACCTACTGCGTGCTCATGTCACTTCTATCAATTCAGTATTTTACGGTGTCCTGCATTTAATTATCCCACTTCTTTATTTCCTCTTTTGCGTAGGCGTAGCCGATATCAACGAGCTTATCGAACGATTTAAAATCCAGGAGCTTGAAATTATCAACCGGAGGGCGCAGATATAAGTCAGCGTCCACTATTGTTTGTTGTTTCCTGTTGATGCAGCTTAATTCTGCCGTTCGTGTGAGAATATCCAGAATGTTGGGAAATTTACTGTATTTCTTAACCGGAGAAACGCGGTCCCAGAGCATTCTCCATGGTGAGGGAACTTCCGGATAATTTACGGTAAGGTCTTCTTCGATGCTCACATCTACTGCAATAACCGATCCCCTGCAGCGCTTTTTCATGATATCAATAGGAAGGTTATTGAGTACACCACCGTCAATCAACAAATGGTTGCCTTTCACCACAGGGACGGCAATACCGGGGTATGAGATGCTTGCGCGTACGGCCTTCCACAATGAACCACGATCATGTATTTCAATCTCGGCGATTGAGAGATTGGTTGATATGCAGAAGTAGCGTATCCAGAGATCTTCTATGCAGGTATCGCCGTAACTATTTTCAAGCACTCTATCAAGATTGCGGCATCGGAAAAAAGATACGATTGGAAACGTGTAATCACTGAGTGGATTATTTATAAAAAAAATGTTTTTTGTCTCATCATATATTTTCTGATCGTCCCATCCCAAGGCATAGGCGCTTGCAATCACAGCACCCATACTCGTTCCGCCGATCATATCAATAGGGATACCTCCTTCTCTAAGGGCGCGAATCACACCGATGTGAGCAAATCCCCGCGCCCCGCCACCACTAAGGACAAGGCCCATTGATGTGTTCGTAATGTAACGTGCTACGCGCTCGATATCAGAAGTAATGTCCCAGTGGACATGCTGATGGTCCACGGCATTCCAGGACCTCAACCATTCACCGGTATTGGATGGGAGCGTTTCGCTCTCTGGATGGAGGATCACCATTGAACATGTTGCGCGAGTGACCGAAGGAAGCACCGATGAAGCCACAGGACCATATCCGGGCGTGTCCGAAGCTTGTGCCAGTGCCAGAATCTGATCCGCCTGGCTTAGACAACACAGCGTCCACGGTGATAAAGATGGGTCGGCTTCGTAAATGATGAAAGGATATTTTGTCTCCTGCTCATCCAGCCACGCCGCGAGTTTTACCTGCAACGTTTCCTTTGGCACTGGATCTCGAAGCAGGGAAGTGCCGAATTTATCACAGACAAGTCTGCCGGTTATATGAAGAACTTTGCCGTGGAGTGAGAGTGCCTTTGACAATCTGACGGAAAACTCATGGACAGGTGCATTGTAGCTCGCGGGAATGACCGTAATATTTGTGACACTGCCTTTACTCGGCACCTCACGATTCCTCCTCGCAAGCCGGTTGATGAGTACTTTGGTTATCGTCCTCATCACCTGGGGATATTTTTTTATAATCTCATCAAACGCCGGCTGTGAGATACTGACAAGGTCACAATCGCGCACGGCATACACCGTTGCGGAACGCGGCTCGGACGAGAAAAGCGCCATTTCACCGATAATCTCTCCCCGTGCCACCTCATTTATTATTTTTTCTCCTTTGCTATCCTCGAGAGTTACCCGCAGGCGCCCGAGTATTACGATATAGAGTCTGTCGCCTGGGTCGCCTTCGCGGAAAAGCATCTCCCCACTGCGCAGATGATGCCATTGAACCTTACCCTGTATATCCCGGAGCGCTTCGTCATCGAGTGAATCGAATAGTGAGGGCAGCAAAATTGCCAACTGGCTGCGCAGAAGGCGCATGCGGGCAGTTTTCAATAGTCGGTGTACAGTCTCAGGCGCCTTCTCCATAATGATTTCAACAGCTCTTTGTGACAGCTTGATTACCGTGGAATCAGTGGCAGCTTGAACATTCGCGGTATGGACGCCCCCTGTCAGCGCCTGTATCTCACCGATTGGTTCCCCCGGTCCAATTTCTGCCACTACTGTTGTACTTCCGTCAGGCTGTTCTGTCATTACATGAAAGCGCCCATTCATCACATAATAAATTGAAAAACTCGAATCACCCTGACGGATGAGAATGTCTCTTTCACGAAGATTCATCTTTTCTGCATGAGGAGCTATTTCGCCCAATAATGACTCGGCAAATTTCTCCGAAGAATCCGGGGGAAATATTGTTGATAGCAAGCGGGCAATTTCATTTTGATTCGCTATAATCATAGAGATTCTATCTCCTGATTGACGACAAAATCGGAAAAGAAGAGACGCCTGTGACTCATGAAGTCATTTCAAATCTATCGAAGTATACCATCCCAGATGAAAACGTCTTCACAGTGATTGGATATATAAACTGTCTGGGAGGCAATGTATGAATCGAATATCGGATGGAGTTTTTGGATATTATACAATTCTGGACGAAATGAACCTCAATATGAGGAAATTTCGACAAGTTGCAATGCCCCCTTGCGGAGGTAGAATAAGAAATATGCAGGAGGAAAGTCAATATGTATTTAATGAATGGAAGAAAAGAAAACGGTTAATATCCTTGAATTCTACCGTTCTTGTGTTACAATAAACCATACTATTCAAACCTCCTCTTCTATTTCTTTCTATAATGTGGCTTTCTTGAGGTCAGTACACGTTTTACCTGTTCGGGTTTCATCTTTAACAACAAAAGACGTGGGGTGACATTATGAAGAAAATATATCTGATTTTCTCACTGTTACTGGCAATATGTCTGTATGCCTGTCCGCTTAACGTTGCTTCAATGGGTACTATGACAGGGACACAGATGGCGGTGGGGTTCGGACAAGGTATGGCGGCATTAACTTACTTTGTCGAAGCGGACACGGGATTACAGGAAATCAACAAACAACTGCTCATCGCCGGAAAACCCATTACCATAGCGGATACCTATCGTGCGGCATACAACCAGAATTTCTACGTTGTTTCTCCTGATGGCGATACGGGCCAGGCATTTACTACAATGGAGCAGGCGACTCAGAGCTTCCAGAGGATACTGAAAGCTTCCGATATTCCTAATTCCTGGGACTACATATTGACAAGCATCGATACTGCCAAGGGTGCGAAGGGGGAAGGATATACCTTGTTTGCGGTTGCTTATCGTCCCTATCGTTCCATCACTATTGTGGACAAGTACGATAAGAAAACGATACGTACCTACACCGATAAGGAACGCATGTATTATGAACCATACCAGTACGCCAGCAGCGGAGCGCTTCTTGATAATATCATCGACTGGGCGGGTGTTCCTGTTAAATTCACCGCACGGCAGAAGGATCAGGCCATTATGTTGACCCTTGCGGCCAACAAGGTGCAGCAGGGGGGATACCGAAATGATTACTGGGAGGCTGAAAATCAATGGATCGCCGGCAACTACCTGCAGGTGTACAACCTGCAGTATGCTGAGATTCGCTCCATGATGGGAATGTAAGTAAAGTCGCACTATCAATAGTGTAGGCTATTTATTCCTGATACTTCTGACATATGAACACGTATACGAGGGAAGCGGTTTAAGGAGATCCCGCACCTGAGCAGTCAGTCGGTCGATTGCTTGCTGTCCACCCTTTTCCTGTATCCTCAAAATTATATCGTCTCTTTCGGGACTGGTGCCGAGTTCGAAGCTTGGATCGGATACGAAGCGCTCCGGCATTGTCTCCTCAAGAAGCCTGTCTGTTTCCCTGGCACGCGCACAGCTCTCTACTGTAATGACATCACGTGGCATCCTATCATTCCATGGTGGGCATTCCCCTATAGTACGCAGCACCACGAATATGGGACTGTCGTTGACTTCGTCCTGATACGCGCGATAAAGAATGAGTTGCTGGAATTTTTCCAGTGCCGTGTGTCTGTTTGAGACAAGCTGAATAGCATCGGCTTTAGGACCGCTGATTCCTACCATATCAAGCATACTCATCCAGATCATCTTTACAACACTGACGCCGGGCAACAGACTCACATGATAGGGCTGGTTTAAATCTATGACGTATTGAAGGCCCATACCCATGAAACGCCACCCCCAGTAGTTATGTCCGGTCTCAAACGCAAAGCGTGAGAGACTCTGATAGAGATGTATGCGGTATTCAGGGTATGTCTGCGTTATGAATTCAGCAAAGGTGTTGATGATGCCCGCTTCATGGTAGTACCCCATGTGGAAAGGTGCCTGGGTGCCATACTCGAGGTTCGGATTCCCGAATGGTTGTGTGCCGAATCCATACACTTTTCCGAAATCAGTGCCGTTATCTTCATACAGCCCCACGTCCAGGCCAAAATCCGGTTCTTCAGTTGCTGTCACTACCACATCAAGGGAAGATACTGATTCCCCTGCAATCAGTTCTGCAAATTTCGTATTTTTCCAGTCCGAGGTGTCTTTGAGAAACGTGATTTCCCTCGGCGTAATGGCGGTCCTGCCGCCGGCATCTTCACCCGGCACCAACTGAAGATACAAGCTGAAGTAAAAGTCGGGATTGACTCTGATGGCGTGACAGAAGCGTTGCCGTACGTCACTGCGGTAGCCGGTTGGCTGGAATGCCAGCACATCAGGCAGGGGCTTGTAGTATGAAAGATTCTGCCGCGCCCATTTTTCCTCTTGTGCGAGCAAATCTGCAAGGTTCTTTTCTTCGGCTATAAGAAATGAATCGAGGTCTTCCACAACTACCGGCTCTGCATTGCGCACTTCCGGGATTACTTGAAGTATCCGATATGAAATGAGAGGCTGCTCCGTCCAGGCATACACATTCCTGGGTGAAAAAATTTGAGATTGAAAGAGCACTATCGCGATTATTAAAAACACCTTGAGATGATGCGGCTTCATCAGGGTCCCTTTCTCCACATAATTATTTTTCTCCCAATCCAGTACGAGTGCACGTATCACATTAGGACTGAGAATACCGCCATTATTTCACTTAAATTGACAGGATTATTTTTCCACGAAAAACAAGACGATAATTTCCTTTAATCGTTGGGCCGGCTATTCTCTCCAAAATGCATGCATTCAACCATTAATCAAAGGGAAGCCAGTTCCTCCTTGGCCTGCTTCAGGAAGACATCAGCCTCACACTCCTCCAAGATGTGGATTGCATCGGCGATGTATTTTCTGGCATCGTCAGTTTTCCCTCGCAGCTTATGCAACCGTCCCATTTCCAGACACGATTGTCCGTGAATACTGCTTGCTCCAATTTCCTTTGCTTTCTTAATGGCCGTCGTTAAATATACCTCCGCCTTCTCATGAGCAACAGGAGCGGTCTTCACAAGAAACTCTGCACTTTGTCCCATGGATGAAAAATCATTCATATTCCCGAATGCCTGGTAGATTTGCAGATAGACCCTACCGAGCATTGAATTCACTAAGGCATATCTCCACCAACTCTCATTGTTGATATAACTTTTCATCACATCTTTCACGACCTCAATCCCCTGCTCGAAATTCCCCTTGGTGATCATGACAATACCTGATGAGGCCTTAGCGGCACTTCCCATGAAACCATAACCTTGGTGTTCACAAAGTTCTGTTACTTCATTCAGCACAGTTTCAGCCTCCGCATACTGGCCATTGACAACATAGGCATATCCAAGAAATACTTTTGCAGTGATGGCAAATACAGGTTCTAATGCAGTTTGGATTGTCCTCTTGTAGCACTCTATAGCGTTGGGAATATCCCCGATTGCCATATAGCCATTTCCATGCGTCTCGTGGCCCTGTGTAATGCATGCTCCTTCGGAGTGCTTCTGACCATACTCCATAAGGACATCCCCTTCTTCATGGGCTTTCCTTCCCTCTCCTCTGAAAAAGTATGTTCCTCCCATTGCGACTGTTGATAGTCTAAAAAGCTCCTTGTCAGACTTATAGACGTCCAATGCTTTTACCTTCTCTCCAAACTCAACAGCTTCGTCCAATCGTCCGAGATCAGCACAGGTATAGATGAGCCAACCATATGCATAGCCGGTTATTTTTTCATCCCCCAGCTCTTTTCCAATCTCAAGAGCTTTAGACAAATATTGATAGGATTCCCGGAGTCTCTCCAATCTGTTTAATGCCCCGCCCATCCAATTATAAAACATCCCCAGTCTGGCATTATCCTCCAGAGATATGGCCAAATTTTTATGTTTCTGAAATAAATCTAACAGTTCATTGTAAATTCCCCGATGATAATAGACCACTGCCCAGTCGAGGAGGAGATCGACAAGAAGTTTATTCTCTTCCTTAGATTTATCTGACTTGCTGGTAAGGAGGTCAAAGGCTTCCCGATAGTACTCATGTGCTTCATCAACGGCATATCTACTGAAACTCTTCTCGGCAGCCTTCATCAGGTAATCCACTGCCTTTATAATGGAACGGCCCTGCCTGAAGTGGTAGGCCAAAGTCTCATAGAATTCGGGCAGCCGGTCATGAAACAATTCCTCCATCACCTGAGCTATCTTTTCATGAATGTGCTGACGCTCTTTTCTCAATATCCCGTTGTAGACTACCTCCTGGGTTAAGGCGTGTTTGAAGATATATTCCAGGTCAGGCTGTAAGGTTCTTGTGCGGATAAGGTCCAACCTCTCCAGTCCGTTAAGACTTCTGTCAACGTGTTCTTTCAATTCAGTGATTCTTCTGAGTATGTCATACAAAAATGATCTACCAATAACCGAAGCTTCCTGGAGAATACGCTTGGTTTCTCTTTCCAATCGATCAAGTCTGGCAGATATAATACCTTGTACCGTATAGGGTATATTAGCTTCGGTTATCGGTTTGGTGAGTTTCCATATATTCTCTTCCTGCACCAGGACATCTGACTCAATAAGGGCGTTGATGGCTTCTTCCAGATAAAAGGGATTGCCTTCCACCTTGTCCTGGATGAACTTCCTTAAATCAGCGGGGATGTCTTTAGTCTTCAGCAGTGATTCCACCATATCCTGGGACTCTGAGGAGGAAAGATCTTGGAGTCTGATCTCTTGGTAAGTTCGTAAACTGCTTATCAGGTGGCTGGTGAAGAGGCTGAAGGACGGACGGTAGATGCAGATAAAAAGAACAGGGAATTTGAGGTCTGTAAGTATGTTTTTCAGAAGTTCAATGGATGAAGGATCTGCCCAATGAAGGTCCTCGATACACACAATCGTAGGCGCTCTCTTGCAGAGGTTGGTGACAATAAGCTGCATGGCTTCATGGAGCCGTGCCTTCCAGGTTTCAGGGCCTACCTGTTCAGTTTCAGGATAGGGAAGAGAATAGAGACTGCCCATGTAAGGAACCAGCTCTTCCCGGTCAGCTATGAGGGCTTTAGTTCCCTTCTCCACCTTCTGCCTGACCTGTTCCGGAGGATCTCCTTCCTTGATCTGCCAGGCACGATTAAGTAAATCTATAAGGGGGAAGTACGGTATGTTCTGTGAATAGGCGTAGGCATGGCCTTCTCTCCACTGGGTGGCAGCAAGATCTAAACTGTTCCTGAACTCTTCCACAAGGCGGCTTTTCCCGGTTCCAGGATCTCCCACGATTGAGAAAATGGATGATCTGCCCTGCTTGAGATTATCAACAGCCTCTTTCAGTTGTCGCATTTCGACACGGCGGCCAATCAGTTCCGCACGGACGCCTGATAAACGATGAGTTTTGGTGGGAGCTTCCTTGGGGGAGAGGACTTTATAAGTCAGGATATCCTCTTCCTTACCTTTTACCTTGGCGGGTTCAATTGTTTCAAAATTAAAATACCCCTCCGCCTGATGATGGGTTTCAAGACCTACGATTATTTCGTCGGTCTTGGCAAGACCAGATAATCTGGAAGCCATGTTGATTGTATCTCCCAAAACGCCGTGAGTCCCTTTTTCGAGATTCAGTTCACCTGTCACTACAAGGCCAGTGTTGATACCGGTGTGCATATAGAGAGATCTTCCAATTCTCTTTTCAAGGGGAGGACTCATTCTCCTTACGAGTTCATGAATTTCACGGGCAGCGCGTATTGCTCTGACAGGATCATCCTCGTGGGTTTTGGGAACTCCAAACAAGGCCAGGATGGCATCGCCCACGAACTTTTCAATAAAGCCCTCGTATTTGACCACCACCTGGGCAATCTCCCCAAAGATTCTGCCCATGATTTCTTTGACTTCTTCCGGATCAAGTTTCTCAGTCATGGCGGTGTAGCCGGAGAGGTCGGAGAAGAGGACAGTGACGTATTTACGTTCGTGATCGGTGATTAAAATAGTAGGGTGAGTTTCTTCTTTAGGAGGTTGTGGGACCTTAGTAGCGGGTACGCTTAAATCGTAACCGCAGTCACCACAGAATTTATCATCCGGTGGATTCTCTGCTTGGCAGTTGGGACAGAGCGCAACTAACTTTGCGCCACATTTCCCGCAGAACTTCTTCTTTGTAGGGTTTTTTGTTTTGCAGGTTGGGCATTGCATTGTTTGAGATCCCCACAAAAAGACAGTTCTGAATTAAACCCAGCTTATCCTACAAGCTATTAACCTTTATTATCCTACCAAGTTGTTAACCTTTACCCTGTCTTTTGTCTGGTTGAGAAAGACGAAGAAAAACAGAGCCCAGATTATGTCCCCCACGAGAAGAATGGGAACAAGCAGTGTGAGATACTTTAAGAAGTACATTTGAAATATGACAACCGCCAAGCCTATCTTGGCGATGGCACCGAGCCAGATGATCCCACGGTTCAGCATAAGGTCACGGGACGGCATGTAGTAGCCGACACCGAATAATAAGACAGCGCCAACTACAATATAATAGAAACTGTCAAAGACAGGATTGTGCGTGTATTGGAGCCCTTCGGATGTATAAATAAGGGATGGAAAGTAGATGTATAATATCAGACACAGCGGTGCGGCAGAGATGTTCCAGAGGGAAGCAAGGACGAAGAACTTCTTCCAGAAATTATCAGTGAAGTTATTCATATCTGACCTCCTGATGCAATGCCCCTCATTACATAGGAATGAAGAGGTAAAAGAACTTCTATTGTAATGAAGATAAGAAAATCTCAGGGAAGCAATGTGGGGACTATTCCGTAGGATTGTGGGCAGGAAACTTTATAAGTTAATTCTGACGAACTCGCAAAAAGCCCCAGAACGTCACTCCTGCGAAAGCAGGAGTCCAGACGTCGTCCCGGTGAAAACCGGGAACCAGTGAAACGCTGGATTCCGTGTCAAGCACGGAATGACAAAACAGGGCATAATCGACTTTTTACGAAGGCGTCAATTCTCAGAGTGAAATGAGCCTCAAGTGGTATTGCCCCCTTGTGGTGGAAGAATATGAGATACCACGGTATAAATCAATCTGTATAAGATTACAGCTTTCTATACGTAACATATTCTGTTTTTCCTATTGATATTAGGATGTTATGTTGTGTTTACATTCTCATAGTTTCTCTTCTTCGTCAAGGATTATTCGGGGTGCCAGCCGTTCGTTGCATGATCACCTCCATCGCTTTGTAGTAATCTCTCTGTACTTTGAGGTTTGATACCCGACAGTACCGCTGTGTCGTCTTGATCGAGTCATGCCCCAGGAGATCCTGGATGGTCACCAGCTCTGCATCGGCATTGAGCAGCTGGGTGGCCATCGTATGCCGGAGATGGTGACAGGAGATCGCAAGGTGTGTGGTGCGTGCATAGTACTCCATGCGCTTCTGGATGCCGCGTATGGAGAGAGGGTGTCCCGTCGCGGGTCCTTTCTCAACCAGAAAGACCTTCTTTACCCGTGAGGCCGGTCTCACCTTCAGATATACGACCAGGGAGCGCAGCGCATCGTTGCTCATATAGACGATCCGGTCTTTCGATCCTTTGCCATCCTCGATGAGGATTCTCCGGCGGGGGAAGTCTATTGCGCCCAGAGTGAGATGGGCGACCTCTTCTACTCGCAGGCCACATCTGAGCATCAGCATGAACATGGCCTGGTCACGAGGTCCCCTGACCGCGTGAAAGAAGGCTTCCACCTGCTCATCGTTCAGATGCCGGGGAAGCGGCCGCGGCATCCGCAGGAGGTGATGGCGCCTGATGGGATTGGTGAGTGAGATATGTTCTTCATCGCGCAGGTAATGATAAAATTGGCGGATACTGTTCACTTGGCAGTTGATTGTCTTGGGTTTCAGTCGTTTCGCCATGAGATAATCGAGGTACCGCGCAATCGTGGTGTGCGTCACGTCTTCCACCGGGACGTCGAGCCAGATGACAAAGTGCCTCAATGCATTCAGATAGTTCTTCACGGTATTAGGTGCACAGTTCCTCCGTTTCAGGGAACGCCGCCAGTTCATGATCGCGTCGGTAATGGCCATTGATCTCTCCCCTTTCTATGATGGACATGGCTCTGAAGTACTCTTCCTCGCGGGTCGTGTCGGTGAGCCGGGCATAGCGCCGCGTCTCTTGAATGGACTGGTGCCCCAATAACACCTGAAGACACTCCAGGCGCATGCCGGCATTGAGCAGTTCGCTGGCAAAGGTATGACGAAGGGAGTGCAGGGTATAGCCTTTATGGGTCAGGCCGGCGGTCGTCAGATACTTTTCAAACCGTGACCGGGCGGCGCTGTAGCACAGCCGCATGCTCCTCCGCCCATGGATGAGATAGCCGCTCCGGGAATCCCGCGCATTGAGCCAGGCCTTCACGGCACTGACGGCATCATCGCTGAGATACACCACCCGCCCCAGGCGGTTCTTCTCTCCTTCATAAATCTCAATGCGGCGCTCTCTGAGATGCACCTCCGTCATCTTCGTGGCGAGCAGCTCCCCGATGCGCATCCCCGTTCTCAGTAATACCAGCATCATCGCACGGTCCCGCGTAAGGTCCACCACCGCCAGCAGCCGCTGCACATCGTCAGGCTCCATGGCGCGGGGCAAACACGCCGGCAACTGCAACCGGATCCTCCTGCCGAAGACAGACGGCGATATAAACCCGCCGTCAATCCCATACCCAAGAAAGGTCTGTACCAAGACAAGCCTCGTTCTGACGGAGGTGATCTTCACGCCACGGTCCTGTTCATGCTCGATAAAGGCCTCCACATCGTCTCTCGTAATGTCTGCAAGGCGCGTCTTGCCCGCATCCCTTACCACCCCCAGAAACAACTCCAGCGCGGTCAGGATGCCATACAGGGTGCTGGGCTTGTAGTTGCGTCGCGCCACATGGCGGAGATAGGACTCCACCTGCTCCTTCCCCAGCAGATCCATCTTTGCAAGTCTTCGCACAACCGCGTGTAATGCGTGGGTGGTACTCCCGGATGGTACGCCGGAGTGACAATCGGCTTCGGAAACGTCATGTGATAGAATCGTGGCGGGTAACTCACTAAGGGGGGAGTGTAGATTTTCAGTTGATGCGCCCGCTCCCTGTAAATAGTAGCTCCTTCTGGTCATCTCTTCCTCCTTCTCCCTAAATCACCAGGAAAAACAGAAAGATGATGACCAGTAGACCCTCAACTGTCAATCGTCATTTTGTTACGTATAGCAGATGGTTATCGTAGCCAGA
>JAPLJO010000083.1 GCA_026388515.1 Deltaproteobacteria bacterium | reverse complement strand
GTCTTTGAGAAAGTGTAACATTTCAAAACGTGCCGCCCCGACCCTTACGGGGGTCGGGGCGGTTCTTTCCTCATTCAAAAATCGCAGGAAGCCGAAATGCTGAACAATTTCCGCAGAAAAACCAGGGCACGATTCTATCTCATAAAAGACCTGAACTGAGCACTCGCCACCCTGGAAGTTTTCCAGGATATGATCGGTCGCCCCGAAAACCCGATGCTGAGAGCAGCCACGGGACTTGAAGGCGGACTCGTGGCGCGGGGTTCAACCTGCGGGGTCGTCTCCGGCGGCATTCTGGGGATCGCACTTAATTACGAAAAGGAAATCGACCGCGTGGGGGCTGATGCCGAAGCAAAAATAATGGAAACCGCCAGGGACTACGCAAAGTGGTTTGAAAAAAGCTTCGGCGGAACCCGCTGCGAGGGAAGGTCGGGTGTGAACTGGTATACATCGAAAGGTCAGATGCGGTATTTTTTTCCCGGCGGCGGGCTTGCGCGTTGCATTTCGCATATCGGGCACGCTGCCGATAGGCTGCAATCGTATCGGAACGCACCGCTTCCTCTGATGAAAGGTGGCCGGGCGCCATCCACCGGACAATATCACTGCGCTCTACCGGTCCTTGAAAATGTCCGCAGAAGGACAGGCGTGGGTGACCCTCTTCTTGAAAAAATGTCCTTTGTTCTTGACGGCGGGGTTGCATATACCGGCGGCGTCTGCGGGGCGGTCGCAGGTGCGGTCATGGCAATGAATCTAATTCATGGCCTTGATGTGCGTCATATGCATTATGGAAAAACGATAAAGACCTTTATCACCGGACACCTGAATCTGCTGCGTGCAACGCCGCGGGGCATGCCCGAACCGTTCGGTATCGGGAAGGAAATCGCGGAACGCTTCGTCGGAAAGGCCGGCTCAATTGACTGCAAGGTGATTACTGGGGCCGTATTTGATGACGGGTCATCGTTTCGGAGCTACATGGAATCATCAGCGCGCTGTGCCGGGCTCATCGAAGCCGCGTCGGATGCAGCGGTCAGCGCGGTTAACAGATGGGGTAAAAAATAATGACAACTGTCTTCATTACCGGGGTGTCCGGATATTTCGGTTCGAAACTGGTATCATTTTTCGAGAAAAAAAACGAAATTGACCGAATAATTGGAATAGATATCAAGAAACCTGCATTTGCGTCACGGAAATTTGAATTCATAAAACATGATGTGCGTAAGGATATGACACCGCTGCTCGAAGGCGAGAAAATAGACTGGGCGATGCATGCCGCGTGGATTCTGCCGCCGATTCACAACAAGGCGCTCATGGAGGATATCAATGTAACGGGAACGAAAAATTTCCTCGATGCCTGCGTAAAGTCTGGCGTCGGGCAGATACTTTACTGTTCCTCCACGACCGCCTATGGATTTCATCCCGATAATCCCCGGCTTCTTAAGGAAGAAAGCCCGCTCAGGGGGAATGACGACTTCATCTATTCCAAGAACAAGAAGGAGATGGAATTCGTCTGTGCAAAGTTCAAAAAGTCGAATCCCGGCGCCTCGCTCACCATTGTGAGACCCTGCTTCGTCGTGGGGCCGGGCTTCGATAATCCACTGGCGCGATACCTGCAGAAGAAAGTAGTCATACTGCCCTCGAAGACCGCCCCATTCCAGTTTATCCACGAGGACGATCTCGTGGAAATCATGTATCTTCTTTTGAAACAGAAAAAAGAGGGCATCTACAATCTTGCTGCCGACGGGACAATGACCTTCGAGGATATGATACGAATGCTCGGAAACTGGAAACTTTCGCTTCCTCCCTCGATCATGTATCCTATGAACAACCTCATGTGGCACCTCAGGGTTTCATTCATCACTGAATCTCCGAGTCCGGGAATGAACCTCTTTATATACCCCTGGATCGCAAGCAATGCAAAATTGAAAAAAGAACTGAAGTACAAGTTCAAATATCCGACGACGAAGAAGGCATTCGAGGATTTTGTACGCTATGTTCGCGCAGAGAAATAATGAGGATGAAATGCCGTTTGTGAAATCCGGCCGCGCTAAGGAGAAGATATGAAGCTCAATTTCAAAGGCAGAAAAGTTCTTATCACCGGTGCGGCGATGGGTATCGGCAGGGGCCTTTCGCAATGTTTCGCCGAAGACGGTGCACATCTCATTCTTGCCGATCTTCCAACGCAAAAAGATAATCTTGACGCATGGACGCGGGAACTTGAAATCACGTACGGGATTAAAACCTGGACATACGGTGTTGACCTTACCGATCCGGATGGACCGGAGAGACTTCACCGCTTCGTAACCGAGAAGGTGGGTGATATTTACTGCCTCGTAAATAACGCGGGAATCTGCTGGTACGGAAAGTTTCATGAGATGCCCGTGACCGACCGGCTCGAGAGGATGATTCTCCTCAACTGCACGGCCTACGCGAAAATGATTCGCCTTTTTCTACCCGGCATGATCGAGAAGGACGAAGGCGCCATACTCAGTCTCTCGTCAATGGCCGCATTTCAGCCCGTACCGACCATGACGGTTTATGCGGCGACAAAGGCTTTTACCCAGAGCTTATGTGAGGGTGTGCGTTACGAACTTCCAGGGAAAAGCAGGATCGTCATCTCGACGCTCAATCCCAACCTCACCAATACGGCACTCATCGAAGATTCTGGCATGCCCGAGGACTATATTCCTTTTGCCATATCGTTCAAAAGTGTCGACGAGGTGGTGCGTTCTGGGTACCGCGCATTCAAGAAGGGAAAGATGTTTCACATACCGGGGTGGCAGAACAGGCTTATTCAGTCCATCACGTCCCGGTTGCTTCCGAAAAAAGGCGTCGATATAATAGCGCGTATTATCTTTCGCCGCTGGTCGGACGTGCTGCCGGGGAGAAAATAATAAGAAGGCGCCGGCGATATCACCATGCAGGAAAACAATCCAGCCCGGAACAGATGAAGAGCATACCGAACATCTTTATGAACGATGAATACTAATCAAAGGAGGAACTGATATGGCGGACATTTACGGAGGGCATCTTGTTGCCAGGTATCTCAAGGAGATCGAGGGAATCGACACGATTTTTTCACTCGTGGGAGGGCACATTGACAGAATATACGACGGCTGTTTCGAGCACCATGTCAGGATTATCGACGTGCGGCACGAGCAGGCAGCCGCCATGATGGCACACGCCTGGTTCTATTACACGGGGAAACCCGGGGTGTGTCTTGTGACGGCGGGCCCCGGATTCACGAACGCTCTCACCGGACTGGTGAATGCCCGTCTTGAAAATGTCCCCCTTGTGGTGCTCTGCGGGACGGCGCCTGTGAGGGACTGGATAAAAGGCTCACTCCAGGACATGAACCAGCCGGACATGATTACCTCGGTGGTGAAATGGCACGCCACCTGCCATTCGGTGAAGCGGATACCGGAATATATTGCCACGGCGTTTCGCCACGCCGTTTCGGGGCGTCCCGGCCCCGTCTTTCTCGAGCTTCCTCCCGACATTCTCAATGTGAAAGTATCAGACACGGTGCTTGCGGGGCGGAAAAAGGGAGGTATCGTCTACCGCTATCGGCCGGATGCGGCTGCGGTGAAAAATGCGGCGGCGCTCATTGATGCGGCACAGCGGCCCGTGATCATGGGTGGAAGCGGCGTGGGTCTCTCCGACTGTGATGCCGCGCTGAAAGTCTTTGTCGAGAAGACGGGGATACCGTTTTTCCTCAATAATGCAGGGAGGGGCGCCCTTCCTGATGACCACCCGCTTTCACTCTGGGACGGCGGTATCAATGCCGCTCTGACCGCATTTTCGATGAGCGATTGTATTATTACGTTGGGACTCCGTCTCAACTGGCTTCAGATGTTCGGAGAAGCTTTTCCGCAGGCGAAGGTCATACGGGTCGATGTGGAGGGGAGTGAAATAGACCGCAACCGGGACGCTGATGTGGGTCTCGTCGGTGATATCGGGCTCACCCTCGAGGACCTGAACCCGCTGGTGAAGAAAAAGGACCGCTCAGACTGGGCGAAAGCGCTGAAGGACGGCTATGCGCCACTCATCGCGGCGGATATCGAACTGCGCAAGAAACCATCGGCCCCCATCCATCCGGCGCGTATGGTAGAACTGGTGAGGACCGCAGTGGGTGATGATGCGATTTACATCATTGACGGTGGGGACATCTCCTACTTCGGTCTGGTGGGACTTACCGCAAAGAGCAAGACATCAGTTCTCGGCGGTGCGGGTGGGCTCTTCGGCTGCCTGGGCACCGGGATTCCCTTCGGCATCGCGGCGAAGGTGGCAAGGCCTGATACAACGGTGGTGGTGATAAACGGCGACGGCTCCTTCGGGTTCAATGCCATGGAATTCGATACGGCGGTACGACATAAAATCCCCTTCATCTGTGTCATCAGCAACGACACCGCATGGGGAATGATCAAGCACGGCCAGGAAATCACCTACGGCAGCGAAAGGCTCATCGGCTCAGAGCTTAATCCCGCCCACTATGAAAAGGTGTGCGAGGCGCTGGGAGGATACGGCGAAATGGTGGAAAAGGAAGAAGACATCATTCCCGCGGTGAAGCGCGCATTGAAGTCAGGGAAGCCCGCCTGCATCAACGTGCTGACCGATCCCACCGTGACCAGTCCCGCCACGCTGCTTTTAATCGACGGGCTGAAAATGGAGTAGGGCGATGAAAGCACTTCAATTTTCCGTCACGGTGCCGCAATGGGTGGCATGCAAAGCACTCGGCATGGTGAACAGAAAATTTTTCTACGACGGCCCCTTCGCGACGGTGAAACTCGTGGATATTCCCGAGCCGAGGCTGCCCTCGCCGGAATGGGTTGGAATAAAAACGCTTCTCTGCGGCTTCTGCGCGAGCGATTTCAACCTTATCTGCCTGAAGGATTCTCCCACGGCGAGCCCGTTTACCTCATTTCCCTGCGTCATCGGTCATGAGATATGCGGCGAGGTCGTCGAAGTGGGTGCAAAGGTGACGACGGGGCTGAAGGTCGGTGATCTGGTGACCATAGCCCCCCACCTGAGCTGTGCTGTAAGGGGTCTCGATCCCCTCTGCCGTGCCTGTGCGACAGGGAGAGTCGGCAACTGCGAGAATTTTGCCCGCGGAAACCTCGCACCGGGCATGTTTACCGGCATCTGTGCGGATACGGGAGGCGGATTCGGTGAATATTTCGTCGCCCACCAGAGCCAGGTGTTCCGGCTTCCCGCATCAATCACCCCCGAAGAGGGAGCGCTTGTGGAGCCGTTTTCGGTAGCCCTGCAGGCGGTGCTTGACAACCGCCCTCATGCCGGCGAACACGTACTCGTCATCGGCGGCGGCGTCATCGGATCGATGCTTGTACGCGCCATCCGGGCCCTCGACATTGACTGCAGAATCACCGTTGCGGAGCCTTCCCGTTTTCACGGTGAGGTCGCGAAGAGGTCCGGTGCCGACAACATTATCGCCGACGGCGACCTTTTTACCCACACGGCAAGAATCACCGGGGCCGTCCGCTACAAGCCGATGATAGGAAAGGATATCCTGATGGGCGGGTTTGCCCGCATCTTCGACGCCGTGGGCAGTTCGAAGACGCTGAACCAGGCGATGCGGTGCATGGCCATCGAGGGGACGCTGAGCATCGTCGGCATCGGTCATGATGTGAAGCTCGACCTTACGCCGCTGTGGCTGAAGCTGCAGACAATCCGGGGCGTTCTGGCTTACGGATACACGGATATCGAAGGGGAAGACAAGCATATCTTCGACGTGGCCCTTGACCTTATCACGCTGAAAAAGGCGAGTCTCGTCGACATGGCGACACACAAGTTTACCATCGATGAGTTCCGTACGATGATAGAAGTGAATTCGGCAAAGGCGAAACACCAGGCGATAAAAACCATGATGACCTTCATGTAGAAGGAGGAACACATGAAAGTTCTTGTCACGGGAGCTACGGGATTCATCGGGGCGGGCGTGTGCCGCGGGCTCGCGGAGCGAAACTGTGAGCTGCGCGTACTCGTGCTCAATGGGGAAGACGTAAGTTGCGTGCGGAGTTATGCGAAGGAGATCCACTACGGTGATATTACGGTTCCCGCGACGCTGAAGGGTATCGCCGACGGGGTGGACACGGTATTTCACTTGGCGGCGAGGGTGACCGACTGGGGACCGAAGAAGGCGTTCTATGCCACCATTTTTGACGGAACACGGAACCTGGTGAAGGAATGCGAAGGAAGCGTGGAGCGCTTTGTATTTGTGAGCTCAATCGCAGCCTGCGGCATCGGCCGTCATCTCAAGGGTTTTACGGAACGTGACGAACCGCGGAAATCGGGGGTGCCCTACAACGATGCGAAACTGGATACAGAGCGTTTCATCAGGGAGGAAGACGCGAAAGGCCGGACGCGCTATACCATCGTGAGACCATCAAATGTCACCGGTCCCGGGAGTGTCTGGGTGAAGGACATCATCGAGCGGTATCGCGGATTATTCGTTCCGCTTATCGATGAGGGGCGGTACAGCGCGAGCCTTGTCTACGTGGATAATCTCGTGGACGGCATTATCCGTGCGGGCACCATGAAGGCGGGCGAGGGAAAGATTTACCAGTTCCGCGACGACTGGAACGTGACATGGAAGCAGTACGTCACGGACCTTGGCGCCGTTATCGGGAAAAAACCCATGGGGAGCATCCCCTTTTCGCTCGCGTGGTACGGGGGTGGTGCCCTGGAGGCGATACTGACACCGCTGGGCGTGCGGGCCCCCATCACACGACTCGCCGCGGGTGCCATGGGGCGGGACAATGACGTGGATACGTCGCTCGCCCGGAACGAGCTCGGCTGGAAAACCGAAATATCCTACGATGAGGCGATGACACGCATCGCCCGATGGGTCCGCGAGAATATGCGCTGAAGGTACCGTCACCACACGGCTGCGCCGCCACGGGTGGATGAGGATATGTAAAAAAAGTGGAGGCGCATGGCGGCATGTGATAGTGCGGGCGCCTTCCCCTCGGGGACTTTCACACACGGACGGCATAAAGTGAAACCGAAGCGAAAGTTACAGAAAAAACGCGGAATCAACTCCGGCATTGCGGGATTTGCAGAGCATCACTTCAGGCATTTTAATGCCGCGGCACTCGTCGACGCCGCCGAAGGGTATGTCGGATTTCTGCGTGACGGGGGGAAAATGCTCATTACCCTTGCAGGCGCCATGAGCACCGCCGAAATCGGTCTTTCGCTCGCCGAAATGATACGGCGCAACAAGGTGCACGCCATAAGCTGCACCGGCGCGAACCTCGAAGAGGACGTGTTCAACCTCGTCGCCCACGACCATTACGTGCGGATACCCCATTACCGCCATCTCACACCCGACGATGAAAAGAAACTTCTGAAACGACATCTGAATCGTGTCACCGATACATGTATTCCCGAGACAGAGGCGATACGCCGCATAGAAAAGTCAATCCTCCGGGAATGGGTGCGCGCCGACAAATCGGGAGAGCGTCTGTTCCCTCATGAATATCTCTACCGGCTGATCAGAAATAACGCCCTTGCACCGTACTATGAAATCGATCCGAAGGACAGTTGGGTGGTGGCGGCCAGTGAGAAAAACCTTCCCCTGTTTGTACCGGGGTGGGAAGATTCCACCCTTGGAAACATCTATGCATCGCACTGCATCCGAGGAACACTGAAAAACGTCCACACGGTCCGGAGCGGAATAGAGTACATGATAGAGGCCGCCCGCTGGTACGGTGATACCACGAAAACGCACCCCCTGGGATTCTTCCAGATCGGCGGCGGCATCGCCGGTGATTTCATCATCTGCGTGGTGCCCATGATGCGTCAGGACATGAGACTGGCCGCCACGCCGCTCTGGGGATATTTCTGCCAGATCAGTGATTCGACGACCAGCTTCGGCTCCTACTCCGGGGCAGTTCCCAACGAAAAGATTACCTGGGAAAAGCTCGGCGTGCATTCACCTCGATTTATTATAGAATCCGATGCCACCATCGTGGCACCGCTCATATTTGCCTACGTCCTGGAATCGTAAGTTCGAGTCGCATCAAAGGTACGGAATAATCCTCTCACTCACGAAACGGAAATTGTCCCTGACATGCCGCGTGCCTTTCACGATCCCGATATGACCGGGAAGCAGATATTCCACATCCAGTGAAGAAAGCCTGCGGATGCTTTTTTTCAGAAGCTCCCCGTTGCCGCCGGGGAAATCGGTACGGCCGACGTTCTGGTCGAATATCACGTCTCCGGGAATGAGGGCCTTTTCAGAGGGCCAGTAGAGGGCGATTGAACCAGGTGAGTGTCCGGGAACATCGATGATTTCAATTGATTCCTTTCCCAAGGTCACTGCTCCTTCGAGGAGCTTCAGAGTGACTTCCACGTGGGGGGCATCAAGGCCGAAGTAGCGGTACAGCATGCGTCCCTCGGTGAGGTAAAATGATAGTTCAGCCGCGCCGAGAGCGATTGTGACATCACTGCGGCCGTTGAATGTATGGGAGGCCTCAAAATGATCGGGGTGGGAGTGGGTGCAGATGACAAAACGGATGGCCTCACGGGCGATCCCGTCTTCTTCCATTCTGGTGAGAAGACCGGGCAGGTGCTCTGCAAGTCCCGGATCGACAAGGGCCTGGACGGTGCCGCCGAGGTAAAAGCTGTTGCAGTTGTTTTCATACGGATTTTCCCATACGTACGCATAGAGATTGTCAGTGAGTTTCATGGCATGTCCTTTCAGAGGTTATGGTAAATCAGCGTGCATCCGTCAGGTACTCGAGGGGATTGCGAGCGCTGTTTTTGTACCGGATTTCAAAATGCAGGCATGGCGTTCCTGACTGCTCATCCTTTCCGACGGTGGCAATGCGCGCCCCTCTGGTGACGATATCGCCCGCACGGGAGGATATATCTTTCAGATGCGCATACACCGTCGTGAAGTGGTTGCCGTGCCTTATAATAACGGTCCTGCCGAAATACTTGATCGGTCCTGCGTGAATCACCGTGCCGCTTTCCGAGGCCGCCACCGGCGTTCCTTCGGGGGCGTCAATCTTGATGCCGGTGTTCCTGAGGCCGTTTGACTGGGGTCCGAAGCGGGTTGACACATTTCCTTTCACGGGCCAGTTGAACCTGAGTGAAATTTTTTTTGGGGGAGGCGATGTTTCCTCACGTGGTGCTGCCGCCGGAGTATCGCGGGGAGGCTCCTCCTGCCGTGGCGGAGGCGGTGCTGCTTTCCGCACGGCCGTCCCCGGTTGTTGTATGATCTCCCGCACCTCCTTCGCACCGGGGATGAAAATCACGCTTCCTGTTTTCAATTCCGCCGAGGTTTTCATGCGATTTGCCCGTGCGATGGACGAGATATCGCAGTCGTAGGTGCGGGCGATACTCGTGAGCGTTTCCTTTTCCTTCACCAGGTGATAGACACCCCGGGAACGGGCCGCGCATGAGAGAAGAAACGAAAGGATGAGCACAATCGCGAGTATGATGCGGTATCCATTCATTTCCGTATTACATGAGCTGCGCAATGAGAATGAATCCTCCCACAAGAAGCGCCGCAAAGAGCAGTGCCAGCAGGTTGAAGTACCGGTCGATGAAGGACTTGATTGCCTCGCCGTAGTGATAAATGAGCAGTCCTACAAGATAGAACCTCGCCGCACGCGACAGAAGCGACGCAATTATAAAGACGGGGAAATTGATTCTGAATGCGCCGCCTGCGATGGTGAAGAGTTTGTAGGGGATGGGGGTAAAACCCGCAATAGCCACGGCGATAGCATTCCAGCGGTTATACATTTCACCGACCTGGCGGTAGGTTTCGGTAAGGCCATAGGCGGCGATAATCCGGTCACCCACCAGACCCATGAATTCGTAGCCGATAAGGTATCCCGCGGCGCCGCCCATCACCGAACCGGCGGTGCAGATCAGGGCATAGCGAAAGGACTTTGCAGGAATGGAAAGCGCGAGGGCGATGAGCAGTACATCGGGGGGGATGGGAAAAAAGCTGGATTCGGCGAAGGCAAGCAGAAAGAGCGCCCATGTGCCATAGGGCGTTTCAGCCCAGTGGAGCACCCAGTCATAGAGTCGTCGGAGCATTTACGGGGTCAGCCTTTCCATCCATATTCCCCTATGAGATCGACAAAACGGCATCCTCCGAGATCCTCCGTTCTGATGTCGCCGGGGTCTTCCGACAGACGGGTGAAGCGCAGAAGTGTCTGAACGTGGCGGTCGCCCACGGGAATCACGAGCCGGCCCTTCGGGGCGAGTTGTTTTTTTAACGGCTCGGGTACGTCGGGCGCGCCGGCCGTCACGATGATTGCGTCGAAGGGAGCTTCCTCGGTCCACCCGTAGGTGCCGTCGCCGACCCTTATGAGGACATTGTAGTAATTCAGCGACTCCAGTGCCTTCCGCGCCTTCGTTGCAAGCGAAGCGAAGCGCTCAATCGAGAGCACACGGTCGGCAAGTTCCGCCAGAATCGCCGTCTGGTAGCCGCTTCCCGTCCCTATTTCGAGGACTTTCTCGCCTCCCTGCAATGCAAGCGCTTCGGTCATCAGGGCTACCATATAGGGCTGTGAAATGGTCTGGCGCTCGCCGATGGGAAGGGGTCCGTCGGAATAGGAGCGGTCCAGCAGTCCCTCGTCAATAAAGAGGTGGCGGGGAATCTTTTCCATGGCGCGCAAGACCTCCACGTTTCTGATTCCCCGTGACCGCAACTGGGAATCAACCATTTTCTGGCGTCGGCTCCTGTACCTGTCCATGGGGTTCCTTGAGGGGCTTCTTTTTCGGGGGAATACGGTAGATTTCATCGACCCAGGTGTGGCGCCGGAATCCCGATTGCCTCCTTGATGACTATCAGGTAAAAATGCCGGAGCTTCGCATATTCCCGCGCGTCATTATACCTTTCGATTTCGATATTGATGTCATGATACATGATCGGACGCGCCTGGCCGTGTTCCGATTCGCCTGCGCCCGTCAGCATGCGCTCAATTTTTGAATCAATGGCGGCAAGCTCACAGAGCGCCTCTCGCCGGCCCGGAAAAGTATTTCAGTCCGCTCGCGCAGTTTTTCTTCAAGTGTTTTTTCGTAACCTGTTTGACCCATACACGGCCATTCCAGTTGAGGATGCAATGCTCGTGCGTGGCCCGTAGTTATCATGTCATCCTGCCTCTTTCAACTGAAATTGCCCCCGCAGCCGGTTGCGTTTGACAGACGGGACGCCATATATTAGAAGAAATAAAAACTTTCCCTGCAAGGGAAAATAAATAAGGATCGCAAAGCGTGATTCCGTTAGATTTTACAATATCCTGGGCGAAGGTCGCCATGCAAGGGAGAAAAGAAAGGGAATATGATGGAAATTGAAATCAATGATTCAAAAATAGCGCTCGTACAGGGTGATATCACCCGCGAGGAGGTTGATGCCATCGTCAATGCCGCCAATTCGGGTCTTTGCGGCGGCGGTGGTGTTGACGGAGCGATTCACAGGGCCGGCGGACCGACGATCATGCAAGAGTGCCGCGCCATCGGACATTGCCCGACGGGTAAGGCCGTGGTGACGGGTGCCGGGAATCTCAAGGCGAAGTACGTGATTCATGCCGTGGGCCCCATATACCGTGGAGGAAATCAGGGGGAGGCCAACCTGCTGAAGAGCGCCTACCTCGAGAGTCTGAGGCAGGCATCAAGAAATAACGCGCACCGCGTGGCATTTCCGGCCATCAGCGCAGGCGTCTACGGATATCCTCTCGCCGAAGCGGCACATATCGCGTTACAAACAGCATTTGACTACGTGCGGGAGCATCGCGACATTCAACTGGTTCGTTTCGTGCTGTTTGATGAAGCGACCTATAATGTATTTGCAGAAGAATTAAGGAAACTGGTGTAAAGGACAAGTAATTAAAGCATACGGCTTCACACCTATACATGGATCATGAAATATGAGTTTACAAACCCGAAACGTCAGACTTCCATGAATCTCGACGGAGTTTCATTCGAACAGGGTCCCATCAGGCCGCCCAGCGAGGCTGCGAGTCTCCTTATACGGTCCACAAGAAACTGCCCCTGGAACCGCTGTGCATTCTGTCACTGCTACCGGGGGTCCGCCTTTGAACTCCGTCCCGTAGAGGAAATAAAAAAGGATATTGATACGGTACGGAATTGTACCGACGAATTGAGAGAGATATCCTGGCAGCTCGGTGAGGGCGGACGGATAAGTAGGCTTGTTGTATCACACCTCTGGCGCAATGAGCTTCTTTACGGCACGAGTGTACGAACTATTGCGGCGTGGCTTTACTACGGCGGTGAGTCCGTTTTTCTTCAGGATGCGAATTCGATTATCATGAAAACCGCGGACATTGCCGCAGTGCTCCGATACATCAGAGAGCGCCTTCCCACCGTCACGAGAATTACCTCCTATGGCCGCTCGAAAACGGCGGCAAAGAAGTCGGTGGAAGAGTACCGGGTCCTTCGGGAGGCGGGGCTTTCGCGAATACATATCGGACTGGAAAGCGGCGGTGACCGGAT
>JAPLJO010000095.1 GCA_026388515.1 Deltaproteobacteria bacterium | reverse complement strand
GCTGAGTTTTGCTTTTGATGCTTCTCTGGTGTAAATCGTGTTCCCTCGACAAAATTCATGATCGAGATGGGATGAAACTTGAATTTTTCACAGGCGCGCCGTGTGGTCTCGATATCTTTTCCCTCCAGTTCGGGATGTTTTTTCAGAAATTCTCTGGAGTAACGTTTCATGAAGGGGAAATCCATCGCCCACCATACTTGTCCCACTAAGGGAAGCCAGATTAACTGCTGTTTTACGAAGAACTTCAAGAAAGGGATCCGATGGTTGAATACCTCCTGCAACACGAGGATATCCGCCCACGTACGATGATTGGAAATAACAAGATACCATCCGCCGGGACTCAAACCATCCAGCCCCTGGATGTCCCATTTGATTTTTTTCGTGAGCCGGATATTGAACGAATTGATATCAACCCAAAATACTCCGATCAGAACCAGTACCTGTGAACAGTAACCTTGCCATGTTTTATTGGGGATGACTTTGAACAATGCCAGGACAAGGATGATCGTTCCGATGACGAAACAGTTGACGAGGTAGAGGCTGAGCGATATTAAACCGATACACCATGCGGGGAGAAAACGTAACATAATCTTGTATAGAACTTCCTTTCCTGTGACCCACAGTTTGTTGTTGTGCTGTTTTGACCGGACCAAGTATAGGTAAGAGGGCTATATATGTCAAAGATGATATTGACAACAAAAAATATTGCGGAAGACGATCATTGCCACCAGAAAGCATGAATATTTCCTGCTCCTGGCTGGTTGCTGCTTTCAAGCTATTGTTTTCACGAGGTTGAATCTTAAGATCCTCAATATGTCCTCTATTGTTTTGTAAAAGTCACGATCATATCCGTGATTATGCGTGTCAGTGCAGGGTTCAACTTTTTATTGAGATAAAACCACTTGGACAGAAAGCCGGGAACGATAAGAAACTTTTTTCTCCGTATCCCGGCGAGAAGTATCCTCGCGGCCTTCTCGGCACTCATAAGGCCGGTCATCCTCACCAGCGCCCTTGTCTCCCGCGGAGAACTGCCCGCCATGTAATCCGTCATGGGGGTATCCACCTCAGGTGGGCAGAATACGGATACATGCATGTCATATCGCTTCAGTTCACTCCTCAGGCACTCTGAGAAACCTATAATTGCAAACTTCGATGCGCTGTACGTCGTGTAGCCGAATATACCGATCAAACCGAGCATGGATGATACATTTACAATGTGGCCACCCCGTTGCTTCATGTACGGCAGGAGGGCCGCGATGACATTTCTGGTACCATAGAAGTTTATAAGGATCACTTCATTGAACTTTTCATAGGTGATATTTTCAAAGTAATCCGCATGTCCAATGCCCGCGCTATTGATGAGGATGTCAGGCACCCCGAACTCTTTTGTAACGGCAGTTATTTTCTTTTCCACGTCTACATGATCGGATACATCCATTTGCATTTTAAAAATACGCTGCTGTGGTGAAACCACTCGTGTTTCTATCTCGTTGCAGGCAGCTTCAAGCTTTTTCAGATCCCTCCCGAAAATCACAATGCGTGCCCCTGAAGATGCAAGCATCCGGTCGGCTTCGAGTCCGATACCACTGCTTCCACCAGTGATGTATACACACTTGCCTTGATAGTATTTCATGAGATTCACCGAATAATAATTGTCAGAAAAAGACGTCGAGTTGCTTTAATATTTTAATGATTGGCTGTCAATCAGCAAATGACTTTTGCCTTATAAAAGGCTCATGATATCTCCGGCAAATCAAACAGGTCATTCACTCCCAAGGAAATACGGCCCGGATTATGTGTAATCTTTATGACCTTTAATTTTTTCCTTTACCGCTTTTTTCAGTTTGCGATCATAAATGATTCCGCCGACGATTGACTTTGGCTCAATACCGAAATAGAACTTGTGCCATAACACGGTAGATGCAACCGCGTCCTTAAACCTCTCCGCTCCCGTGATTTTCGGAAGGTATTTTTTTCTCAGCTCGACCGCTTTCTCATAGGTAGGAACATTGACCATCTCATTCTCGGGCCCCGGTACGACAAGACCTGACTCAACCAGGGTGTTGTAACGCCGGGCAGTTTCGTCAATCGTCGGCCCGCAGATCAGGGCACACTGGCCGCAGGTGAGAATCCGTTCATCACGCAAACCGCCGACTCCGAGTTGCTCCGCAAAGTCGAACAGCATCCTGGTCCGTTCAGCCTCCCTTTTATGCTCAGGATGCTTGTTGATATAATTTTCGATTAGTTCTTCAGGCCATAACAGAGATCCGATTTTTCGGATAATGTCATACCGTGGTGTTGAATCCCCTGCGGTGATCCCTTCTCTCATCAGGATATATCTTATTCTTAATTTTGATAGAGCATCGGGTGGATGGTCGACCCAATCTTCAATCCAGCGATGACCCCATGTTGTCCACTTCCTGTCCCGGGAAAGTGAATGCAACCCGAAGCACGAGACGTTACATAAATCGATACTCACTCTCTTGCCGCGAGGATGAAGTTCTTTATTGATCAGCACATACTCTTCCCTTTCAGATTCAAACATGCCTGCCACGCAGGTCCGTTCACATAATTTGCAGCCTTTGCAGGAGGTATCGATAAAATATCTCGGATGCATGGGTTCATCACTTTCAAGCGCTGCATCCGTCACCACTGTTCCCAGGTATATAGCTGCACCGTATTCCCTGGTCATGATGTTTCCTGACCAGCCCTGCGCCCCTATCCCGGAAGCAATGGCACCGAAGCGGTGTGAAAAGCTCGGATGTGTGGAAAACGCATCGGGAGATCGCCGGTAGGTGTTATTTGAAGGAACCGCGCCGGCTTTGTAGCCCAACGAGTTTATGTACTCCGCCAGAGAGGTCGCTATTCTGAATAACTTCTGGTTCATTTTAATCTGGTCCAGGCCGTGTGGTGTGGGTGACTTTTTACCAAGAAAATCATAGATGGCATCGACATTCATCGGCAATGCCATTGATACGATAGAACGCGCCCGTTGCATGGTATAGGTCGGATCCAATGAAGGTGGCCCCTCCAGGCGATCCGGACCCGCCACACCCACAACCTCTATGCCCTGTTCTTTTACAAAAGCTTTTATCTTTTGTTCAAGGCTGCCCATCAGATCACCCCCTCCATACTTTCATAGAGACAATCCCGGAAAACATATGCAGGACCGACGGGCTCCTGAATAGTTGGGTGCTTTCTGCCCGGGAAATCCATCCGGGCTTTCACCCAATTGGACTCGGCTATTCACAGAACTATATGTGCCGATAACAATGTCGCATATATTTCAAAGGCCGTCAAATAACGAGTACAGGAAGAGCTATACGCCATGTCATTGAAAGTTTTTCACAGGTCAATTGAATTCAGGACGGTCTGCATTCCGGGAACACACCCCCGCCCTTCTCGAGAGGGGAGTAAAAAACGCGGGGGTAGCATTCCACCCCCGCGTTCAGGCGCACACTTTATATGAACAGTCTTATTTCTTCACTTCCAGTTTTCCGTCGGCGAACATTTTCCTGAGTTCCTTCTTGTCGAACTTCAGGACGCTGGTCTTGGGGATCGC
>JAPLJO010000052.1 GCA_026388515.1 Deltaproteobacteria bacterium | reverse complement strand
TTCGAGAAGGTCGATGGTAACGCCGACTTCCTGCGGCGTGATGCCGAGACGGCCTGCGATTGTGAATGCCGCGGCACAGCGTATCCGCCCTTCCATAATTTTCCCCCGCACCGCATCGGCTATTTTCTCATCCGGCGCCGTGCCCCGGGGATGCTTCCCGGCAAATTTCCCCTTGTCTTTGCTGCTCATGCCTGTTTCCCTCACGCTAAAACCCGGTATCGAATGTACATTATCACGGGGTGACCCGGAGCGGCATAACGTGCCGCCTCTCACGCCGCCATGCATCGTATGTGCTGTTGAATCCCCTCAAGAGGGTTTCCTTGTGCGTCTGTGTCTTCCTAATACTTCATATAGTGAAACGGCTCAACTGCGGAGAGTGCGTCCGCATCGAGCGTCTCAAAACCCGCGCCGACGAGCATGGTATCGACGCCCTCCATCTGCGTTACATCGATCACGAAAACAGCCTTCTTCCAGCTTTCAAGAACGAACCCATACGCATTTTCAATATTCACGTTCTTCCGTGCCAGAAATTGAATCAATCTGTCCAGACCGCCCGGCTTGTCCTCAATCACCACGGCAATGACAGGTTTCAGATTAACCGTGAGGCCCTCTTTGGTGAGGACGTTTTTCGCCCGCGCCGGATCATCAACAATCATATTAATCACACCAAAGACATCGGAGCTCGATATGGAGATGGCGCGGATATTGATTTTCTCTTTTCCGAGAATGCCCGTCACTTTTGCAAGACGACCGGGTTTATTCTCGGCAAATATGGATATCTGATGCGCGATCATAGCCTGTCCTTTCTGTTATCAATCACCCGTATCGCCTTCCCCTCGGTTCGTGGGAGCGAGTTCGGCTCAACCAGCTCCACCTTCGGCGTGATGAGTATATCGCTCTTGAGCTCCTCGATGATGGTGCGCCGCAGTTTTTCGAGCGCTTTCAGATCGCCGGAGAAGAATTCCCTCTCCACCTCCACCCTGACGACCATGAGGTCGTTGAATCCTTCACGTTCCAGGATAATGACGAAATGGGTGCCGACGCCCGGGATTTCCATAAGCTTTTTCTCTACCTGAATCGGAAAGATATTGACCCCCTTGAGTATGAGCATGTCGTCCGTTCTTCCCTTGATTCTCTCGATCAGCCGGTGGCTTCTTCCGCATCCGCAGGGTTCAGAAATGATACGGGTAAGATCCTTCGTCCGGTATCTCAGAAGAGGCATTCCCTCTCTCGTAAGGGTGGTGAGCACAAGTTCCCCCTCACCGCCTTCAGGCACCGGCTCCATGGTATCAGGATCGATGACTTCGATATAAAAAGCGTCTTCCCAGATATGCATGCCCTTTTTCCAGGGGCATTCAAAGGCAACGCCTGGGCCGTTCATCTCCGAGAGTCCGTATGAATTGAAGGCGCTGATGCCATATAATTCCTCGATCTTCTGGCTCGTTTTTTCCGAATGCGGCTCCGCTCCCAGAAAGGCGATCGTGAGCTTCGTATCGTTTCGCGGCGAGAGTCCCAGTTCCTCGAATACGGCAATGAGGTGCAGGGCGTAACTTGGAATAATATGTATCACCGTGGTTTCAAAGTCCCTCATCAACTGAATCTGACGCTTGCTGTTTCCCGCGCCGGCGGGTATCACCAGAACCCCTATCCGCTCCCCGCCGTAGTGAAACCCCAGTCCGCCGGTGAAAAGGCCGTAGGTCATCATGTTCTGGAAGACATCGCCCCTGCGCACGCCGGTCATGTACATTGAACGGGCCACAAGGTTGGTCCATTCGTTAATATCCTTCTGAGTATGAAAAATCACCGTTGCCCGTCCCGTGGTCCCCGACGATGAATGCATCCTGACGAGCTCTTCCTTCGGCACGGCACAAAATCCATACGGCCAGTGTTCGCGAAGATCATCCTTCGTGGTGAAGGGAATCTTCTTTATGTCATCGAGGGAGGTAATTGTGCCGGCATTAATGCCGAGTTCACTGAAAAGCCTGCCGTAAAAATGCGATGCCGCTGCTTTTTCGATGCTCTCCCTGATCCTCACAAGCTGAAGCGCCTTCAGGTCATTCCGTGACATGGTCTCTTTATCTTTTTCCCAGTACATAATGCCCGTCTCCTTCACGCGTTCAGGGTGTCTGTTTTGTACAATTCAACGTGTAAATTATCAAGCCAAATCTTCCTGCACACATTCCGCCGGTGTGTCAAAAAGAAAAATATCACGATACGTTATAGAATGCCCTCTCTTTGACGCTTTCGTTGAAAGTCAGATATCGGGTCGGGGAGCACAAGACAGGCGGCAGGCATGCCGCAGTCGGTCACCAAACTTTCACCGGGCTGTAATATTCCTGTAACATTGTCCATGTAGAAAAGCATCACACACATAAGGAGGTGTATCGGACATGAGTACATTGGTATCAAGATCAATTATAGCGGGACTGTCGTTTCTTTTCCTGTTCGCAGGTGTGTCACTCGCGGAGACGATCGTCGTCAACGGTTCCACCACAGTCCTCCCTATCGCCCAGGCGGCCGCTGAGGCGTACATGAAACAGAACCCGGATGTGAACATTTCGATTTCCGGCGGCGGGTCGGGCAACGGCATCAAGGCGCTTCTTGATAAAACGGCAGACATTGCAAATTCTTCCCGCTTTCTCAAGGACGGTGAAATCAAAATGGCATGTGAAAAAGGCATATTCCCCGTCACTCACAGGATTGCAATGGATGCAATTGTTCCCATCGTTCACCCGTCGAATGCCGTCACGAATCTTTCCGTTGAGCAGTTAAGTCTCATGTACCAGGGTAAAATCACGAACTGGAAGGAAGTAGGCGGTATTGACGGCAAGATCGTTATCATTTCGAGGGATTCGAGTTCGGGCACGTTTGAAGTCTGGCAGGAAAAAGTGCTTCACGATGCAAAGGTTGCCCCCCGGGCGCTTATGCAGGCATCGAACGGGGCCATCGTTCAGGCCGTTTCCGAGAACAAGTACGCCATCGGATATATCGGGATCGGGTATGTGAATGCTGAAGTGAAACCACTGCGCGTCAACGATATTGAGGCATCCGCCAAGACGGCGCTCTCAGGAGTGTACCCGATTGCACGCCCTCTGTTTATGTTTACTAATGGCTGGCCGTCCGGAAATATTATGGATTTCATCAATTTTCTGGTCTCGCCTGAAGGTCAGGATATGGTAAAGAAAGAAGGGTTTGTGCCGTTGTACTGATTCTGATATTCGCACGACTGAAGGGGCCGGTTCGGGAAGCTTCGGTGCACACCGTCCGGTCCCCCTTTTATTGAAAGGTGTGGCAGTGATGTCGAGAAGTGCCAGGGAACTCATCATCAAATTGTTTTTTTTCGCCTGCGCCCTGGTATCCATTCTTGTCCTTGGTCTTATCGTCATTTTTCTTTTCATGGAAGGACTTCCTGTATTCCATGCGGTATCGCCGGGCGATTTCCTTTTCGGGCTCGAGTGGTACCCTACCTATGATCCTCCCTCATTCGGAATATGGCCTCTCATTGTGGGTTCGCTCGTGGTGACATTGTTCGCATCACTGATTGCAATCCCGCTGGGCATTTTTGCCGCTATTTACATATCAGAGCTGGCGTCACCCCCCGTCAAGGAACTATTCAAACCGGTCATCGAACTCCTGGCGGGGCTTCCCTCAGTAGTGCTCGGGTTTCTGGGGATGGCGGTAATCGCCCCGTGGCTCCAAGAAACATTTGATATCCCCACGGGACTCAACATACTGAACGCATCCGTCATTCTTGCATTTATGGCAATACCCACCATTGCAAGTATTTCCGAAGACGCAATTTACGCGGTACCACAGGAATTCAAAGAAGCCTCTTACGCGCTCGGCGCGACCAAGTTTGAAACGACCATGAGAGTGATTATCCCCGCCGCCCTTTCCGGAATTTCCACGGCCGTGATACTCGGTATGGCACGGGCAATCGGTGAAACAATGGTGGTCCTCATGGTGGCGGGTGGCGCCGCGGTAATCCCGGAGAGCATTTTCGATTCCGTGCGGCCCATGCCGGCAAGTATCGCTGCGGAAATGGGCGAGGCTCCGTTCAGAAGCAATCATTATCACGCCCTCTTCGCCACCGGCATGGTGCTCTTTTTCCTCACGCTGGCATTCAATCTTGTCGCGGATTATGTATCACACAAGTTCAAAGAGGTAGGATCGGCGACATTATGATGCGCTGGAGATACCTGAAACAGACTTTGTTTTTCACCATCGTGCGCGCCGCCGCCCTCGTGATTGCACTCTCTATCTTCGTCTTCATCGCCTACATCGTTTTCAAGGGATACAGAGTTATCAGCTGGGATTTCCTCACCCTCCCACCGACGGACTCCATGACGAAAGGCGGTATTATGCCCGCAATCCTGGGAACGTTCTACCTTACCGCGGGCGCCATTGCCATCGCGCTCCCGCTGGGCGTCACCGCGGCGGTCTATCTCAGCGAATACGCCGGACAGGGGGGCCTTCTGCGGATCATCAGGATTGGAATCAACTGTCTTGCCGGCGTTCCCTCCATAGTGTTCGGTCTTTTCGGTCTGGGACTTTTTGTCGTCTTTCTGAAATTCGGTTCCTGCATCCTCTCCGGCTCACTTACCCTGGGTTTTCTGATTCTGCCAACCATCATAGGCGCGTCGGAAGAGTCCCTGAAAGCGGTGCCCCAGACATTCAGAGAGGCATCACTGGGACTGGGCGTCTCCAAGTGGCAGACTATATCGAGGATTGTCCTTCCCGCCGCTCTTCCCGGCATTCTTACCGGCTCCATCCTCGGTGTGGGAAGGGCCGCGGGAGAAACGGCGCCGATCATGTTCACCGCGGCGGCATTTTTCACGGTAAAGCTTCCCTCTTCCATTTTCGATGAAGTCATGGCATTACCATATCATGTATATGTGCTCGCCACCGCCGGCACCCATATAGAGAAGACGCGACCGATTCAGTTCGGCACCATACTTGTGCTTATCGCGCTGGTTCTGGGGATAGACCTCATAGCCATTATCATCAGAAGCCGCATACGGAAGCAAAAGAGGTGGTAGTGGTGGATAATTCCGTTATAATACACACCAATCTACGCTAATATCACCTATGGACCGAGGCTTACGGGAACAAACTCAAGGGCGGACCTTGAGGCGCTTGCCGAACAGAGCCTGAGGCGGGCATCACTCTGGGATGAAGTGAAAGACATTCTTGGAAAATCGGCGATGACGCTCTCGGGAGGACAGCAGCAGCGGCTCTGCATCGCCCGGGCGCTGGCCATGAAACCGGACGTGCTCTTGATGGATGAGCCGACCTCGGCGCTCGATCCGATCTCCACCACCAAAATCGAGGAACTGATCGGGGAACTCAAGAAGCTCTATACCATTATCATCGTGACCCATAACATGCAGCAGGCGGCGCGCGTGTCCGATTACACCGGATTTTTCTACCTGGGAGAATTGATAGAGTTCAACCCCACGGCAAAACTATTCACCACGCCGGACAAAAAACAGACGGAAGATTACATCACGGGACGGTTTGGTTGAGAGGAGAACCCAATGGAAGAAAGAGTTCATACCAACACGCAGTATGAGCGTGAATTGAGAGAAGTCAAGGAGTCGCTCATCTACCTTGGCGCCCTCGCAGAGCAGTCCATCCGTGAAGCCCTGGACTCCCTCCTCAAGAGAAATTCGGAACTCGCCCAGAAAGTGGTCGACGGCGACACGGGGATCGACAGGCTGGATGAACAGATCGACGAGCAGTGCCTCCGGATTCTCGCACTCCGCCAGCCCACCGCCCGGGATCTCCGGTTTATCACGACGGCAATCAAGATAAACGGACATCTTGAACGGATCGGTGATATGGCGGCGAATATCGCCGAGAAAGCCATCATCCTCAACAGGGAACCGCAGCTCAAGCCCTATATCGACATTCCCCGTATGGCTGAAATCACACGCGGAATGATACGGAAAAGTCTCGATGCCCTCATCAACGAGGATCATACGCTTGCCGAAGAAGTGAAGCGGGAAGACGAAACCGTCGACAATTTAAACGAGCAGATATTCCGCGAGCTTCTCACGTTCATGATTGAAGACCCGAGAACGACCCACCGGGCGCTTCTTATTATGCAGATATCGAAGAGTCTTGAGAGAATCTCCGACCATGCCGAAAGCATCGCCGACGCGGTAATTTTCATGGTGACGGGTGAAAACGTGAGGCACAAATATCCCGGGACGAATTAACTCCTTCAGGATGAACGGCACATGCGAAGCAAACTCTTTTTCAAGGTATTCGGCACCTATGTGCTTGTCGTGCTTGTGACATTTCTCATCGTGGGAGTCCAGGCGGTACACCAGATCAATGTTCGAGTCACGGAGCGCATAGAAAACACCCTGGGAAGTCAGGCAGAGATTATCGCGAAAACTTCGTCGAAAGAAGAATTGGAAACCCGTATCATATCACTCGGCCGGGCGACCGGAGCGCGGCTTACGCTCATTGATGCGGAGGGCACGGTCATCGCCGACTCGGACGCACCCGTCGCCGTCATGGAAAACCATTTGAATCGTACGGAAATTGAGGAGGCGCGCGTGAAGGGCAAGGGAAGCGCCGTCCGCTACAGCAGGACTCTTGGGTATGACCAGATGTATGTCGCGGTTCCTCTCAGGGAGAGGGATATCATCACGGGATATATCCGCCTCGCGCAGCCTCTCACCGATATCAGTCACACCATGACGATTTTCAACATGATTATCCTGCGAAGCCTGCTGCTTGTCGGCGTGATATCATTTATTATCGCCCTCGTGTTCACCTCCCGGCTCACTTCTCCCATTCATGAGATGGTCCGCTACACGAAAGGCATACGCGAGGGTGTACCCGGAGGCAGTCTTATTATCCCTTCGGACGACGAGATGGGCACGCTCGCGAGAAATATCAATTACATGGTGAGCGAACTCACCGATACAATACGTGATGTCCGTACGGAAAGGGCGAAGCTCGAAGCCGCCTTTACCGGCATGAATGACGGAGTGCTCGTCCTCAATGCCGACGGCCGCATCGAGGCCCTCAATATAAAACTTAAATCCTTTTTCGGGAAACGGTACCGGGACATTATAGGAAAAACACCGCTCGAGGCATTCAGAAACGTACCGCTCCAGGATGCCATCGACCGGTTCATGAAGATGGGGGAAATCGTCTTTACGGAAATAACCCTCGGAGTGGAAGAATTGATTATCCTGGAAGTGAATATTACCGCCATCAGGGGGGAGCACACGCCCGATACAAAGACCATGATTGTCCTTCACGACGTGACGCATCTGAAAAAACTTGAGAAGATGCGCGTCGATTTTGTCGCCAGCGTGACCCACGAAATCAAGACACCCCTCACGGCCATCCTGGGGTTCATTGAAACCCTCAGAGACGGCGCTCTCGAGGACAGGGAAACGGCTGAAAAATTCCTCCGGATCATGTACACCCACGCGGACCGTCTCAACCGCCTTGTCGAC
>JAPLJO010000168.1 GCA_026388515.1 Deltaproteobacteria bacterium | reverse complement strand
CAGCTCCGGCGAGACCCCGGCGGGCATGCCCGCCTTCTGGAGCTCTGTTCCCATGGCTCCATCGAGCACAAGAATCCTGCGCTTCAGAAGTGAATGAATGAGGACATTTTTTTCCGCCATGAATACCCTCTCCATTATGATAGTGTATCAGCACACCGCGGTACGCACATCGAATGAGAGAAACCGTACCGTCTTTCAGTGGACACCCTCACGCGCTGTCAGGAAACGGCCTTCGTGAGTTCTCTTAGTCCTCCCGCGACATCACGCTCGAAGTGCAGACGGATGACTTTTCTTCCACGGTCGAGAAGCGCCTGCCTTTCCCCCATGGCCTGGGCAGCCTTGAGAATGCCGAATGTAAAGGAGGACCGGCACGACCCCGCCTCATCGGGAATTGGTACGTCGAGGAGCTCTTCGCAGGTAATCTGAATGAAAAGTCCCCTGCCCGCGTCGCCCTTGTGAAGCTGACCCGTGGAATGGAGATACCGCGGCCCGTAACCGACCGAGGTCGCCACCCGGTAACGGTCACGTATCCTCACACGCAGGTCCGTAAGGGCCTGGTCCACCTCCGGCGAGGGTTTGACGAAGGCCTGCAGGGCAACATATCCGCCGGGCTGGCCCTGAGCGAGGAACTCTCTCATTGCGTCTGCGAGTGTCCCCCCGGAATGTGCGCCGAAAAGGCTGATTCCGTCTATGACGAGATCGGGTGTTTCGGCGGGGAGTGTCCTTTTCTCCCTGAACTCATCGAGCATCTCACGGGTTTTCTTCTTTGAAATCTCCACGTCGGGCTGGTCGAAAGGATTGATGCCGAGAAAGTACCCGGACACGGCGGTCGTGATTTCCCAGAGCAGAAACTGCCTGCCCAGGTCGTAGAGGTCCCTCATGAAAAGATACACCACCGGGTGCCCCTGTGCTTCGAGTTCCGCGAACATCCCGCTGTTCCAGGAATGATCCCACTCGAGAAAGATACCCAGAAAAACACGGTCGTTTCCATAGACCGCGGGCATCCCCGGCGGCTCATGGACGACGGGGAATATCCCTTTTCCCTCTTTCCCGGTACTCTCCGCAATTAGCTGTTCAATCCAGTCGGCGATACCCTGTATCTGCGGTGAGGTGATAATCGTCAGTTTGTCCCGTCCCGACGCGGCAAGGACACCGAGGGTGGTTCCCAGGAGCACACAGGTGTCCGTCGCCGGCGATGACATGTGGTTCTTGAGGCACCCCCGCTCCATGCTGAGAGAACGGTTGAGAAAAAATCTCGCATCGGCGCCGGCGAACGCCGCCGGCACCAACCCGAAGTATGAGAGCGCCGAATAGCGCCCGCCCACCGCGGGATCGTTCAGGTAGGTTGACCGGAAGGAACAGCGGCGTGCCAGGTCCGCCAGAAGCGATCCCGGGTCTGTGATCGCGACAAAGTGCCGCCCCGCGGCCTGCACCCCCACGGCGTCGGAAATCCAGTTATAGAAATAATTGAAAAATGAAAGCGTCTCGACGGTGGTTCCTGATTTCGACGATACGATGAAAAGTGTTTTCACCGGATCGAGGCGGCCTGCGAGGGAGCGCACCGCCGCCGGGTCGGTGCTGTCGAGTATGGAAAGAGTAAGAAAGCCCTCGCGGAAACCCATGGTGCGGGCAATGACCTCGGGCGCCAGTACCGAACCGCCCATGCCGAGGATCACCGCATCGGTGTACCCCTCCTCCACGAGCCCCTCTCCGTCCTTTTCTATCCGGCCGATCTCCTTCATCATCACGGACGGACTGTCGAGCCAGCCGAGGCGGCTGGTGATTTCGGTATCCTCCCGCTTCCACACCGTGTAATCGCGGCTCACGATTCTCTCGACGATACTCTTATCGCGGAGTTCCTCGAGTCCCCTGTCGACGAGCTCCTGGTGTGTGCCGAGACGGATGCGAAGGTCTTCACGCAGCATGATTATGCGTTCCTCCCTCTGCGGCGGACGAGATCCCTCACCACCGCCGCCACCCGGTCGGTGGTAATGCCGAATTTTTCATAGAGCACCGGACCGGGCGCGCTGGCGCCGAACCCCTCCATCCCCACTGTCGCACCCTCCAGTCCCACATATCTCTCCCAGCCCCGGGTAATACCGGCTTCCACAGCGACCCGCACCGTCACGGAAGGAGGCAGGACCGCCGCGCGGTATTCCCCGGACTGCCTGTCGAACAGCTCTCCGCTCGGCATGGAAACCACCCGGACACGGATACCCTCGTTTTCAAGCGCCGTTGCCGCATCGAGCGCGAGGTGCACTTCGGACCCAGTGCCGATGAGCAGGGCATCCGGAACGCCGCCGGATTCCCGCAGCACATAGGCCCCCTTCTGAAGTCCCGATGCGGGGGCGCACCGGGTACGGTCGATAACCGGCACATCCTGGCGGGTGAGGACGATGGCCGTCGGTCCCGCATGGTTTTCGAGGGCATATTTCCAGGCCTCCGCGGTTTCCGCCGCATCAGCGGGCCGGACCACCGTGATATTGGGAATAACCCGCAGGCTCATAAGTTGTTCCACGGGCTGATGGGTGGGACCGTCCTCCCCCACAGCGATGCTGTCATGGGAAAACACATAGACGATACGCAATCCCATGAGCGCCGCGAGGCGTATGGCGGGACGCATGTAATCGGAAAAGACAAAAAAGGTCCCCGTAAAAGGAACAAGCCCGCCGTGGAGCGCCATGCCGTTCGCGATGGCCCCCATGGCATGTTCACGTACCCCGAAGTGAATATTTCTGCCGCTGTAATCCCAGACGCCGCCCACGGCGCCCTGGACATCGCCGCAGTTGAACGCGGGAGACTGGAAGTCGCCCTGCCCCTTCAGCCGGGCGAGCGTCGAGGGATTGAGGTCGGCCGTGCCGCCCACGAGCTCGGGGAGTATTTTCCCCAAGGCCTGGAGCACCGTCTCGGACGCCTTCCGTGTTGAAAGGGGCTTTCCCCCTGACGGGAAATCAGGAATTGCGCTCTCCCATCCGTCGGGCAGCGTACCTTCTATGAGCCTGTCAAGCTCGGCGGCACACTCGGGGTAGCGCGCACGATAGTCCCTGTACCGTGCTCCGCACTCCTTCTCACGGGCGCCTCCGCGGGCGAGCGCTTCACGCATGTGCTCCCTCACCCCGGCGGGAATAAAAAATTTCTCATCAACGGGCCATCCCAGATGCTGCTTTGCCTCCTCGGCTTCCTCCATCGTGAGGGGCGAGCCATGACAGGAGCAGGATCCCTGCTTGCAGGGTGAGCCGTACCCTATCACGGTCTCGACGCGTATGAGGGAGGGGCGCCCGGTTTCCGCCCTTGCACGGGCGATGGCGGCATCAATCGCCTCCACATCGTTGCCGTCGCCGACGCGCTCCACGTACCAGCCCGATGCCTCGAAACGCCGTGTTACATCCTCGGTGAAGGTAAGCGCCGTGGATCCGGCGAGTGAAATACCGTTGTCGTCATAGAGTACGATCAGTTTCCCGAGGCGCAGATGGCCCGCCAGCGAGCAGGCTTCCATGGCGACACCCTCAATGAGGTCACCGTCGCCCGCGATGACATAGGTAGAGTGATTGATGATCTCGAAACCGGGACGGTTGTAGCGCGCTGCCAGGTACGCCTCTGCGACGGCCATGCCCACCGCATTGGCAACGCCCTGGCCGAGCGGACCCGTCGTCACCTCGACGCCCGGCGTGTGGCCGTATTCGGGGTGGCCGGGGGTTCTGCTCTGCCACTGGCGGAAATTCCGTATGTCATCAAGGGAAAGATCATAGCCCGTCAGGTGGAGAAGCGCGTAGAGAAGCATCGAACCGTGTCCTGCGGAAAGCACAAAGCGGTCCCGGTTGAACCATCGCGGATTCGCAGGATTATGGCTGAGGTGGCGCGTCCAGAGCGTGTAGGCCATTGCCGCGGCTCCCATGGGAAGCCCGGGGTGGCCTGATTTTGCCTTCCCTATGGCATCAACGGCGAGAAACCGTATCGTGTTGATTGAGCGTTCCGCCAGACCTGCCTCATCGCGCACCATTGATGTTTCCGTTCCTTTCCGACACCTTTCACCTCATTCCAGAACGCTCATATCTTCATCCAGAAGCCCCAGGCAGCAGTCCACCACCTCGGGGTCATAGAGAACTCCGCGGTTCCTGGTGATTTCATCGATGGCCGTCGCGAGCCCCAGGGAGGGACGGTACGGCCGGTGCGACGACATCGCCTCAACCACGTCCGCCACGGCCAGTATCCGCGCTTCAAGCAGTATCTCGTCGCCGTGCTTGCCCACCCAGTAGCCCGACCCGTCCAGCCGTTCGTGATGCTGCAGGACAATATCCGCAATGGGCCAGGGAAACTCGATACTCTTCAGAATTTCATATCCCGCCTCGGGGTGCAACCGGATAAGCTCAAACTCCGTGTTGGTAAGCCGCCCCGGCTTGCTCAGTATCTCCGTGGGCACTTTGATCTTGCCGATGTCGTGCACCAGTGCCGCCATCTGAACCCCCTCCACCCTCTTTTCGGGCAATTTCATCTGCCGGGCAATGGCCACCGCCAGCTTCGCCACCCGCTTCTGATGCCCCGCCGTATAGGAATCCCGTATCTCCACCATGGAAGCCAAGGCCAGAATGGTCCCCTCCAGGGTGACCTGGAGACGGTCGTAACTCCTCTTCAGTTCCGCCTCGGCCATCCGCCGTTCCGTGACGTCACGCACAATCCCCCGGAAACCCACGGGTTTCTCCGATGAGTTCCACACCGGGGTGACCGATGCCTCGACGTACCGCCGCTCCCCGTCTTTCCGCATAATCTCCCAGTCAAAAGCCGCGGCCTTCCCCGACTGATACACATTGTTGAATCCCTGGTACACCTTGTCGGCGTTTCCCTCATCCATGTAGGACCGGTTGTTCATCTCCCCCATCTCGTCACGGCTGTAGCCCAATATCCGGCACAGGGAATCATTGAAAAACTGTAGGTTCCCCGCGCGATCCACCTCAAAATAACCGTCCTCGATGGTCTCTACAATCGTCCGGTACTTCTCCTCGCTCCGGCGCAGGGCCTGGCTCGTCCGGTGCTTATACAGGGCCATCTCAATGACGCTCCGCAGCTCCCGCTCCTCAAAGGGTTTCAGTATGTACCCGAAGGGCTCGGTGACCTTGGCGCGCTCCAGCGTGGCGTCGTCGGCATATGCCGTGAGGTACACCACAGGTATCCGGAACCGGTTGTAGATGTGATCCGCCGCCCCGATGCCGTCCACGTTCCCCTTGATGACGATGTCCATCAACACCAGGTCGGGCTTCTCCTCGCGGGCGCAGTCTATCGCTTCCTCGCCGGAAAAGACTATCCCCGTGACGCCGTACCCCATCGAGGACAACTTGCTCTCTATGTCCCGCGCAATGATGATTTCGTCTTCGACAATCAGAACCGACGCCCGGCTCAGAGGTCCCATGTGTGATCCGCTCCTTCACCCCGTGTATTCAATGACCGACTGCACCACAGACGATACCGCACCCTGACTGAAGCCACCCCCGCACACACGTCCCGACAGCGGTGTAGGTGATCATACCGGACATGCAACGCATCATCCTGATGAACTATGGTTACAGTTTCGGCAGTATAGAGAAAGGAGCTTTGGGTGTCAAGAATAGAGTGGTTATTTCTCCGCGGCAAGCGGGGCGAGCGCCTCCTTCACACGAAGCGTACAGCGCCTGCCTTCCTCGATTGCATCATCGGCACGGTAAAATTCCAGGAGGCCCAGGTGTTCGAGGCGCGGCGTCAGCATGATATCAGGCGGGTCGCTTGCCATTCTGCTCCTGGTAATGCGGTCCTGCATGATATTGATGGAACTTGCCATCACATCGAAGAGCCCCGGCGTTCCACGGCCGCCCCTCCATACCTGAGCGAGGACGGAATCCATGCCGTTTTTCAGGCCGCGCGTGATGAGCGAGCTGAAATGGCCCGCTGTCGCCGCCGTCTTTGCCTTCACCGGTCTCTTCGACTCCTTCGGGAGATGGCGCCCCACGATGCTGCCGTTAAGATTAACCGCGATGACTACATCCGCCCCCATGGCCTTGCAGATGGAGACGGGCACGGGATTCACGATGCCGCCGTCGACGAGCCACATATCATCACGGCGAAGGGGCGTAAATATGCCGGGGAGCGAAATGGAAGCGCGGACCGCCTCGGCAAGACGCCCCGTCCGCAGCCATACCTCGCGGCCCGTAGCGAGGTCCGTCGCCACGGCGGCAAAGGATAGGGGAAGCGATTCGATCTCGACGTCGCCGATCTGCTCCCGGAAGAACGCCATCATCCGGTCCCCTGCGATGACGCCGCCGCTCATCAGGCTCAGGTCAAAAAAACTGATGACATTCTTTCTCGTGACCGTCCGGGACCATACTTCCAGCTCATCGAGATACCCCGCGGCATAGGCCCCGCCGATGAGCGCGCCGGCGGAGCACCCGCAGACGATGTCGGGATAAATGCCCATCTCGTTGAGCGCACGAAGCACGCCGATATGCGCCCAGCCGCGGGCGGAGCCGCTCCCCAGGGCGATGCCGATTTGTTTTTTCTTCATCGTGCGCGCACCTCATCGGGCAGAGCTGCCCTGAGAGAAATCTCTTTGTCGTGTGTCGGTAGTATTCTCTTCATAATTTGAATTCGGCGACCATGATGGTGTGGTCCGAGGTCTTTTCCGCCCGCCGCGGCTCCAGATCTATAAAGGAATCAACGGAGCGCTTCGCCATGACCGGTGTCGCCAGGATATGATCGACACGCCAGCCCAGTCCGCGCTCAAGTGACTTCGGCGTACGGTAGTCAAAGTAGGCAAACTGTCCGGCCTCCCCGGGGTGGTGCTTTCTGAAGACATCCACGAGACCCCACGCGATAAGCTCATCAAATACTTCCCACACCTCAGGCGTGAAATCCACGTGACCAAGGAGCCTTTTGGGATCGTGGACATCGATGGACTCCCGCGCCACGTTGAGGTCGCCGGTACAGACGAGGGGGCTTGCCGATGTGTAGTTCGAATCAAGCCAGGCACGAAGGCGGGAGAACCACTTCAGTTTATACTGGAAATGGGAGCTTTCCCGCTCCCGCCCCTGGGGCACGTAGAGGTTCACCACTGAAACCTCTCGATAGTCCGCGCGGATCAGCCGGTCCTCATCGGCGGATTCACCATCCTCGAGACCGAAGGAAACCCGCTTCGGCTCTTCGAGAGAGGCGATGGCGACACCATTATACCGTTTCCCGCCGTAGTACCACGCATGGTAGCCCGCCTCATGAAATTCGCGGGCGGGGAATTTATCGTTTTCCACCTTCGTCTCCTGCATACAGAACACATCGGGACGATACCTTTCGAGCCACGGAATGACGATGTGAAGCCGTGAACGGATGGAATTCACATTATAGGTGGCGATGGTGAGTTTTTTCATGTCCTGGTATCCTTTTTGACATGGGGATTATACAATACCACGGCACCCCCCCACTCTCAAGGGTCTTGAGGGATGGCTTCGTAAAAAAGTCCACATTCTCCGTTGCGGGTCATTCGCGCTTTCATTTTACGACTGAAACGGGTACCATTGCGGAATACGTACGAACGGCATCACGAAAAAAAGGAAATCGGGGAGCATCATGGAAATCAGGGAACCGGCGCTGCGGCGCGAGGATATGCTGATTCTGAAGGACGACAACTTCGAGAGGCGTCACGTCTGCATCATCACCGGGGCGGGAACTGGCATCGGCAGGGCGACGGCGGTGGCGGCGGCGGCAAATAACCTTCTCGTCGCGGGGCTGGACATCAACGAAGAGGCGGCCGAGGAGACGGCCGCAATCGCCCGCGAACTGGGCGGAGAGATGGTCTTCATCAGAACGGACCTCACGAAAGACAACGATATCGAAGGGGCTGTAGCGAAAGCCGCAGCGCTCGGCACGATAAAGTACCTCGCCAATATCGCCGGCATCCAGCACATCAATTCAATCGAAGATTTCCCCATGGAAAAATACGATCTCATGCAGCGTATCATGCTCCGGGCGCCCTTTTACCTCTCGAAGCTCGCCATCCCGCATATGAAGAAAAGCGCCGGCGGTACCGGGGTCATCGGCAACATGGCCTCGATTCACGCGCACATCACCACCATGAACAAACCCGTCTACAATATCACCAAGTTCGGACTCCGCGCGCTTGCGCAGTCAATCTCGGCGGAAGGCGGTGGAAATATCCGGGCATTCACCGTGAGCACGGGATTCGTGAAGACACCGCTCGCCCTCAACCAGATTCCCTCACAGGCGGCGCAGAGGGGCATTACCCCGGAGGCGGTCGTGACGGACGTCATGATGGGAAAATCCCGTGTCAAAGAAATGATGTCTCCCGTGGAAGTGGCCAATCTCTTCATTTTCGGCTTCTCACGGTACGCGAAGTATCTCGTGGGGGGCGATCTCCTCTTCGACGGCGGCGTGGTATTGACCTACTGAGTAGTCTGTGCTCCGCAATTGAATGACCAACGGGGAGAGACGAGCATCCGGCATGAAATAATGGGAGAATACACATTATGAACCGCATCGAACTGAATAAAGCCGTCCTGATATTTTCGGCAGTGCTCATTTCCATCATTTTTCTTTACATGATTCGCCAGTTCATCGTGGTCATCCTGCTCGCGGGGATTTTCACGGCAATCACACAACCGGTGCAGAAGCGCTTTGAGACATATTTCAAGGGGCGGAAAGGTCCGGCCTCGTTCATGACCATGGCATTTATCTTTTTTGCGATCTTTCTTCCCCTCGTCGTCATCCTCGTCATGGTCGCCGGGCAGGCAATCACCATCAGCGAGGCCGTACCACTGTGGCTGGAGCAGTGGATGAACCAGTCGCCCACCCTTAATGGATCCATTCAATCACTGCCCTTTCACGATGTCCTCATCAAATACAATAATTTCATTTTTGAGAAGGCGGGGGAAGTGGTCAGCCAGGCGGGAAGTCTGCTCTTTAAGAATCTCTCGGCGCTCACGCTTTCCACTATTAATTTCATATTTCTTTTTTTTGTGTTCCTCGGTGATAGGCGTCATCCAGGGGGGTCTCGCGGGGCTTGCCTTCTGGGTGGCGGGAATCGAAAACGCGGTCTTCTGGGGAATGATTATGACGGTGTTATCCGTGATTCCCATGGTGGGGTCCGCACTGATATGGTTTCCCGCGGTCATCATTCTCGCGTTATCGGGATACATTGCAAAAGCACTGGCCCTTCTCATCTTCTGCGGCATCCTCGTGGGAAGCGTGGACAATTTCCTGCGGCCGACGCTGGTCGGCAGGGACACGCAACTGCACGAGCTCTTCATCTTCTTCGGTACCCTCGGGGGGCTCAGCCTCTTCGGCATCGTGGGCTTTATCGTGGGACCGATCATCGCAGGGATATTTGTCACGCTCTGGAGTATCTATGCCGAAACCTTCAGGGGAGAGCCTGGGGAAGAAAACACGAAGGGACGGATTTGAGGCAATTAAAGACTGAACCAGATGTTCGGGATAATGCAAGTTCTGCTCAGCCCGCCGAAGCCGGCCGGGAGGTTAAAAAACCCGCTCAGGATGTGAGCCCTGATGCCCGGCAGCCTCTGCCCCAAAAAGCGGAGTAAGAGAATTTCGATACGCGTCGATTGAAACAACGCGCAATGCGTCTGAAAGGGTAGATTCTTCAATGAAAAATAAATGCTTGAGAATAATAAATAGGTTAATTTAAATAATTCTTATTACTATACTTGCAAATATAGTTTTAAATTGAATATTATATTAAATTTGTCTATAGGTGGTATAAATACAGTAATTACTTTATAAACTAAACTGGAACTAGAAAAGCAGCAAGTGCAATTAGAACTAAGTTATGCTAAATTATATTATATAATTAAGGAAGAAAAGTAACGAGGGGCATTAACTGATAAAAAAGGAGTTATAATTGCTATGGACGAGCAATCAAATCTTAGTGAAGTAGATAATAAAATATGGGAAGAGCAACAGGTTTTAAGTAAAGTCATAGATGCTCTTTTAAAATTGGATGTTGAAGCAAGATACAAAATTTTAAGAACTTTGATGACATTTTTTGAAGTGGATGTGCAACAAGATAAATCTTCGGCTTTCATTAGATCAGACCGACCAAATACACGACAAACATTACGTGAACATTCGTTCACTAATCATGTTAAGATTTCTCCGAAAGAATTTATAATGGAGAAAGAACCAGAAACAGATGTCGAGAGAGTTGTTTGTCTATCATATTATTTAGCTCACTATAGAGATGTGAGACATTTTAAAACCAGTGATATATCAAATATCAACACCGAAGCTGCTCAGCGTAAGTTTGCAAATACTGCATATGTAGTCAATAACGCTACACAGAGTGGATACCTTGCTCAAGCACCTGGCAATTCTAAACAGTTAAGTGCTATGGGCGAGCAATATGTCGAGGCACTGCCAGATCGAGCTCTTGCTAAATCAGTGGCATTAAAATCTAGATCGCGGAGAGCCAAAAAAAAACGAGTCATAGGTACTGATTATGATTAAGGATATAATATGACTTCACAAGCAACGCGTTTAACCTTTTATAATCACAAGGGTGGTGTAGGAAAGACTACAATTGCAGTTAATGTTGGTGCTGCACTTGCAAGCAAGGGGAAAAGAGTATTGTTAGTAGACTCTGATCCGCAATGCAATCTTACTTCATATTTTTTCCCAGATGATTTTGTAAATAGTTTATTGGAAGAATCTGAAACACCAAAAGGTCGTACCGTATGGAGTGCTTTGAAACCATTAATAGATGAAGGAAATTCGATAAACATAATAGAACCATTCGAAACCGTCATTAATGATTTATTTATTATACCCGGTGATATAAGATTATCTGAATTTGAACAGTCTTTAGCGGATTTTTGGACAGATTGCTTTAAACGCAGGATAATAGGCATCAAAGCCACGACAGCGTTGAGTAATCTTATAAACAAACTTATTATTAAATACAAATTTGATTATGTAATATATGATACAGGACCAAATATCGGCCCCCTTAATCGAGTCATATTGTTAGATTGCGATTATTTTATTGTTCCTGTTGCGTGCGATCTTTTTTCAGTAAGAGCATTGAGTACTCTTGGTCAGTCATTAAAAAGGTGGATAATTGATTGGGAAACAATAACTGATTTGGCTCCGGATGGTTTGTATTTACTTAAAGGTAAGCCAAGATTTTTAGGCTATATTCCGCAACGTTTTAAAACATATGGTCAAAAAATGGCAGAGAAATCGAGATTCTATCTTGGGCATATTCAACGGCAAATACATTCTGATCTGATTAGCGTTTTACGTGAAGTTGATTCTGATCTTGCAGCCGAATCGGCAAGCACATCAAACCTCGGTCAAATAAAAGATTTTGGATCGTTAGTTCAAATAGCTCAAACAGAAGGTGTACCTTTGTCAAAAGCACGTGAGGGTGCTGATTATCTTAAATTACAAGCATTAAATGCATTTAATGAAATTGCAGAAAATATTATAAGAAAAGCTTCTATTTCAACGCTTGCAAAAAAAAAGCTATTTAGAAGAGTAAAAGACGAGTAGTTATGAAGAACCAGAAGATATCAATATCAATGATAGAGAACCTACAGATTGATGAAGCAGTACAACATTATGTTGATAATAAACATTTATTTGAGCAATTCGCAGAGGGTCTAATTCTACATTTAGGAAAAGATCCTCAGTTGTGTAAATATATTCATTTCATTAAATTCAGATTAAAAGATCGTGAGCATTTAAGGAACAAACTTATTAGAATACTACTGCAAGAAAAAGCAAAAGGTAATAAAAATCACATTACGAAAGAAAACATATTTTCAAAGATAAACGATTTAGCTGGAATTAGAATATTACATCTTCATACTGATCAAATTGAACATATGAATCCCCTTATTATTAAAGTACTTAACGAGCACAAATACAAATTAATTAAAGGACCAATTGCAACTTGCTGGGATATAGAATATGAACAGTTATTTAAAAGATATGGTATTAAAACAGAGTCAAGATATTCAATGTACACAAGCATTCATTATGTTATTGAAGCCAATCAAAAAACAAAAATTACTGCAGAATTACAAGTTAGAACAATGATGGAAGAAGTCTGGGGTGAAGTATCTCATATGATTACTTATCCTGACCGAATAATAAGCCATACATGTGAAGATCAACTTAAAATACTTGCTAGATTTACATCGGGTTGTACTAGACTTGTCGACTGTATTTTCAAAACTAGCAAAGAATCTTTATCTCATTCGTAATTAACTATAAAAATACTTTTTTAAAATCTATCTCATCTCACGTCCACCATTCTGGCCTTAATTCTAAGTATTACGATTCAAGTCATCTGAGTAAACATAAGACAAATTGGGTTAGAATAATAATTTTATACTTTATTTAAAGAAGCGTCTCCGAACACCGGAAGAAATAAGACGAGCGACAATGCACAGTACAAATAAGGCGTTCGAGAGATATTTTAATATGGAGTCGGATGATCTGAGAAATATCTACAGAGACACAAACAAAGTAATAAATTTTGACCCTGAACTGACCCTGAAAAAAGAGGGTGCAAAAACAGAATAACTACTTGATATTACTTATTTTAAGTGGTGGAGGCGGCGGGAGTCGAACCCGCGTCCG
>JAPLJO010000175.1 GCA_026388515.1 Deltaproteobacteria bacterium | reverse complement strand
CCGGATAACTCGAACAGGAAGCACGACAGGAGTGTGCGGCATGACTTCAAAGAAGATAAATCCCCAAAAGACATCCAAGGGCTCACACGCAAAGCAATTAAATCTGATTAATGAATATTTTGAATATGGCTGGCGGCATATGGTTCCTTGTCTTGATGACCTCGAAAAAGAACTTTCAATCACGAATGAGCTTAGAAATAAGTTTTGGAAAAAACTAAGGACGATTAGAAATCAAATAGTACGATACATAAAACATCATAATATCGAAGAGGAAGAGTTTAAAGAGTTGATCGGGAATTTACCGGATGCGGAAAGAACAATATGGAAAAAGGAACGGACTGCGGCAAGAAATATCCCTCTTGCAAGACTCAATGAATTATTAAAGACATGCAATGTTATATGGGACGCATCGGGACTATCGGGGTTCAAAGAAGAATTAATACGTAAAAGCAATCTTAAGAATAAAGACGTATTTTTCACAGGCAAAGTTTGTGAGTTATGCGGCCTACCCTTAAGTGGAGGTCGGAAGAAAAAAGCAAAATATTGTTCAAGGCGATGTTATTTTGTTGCTAAGAGCCGCCACTATCGAAAAGAGCACCCCGATAAAAAAGCTCAACAGAACCTCAGATATTTAAAATCCATCTATCCAATGAATGATTGATAATCGGTTTTCTAAATCCCCCCGCCCTCTCTCCTATAAATTCAACGCACCGCCAGAATGTAACCTATAAGCATACTTAGTAGTAACCCTGACAACATCTTCCACAAGTCTTTATTAATAACTATACTGCGCATCAAGGCAGAAGAAAACGAAACTGACACCACGGAGGATTTGAAAATGGACTTACGAGAGCTTCGTTTCAGGAAGCGGATTTCTCAATGGGAATTGAGCAGAACGAGTGGCGTTCACCAGTCCCGGATATCTTTGATTGAGAATTGCTTCAGCACGCCGACGAACGATGAAAAAAATAAATTGGCAAAAGCGCTGGGTTTGAAGCCGGGAGAAATTGAGTGGGAAGAAAAGCCGAGCACTCACTAAGGAGCTTTGCCGTGGATTACTACGGAGCCCCTTCTACCAGAAACAGAATTATTCCCCGTGGAGACACAAGCCGATGACTGAGCACGGAACCACAGCAGGATGGGGCGGGGTTAAGGCCGGGGCAAAGCATGCCGGTAGATCTGAGAGAACACTCCGAAGCTGGTTCGGAAAAGGCCTTAAACACTCCCGGCTTCCCTCCGGTACGGTGCTCGTAAAATTCAGTGACATTGATTCTTTTTTAGAAAAATTCGCCGTCAGCGAAAGTCAGACAGACAAGATGATCAAAGATATTTTGGAGGGGTTATGAAAGATTCAATTGTCTATGTTCCGGGATGGGTGGAGGTCGAAACCGGCGAGGGCCCAATCCTGTTACTCTGCAAGGAATTTGAAGATGCACGGAAGAGATATCTTTCTGTCGTGCAAAACATGGCGCTCGCGGAGCGACGTAAAAAGAATGATGTTCCCGCACAGCCCATAAAATAGACCAAATGGAAACAGGATTCGTCAAATTCCATCGCAAGGTATTATCAAGCGGCTGGCTCAAGAATCACAAGCTGTGGGCCTTCTGGAGCTATTGCCTTTTAAAGGCATCGCACAGTGAGCACAAGCAAATCAGTAGGCTATCAGGAGATCATCTTACACCCCGGACAATTTATATTCGGGAGAAAGGCGGCGGCAAAGGAATTGGGTTTATCAGAGCAGGAAATCCGCACCAGTGTTGAACTTCTGAAAAAAGCCGATAATCTAACCATCAAATCAACCAACAAATTCTCAGTTATTTCTATTGTTAATTGGACTATTTATCAAGGGAACGGTGGGGGCGAGCAACCATCAAATCAACCAACCACTAACCAACAAGTAACCACAAACAAGAATGATAAGAAGATATCTAAGAAGATATCTAAGATATCTATAGAAAGAAATAACATATTAATCCGTCACCACGGTGACGAAAAGGTCCCTTTGTCAGAGGGGATCAAGGAAATACTGGACCTCTTAAACGAGAAGCGAGTTGAGATACTCGGACGTAATGGACTCAGACCCATTACTACAGACCACGATATAAAAGCCCGGTTAAAAGAAGGGGCCTCGGTTTATCAATGCTGTCGGGTCGTTGACACGAAGTCAAAGGACCCCTACTTCAGGGAGAATCCCAAATACTTTCACCCTGCAACGCTTTTCAGAAAGGCGAATTTTCAGAAGTACCTCGACGAGGCGGAGCTTTTGAAAGATGCCCATGGACCCCATGACTTACAATAAGGCGGCGGCCTTGTATGACCAGCACGCCAAAGACCCGGAGCTTGAGCCTGTATATCGGGACATGCTGGCCCGGATAGAAGCTAACGGGGATCACTCCCCTACCGACTGGAAAGCCGAACTCAAGGAACAATGGGAGCGCGAGATCTAAGACGATATTGAATTTCTACCGAGTTATATCGGCCTCATGTCGGAAATAGCGATAACCGCACCAGATGAGAACACACGGGCGCTCGCTCGGTATTTGATGGAGGAAGACATGGAAAAGCTGCGGGAGCTTTACAAATCAAAACTGCCGGAGTGGTTACGATGAAACTAATCAACCTTAGTGAATATGCTGGTGAGGACCGAGTAATTTCTTCTTTTGAAATGAAAGAGCATGTCGAAAAAAACCAGAAAGCCCTGTTTAAAGTGATAAGCAAAATCCCATCGCTGGATCATTATTGTGGCGGCTTCATGCCCGGTGAGTTGTGTGTCATCAGTGGACCCACAAAAAACGGGAAGAGCTTATTCTCCCAAACGTTGACGAAAAACTTCTTTGACCAGAATGTCCTTTCGCTGTGGTTCTCATTCGAGTTACCCCCGCGTCAGTTCCTCTCCTGCTTTGGGGATGAGCTTCCTCTCCTTTACGTTCCGAAGATATTAAAAACGGCGGACTTGGACTGGCTTGAGGCCCGGATTATTGAAAGCAAAGTAAAATATCACACCCGCATAGTGCAGATCGATCATCTCCATTACGTGGTTGATATTGCCCGCACCAAGAGCCCTTCCCTTGAGATTGGCAGTATAGTGCGTCGTCTGAAACTTCTCGCTGTTCGTGAGAATCTTATTATCTTTCTTCTTTGCCACACAAAGAAAATGACCGGCGACGGCTCAGACTTCGGCGAAATCCGAGATTCTTCCTTCGTGGAACAGGAATCAGATGCCGCCTTTTTAATTAAACGATTCCCTAATATCGGGGACAATGTGGCGTGCCTCCAAATCAATCAGCACAGGCGGACCGGAGTTATGAAAAAGAAAGTTTGGCTGGAAAAAATCAACGGGTATTTGGTGGAAACAACGTCACGAGATGTACCGGGAGAAAGAAAGGGCCGGAGAGATTATTACGATGATTGATACACGCCCGATGCCGACGCGCTCACTTAAGCCCCTCTCATCATCTTTTTTTTCAGAAACGCTCTGTGGCAACGCCTTTGATATACAAGATATTATATATAGAATATCAGCATGAATATTACTAACATTACCCATAGGAGGTTGAACCATGAAAAATAGTGCAATAAACGTATCAAATATTCCGCCGGGAGTCCGTGAAAACTTTAAAGCCGCCTGTGCAAGTGTAGCGGCTGAACTGAATCGCCCTGTCTATATGGAGCAGGTGCTCATTGAGTGTTTGCGGTACTTGGGAGATGATCCTGAACGGCTCAAGGCTTTCCTGAAGACCGATGAATAATAATCCTAATGTGCTAAGACCCAAGCAGGCGGTCCGGCGGTACTGCTTAAGATGTACTGGAAGCCACGAATCGGTAAAGAGTTGCGACGCTGACGGATCACCGGGCTTTGAGGCGTGCCCTTTCCATGCCTTCAGGAATAAGCGTGTATCTGTGAAGACCTTCCGGCGCTTCTGCTTAAATTGCCAAGGTGATTTATCAGACGGTGTTTTTAACTGCACCACAACGGATTGCGAGTGCTTCCCGTACAGATTCGGAAAGAACCCGAAGCTCAAAGGGAGAAGAGCGGGTATCGACCCCTTTAAAAAATATCGAGACAGGCCTTCTCACGCGGCATTGTGAGCCCTAAAAACGATTTTTATTCTCCGGGAGGGTAAAGGGTAAGGGGCGAAGGAAGAAAGCGCTTCTGAGTAATAAAAAGGCCGTGAACGGATTTATTCACTCACGCATCTATTGCCTTCCCAACTCCATCTTACGATTCTTTGAGATGAATCTACTTCAAAGTAAGTATCGCACCATAAATTCAGAGTTTGGCCGCCATATGCTCTGGTAGTAGCGGACCCATAAGCGGTGTTTCCATAGCCATGAACATTTGCTGTTGTTCTGTATGTCGTTGGCATTTGAAAACTACCGCCTTGTGAATACATATAAACCTTATTGCCGTTTGGTGCATCAAATGAAGAGTCTGGATATCCCCATGAATAAACAAGGTCGTTGATGTCTGAACCGACCCACGAATTTAAGGCCGCTTCATATTTTTCAGTAGTTGCACAAGCTGAGATCAGACAGATGAGACACAGAGATAAAAATATTTTTTTAAATTGCATTATTGCCCCCCTTTTACAATGTGTCTTTAAACTAAATGGGTGTTACTCCGGTTTGTGGACGGTTAGATATGGCAAGTGGACTTTTAGAAGCTCCTCGACGTACTGATCCCCCAACGTCTCCGCTGGCTTTCTCTTGGAGTCCGGCGGCAGTACTATCGTGTTCTTTCGCATCAATTTCAACCGCTCGCTTGGAAATGTCTGCACTTGCTGATTCGACGCCTGTGATTGATGGTCTTTCTTTTCGTCTTCCATAGGGTGTTACCGTTTCGGCAGGTGTACAGTCAGAACCGCCTTTTGATACTGTCCCCACAGATCGTCCGGGCGTTTGCTCTCGTCGAACGGTGTCGCTTTCCCCTGTAAGGCTCTCAGTTGAGCTTTTATCCGTTCTCCGTTCGGCGTCGGCTCTGGATATTTCGAGGGTTCAGGCTGGGATGGTGTCTTTTTCATTGGCATTATCGTATCACGAAAGGATATTTCTGACCACCGAAAAGGGAGTGAACCTTACCGGGAATTTTTTCAGGGGGACTCCTATCCAGAAACAGAGGGGGGTGCTTTAATTATGGAGATCAAAGCCATATGTGCGAGGGGAGAGCAAGAAAGGTGGGGGGACTCCAAGAGCGCACCATTGAGGGGGTGGGGGGGGTCATGTGGACCCTGCGCCCCTGCACGCCCGCACATTTACACGCCCCGGCCTCTTCAAATAGGGAGCTTGTGCTGAATCGGATACTTTCCGCCGTGCTTCTTGATGAAGTCCTTCATCGCCTCTTCAAGGATGCTGTTCATGGGGCGATCCATGCTAATGGCGAGTATCTTGAACTGTTTCAATAGGCCGGGCTCAATTCGTGTAGCAAACATTTTTCTTTCCATGGCGGCCTTTATAATGCGTAGCTCTCAATGAATCAAGAATAATTGTTGATATGTTTGATTGATAGATATATAAATAGTCACGAAGGACACCCGCAGCATGATCAGAATGACAATAATACGAACCTATAGAATGCCTGAAGATACTGATAGCGGTGACGTTATCAGCGGATCGATCATGCTCCGGGGAAGTCTTCAGGCATTTTATTTTTCAACACCACAAGGAGGTGAAACATGGGTACTATATCTGAAAAGGCGTCCTTTTTAAGTGAAGTGATCGGGCAGCTTCCCGAAGACAAAGAAGTAACATTTACCTCGGACGGGGTGGCGGGCCTCAAGAAGTTGCTTAATGAGATCAACGATGAAATCACTGCATACCCAGTAGATTCAGAGCAGTAACGGTTAACATGCTAACACCATTTTAGCCCCGGAGGTGATCATGGGAGTAAAAGTCAAAGAAAGATTTCCGGGTGAGTGGTGGATATACATTCACCACAACGGCAGGCGCAAAGCCAAGAAGATTGGAAAGGATAAACGGCTCGCGCTTGAGGTAGCGCAAAAAATCGGGGCCAAATTGACGCTGGGAGATATGAAGCTCCTGCAGGAAGATGAGGTGAATACCTTCGGGCATTATGCGGACGGGTGGATTAACTTGTCAGTCCCGGCGACCTGTAAGCCTTCGACGGAAAGGGATTATAAAATTATCCTCGACAAGCACGTTTTGCCAGTATTCAAAAACATAGCTGTCAATGAAATTAACCGCCCGATGATAAAAAATTTCCTCTTATCAAAAGTAAATGAGGGATTTGCAACAAGTACGATAAGCCATATGAAAATAGTATTGTCCGGGGTTCTAAGCCATGCGGTTGATGATGAAGTTATCCCGGCAAATCCCGCTCACCGATTAGGAAAACTGATCAAATCAAAGAGTCCCCAGCTTGACGTTGAACCATTAACAAGAAAAGAACTGTCAATTTTACTTAAAACATTCAAGAAACGCTTCCCGCACTATTACCCCTTGGTCTTAACGCTTGCTCGTACAGGGATGCGTTTAGGTGAAGCCCTCGCGTTGCAGTGGGGTGATGTTGACTTCAACGGGCGCTTCATCGCAATTCAAAGAAACATGGTACGGGGAGAAATTGGCACCCCGAAGAGCGGCAAGTCCCGGCGGGTAGATATGTCAAGACAGTTGACGGAAACACTTTTCAACATGAAACAGAGCCGCAAAGTTGAGAGATTAGAAAACCGGGAAGATTGGATTTTCACTTCAAGTGTCGGGACCCCCATGGACGGTGACTGCTTCAGAAGCCGGGTTTTTAGCCTCGCGCTTACAAAAGCGAAACTTCGGAAGATACGTATTCACGACTTGAGACACAGCTACGCGAGCGCATTGATACAGGCGGGAGAGTCGCTGGCATACGTCCGAAATCAACTCGGACACCACTCCATCAAGGTCACAGTGGACATCTACGGACACCTTGCACCAGAAGGAAATAAAGAGGCAGTTGATAGGCTCGACGATGCAACATTCCGCAACCCAGACGCAACCAAAAAGAAAAGGGCTCAGGCGATTAACGCCTAAACCCTTGATTTTATTGGTACGCCCAGAAGGAGTCGAACCTTCGACCTTCGGATTCGTAGTCCGACGCTCTATCCAGCTGAGCTATGGGCGCACTCAAAAAAAGTGGCGGAGAGAGGGGGATTCGAACCCCCGGTACACCCTTATCAGGCGTACAATCGCTTAGCAGGCGATCGCTTTCGGCCTCTCAGCCATCTCTCCGCGTGTGCGTATCTGGCGGAGGGAGCAGGATTCGAACCCGCGAACCTTTCGGTTAACGGTTTTCAAGACCGCCGCCTTCGACCTCTCGGCCATCCCTCCGAATGATTGTACGATAATTCCTTTGTGCCGCCTTTTTTATATGTCCTGCCGGGAACGGCGATCTTGTACTGTCTGCCCGGCGGGGGTGCGGAGTCTATCCGTGCAGGGTGATTCTGTCAACCCCATTCAAATAGGGTACCAGGACGCCGGGTATGACGACGCTCCCGTCTTTCTGCTGGCAGTTCTCGAGTATCGCAACAACTGTTCTCCCCACGGCAAGACCGGAGCCGTTCAGGGTGTGTACAAATTCCACCTTCCCCGTCTCACTGCGGCGGAAACGGATTCCCGCCCTCCTCGCCTGGAAATCCTCAAAGTTGCTGCACGACGATATTTCCCGGTAGGCATCCTGCCCGGGCATCCATGCTTCGACGTCGTAGGTCTTCGCCGAAGAAAACCCGAGGTCCCCCGTACAGAGCGTCACGGTCCGGTAATGGATGCCGAGCCGCCGCAATACTTCCTCGGCATTCAGTGTAAGCGCCTCCAGTTCGTCGTAGGATGATTCCGGTTTCGTAAACTTCACCATCTCGACTTTATTGAACTGGTGCTGCCTTATAAGGCCGCGCGTGTCCTTGCCATAGGAGCCCGCTTCCGCCCTGAAACAGGGTGTGTAGGCAACGTAGTGAATAGGGAGCGCTGCCTCCTCGAGGATTTCATCCCGGTGTATGTTCGTCACGGGCACCTCCGCCGTGGGGATGAGAAAATAGTCCGTGCCCGCCACCCGGAATAGATCTTCCTCAAACTTCGGAAGCTGCCCCGTGCCTGTCATGCTGTCCCGGTTTACCATGAAGGGCGGCAGCACTTCCATGTAGCCGTGCTCCCGGATGTGAAGATCAAGCATGAAATTGATGAGCGCCCGCTCCAGCGTCGCCCCGAGGCCTGTGTAGAGTGTGAACCGCGCGCCCGTGATTTTCGACCCCCTCGCGAAATCGAGTATCTTAAGCTCCTCGCCGATCTCCCAGTGTGGTCTGGGTGCAAAATCGAACGGGGGCTTGCCGCCCCAGGTCCGCACGACGGGGTTGTCCTCCGCACCGGCGCCACGGGGCACCGAGTCGTGTGGGATGTTCGGAATGGTGAGCAGAAGCTCATGGAGCCCTGCTTCCGTTTCCTTGAGATCGTCATCGAGGGTCTTGATGCGCGACGATACGGCGCCCATCTTTTCAATAATTCCCGAAGCATCTTCCCCGTGCTGTTTTAGTCTGCCGATTTCCTTCGAAACGGTATTCCGCTCGTTCCGAAGCGTTTCGACTTCCCGCAATATATCCCTTCGCTTCTGATCAAGAAGGGAAAACTGACCGAGGTTGAAATCCTGCCCGCGCGCCTCCAGCTTCACACTTACGCGCTCCAGATTTTCCCTCAGATATTTACTGTCAAGCATGGCCCTTCAGGTTTCCTTTGTATGAGGTTGTCAGAGTGAGACTCCCTAACACATCAGCACATAGAATTCAAGGATAATTGAGGCGGTTCAACCCTTATAACAAGCTGAAACATAACGATTTCTCAACGGCCTGCCGATGAATCCCCCTATTGCCTCCCGGCGTTCCCGCCTCCGCGTGCAAGCCTGCGGCGAATCATATCGGCGAGCGCGGTCATCTCGGTACTCTTAAGAAGAATGGAGGAGGCCGCAAACGTGGCGAGTCCCGCCGTAATCGCCACGAACAGAATGAAACACCGTTCGCGGAAAGGTCCCGCAGTGTCCCATCCCATGAGATAGACAATGCCGAGGAGAACTGCGCTCATGAATGCAGATGAAAGGATGGTTCTCCCCACGGAGAGGTAAAAGTCGCGCTCCAGAATTCTGCCGATTTTCCGTGCGAGCATGAGGTGAAGCAGTACAATGTTGACGGCCGAGGAAATGGATACGGCGAGAGCAAGGCCCCCGTGCTTCAGGGGAACCATGAGCGCCATGCTCATGAACACATTCACGAGAAGCGCCACCACCGCCACCTTCACGGGCGTCTTCGAATCCTGGAGGGAGTAAAACGCCGAGACGGTGACCCTGACGCCCGAAAACGCCCAGAGTCCCACTGCATAGAACAATAACGCCTGTGCCGTGAGCACGGTGGACGAGATGCCGAACTCACCCCGCTGGAAGAGCACGGATATTATAGGAACACGCAGCACAATAATAGCAGCCATCGCAGGAATGGTCACAAAAAGAATGAGGCGGAGCGAAAAGGAAATCATCTTTTTCAGCTTCTCATAATCCTCGCGGGCGGCATGTTCCGAAAAACTGGGGAGCGTGGCGGTCCCCACGGCGATGCCGAATATTCCCAGAGGAAGCTCGACGATTCGGTCCGCGTAGTAGAGGTACGATACGCTTCCTCCCGGCAGATATGACGCCAGGAGCGTGCTGATGAAGATATTGATCTGATATACTGCGGAGCCGACAAAGGCGGGCAGCATGAGCATGCCGATCCGCCTGATGCCGGGATGGTCGAAATGAAAATTGAACCGTAGCCGCACACCCATCCTGACGAGGATCGGAATCTGCATCGCGAGCTGCATGAAGCCGCCGATGACGACGCCGATGGCGAGTGCGATAATCGGTTCCTCGAAATAGTCTTTCAGAAGGAGCGCGGCGCCTATCATCGAGAGATTGAGCACCACGGGCGCGAGCGCGGGAGCGGCGAAATGACGGAGTGAATTCAGTATCCCCATCGCGAGGGCGACCAGGGATATGAAAAATATGTAGGGAAACATGAAACGGTTGAGAAAGACGGTGAGGCCGAATTTTTCCGGTTCCGCGGTGAATCCTGGAGCGATGAGCGTCACGATGACGGGCGAAAACACAATACCCGCCACGGTGACAAGCGTGAGGACAATTGCCAGAAGCGTGAACACCTGGTCGGCAAGGTCGAGCGCCTCTTCCCGGGACCGCTTCTTCAGGTACTCCGTGAAGACCGGCACGAAGGACATCGTAAGATCCCCCTCGGCGAGAATCCGGCGAAGTAGATTGGGGATGCGGAACGCCACGAAGAATGCATCCGTCGCCATCCCCGCACCGAAAAAGGCCGCCACCACCATGTCCCGTATGAATCCGAAGATTCTGCTCAATAGTGTCGCGAAACCCACGATGCCGGCCGCCTTGATGACGCGTGCCTTGTCTTTTTCATGCGTATGCCGGGGATTCTGTTCCATAGGGCGGGGACCGGAGACTGCGCTATTGAGCGGCGAGTGCGGATTCTATATCCTTCTTCCCGATTCCTGAAATGGCGACTTTCTTTGTACGCGAACGGTGGCCGGATATGATGGTAATCCGTGACCTGCTGACGCTGAAGGTGTCCGCCAGCAACCGGATGCATTCGTCGTTCGCCCTTCCTTCCACGGGCGGAGAGGTGATTTTCAGTTTTAATGCGTCTGCCCGGATGCCCGCGAGCCCGCACTTCGACGAACGGGGTATCACGTGGATATTCAGTATGACGCCGTCAGCCGTTTCACGCAAGATCACCTGTCACTCCTCCGGCCGCCATTTCACCTGACCATGACGGAAAATTCAACGAGCGTCCTCACCAGGAAAATCTGGAGGAAATAAATAAGGAGTATGACGAATATCGGGGAGATATCGATTCCCGCACCGGCCAGCGGGGGGAAGAGCCTGCGGATATAATACCTTGCGTAATAGAGCACGGGTTCCGTGGTTTTATAGAGAAACTGCACGATGGGATTATACGGGTCGGGATTTACCCACGAAAGCAGGGCCCTGATGATTATCATCCACATGTAAATCGAGAGTGCAAACCCGATTACGTGTGCCAGCGCATTGATAAAATTTCCCATTACAAACATGATTGCAACCCACCTCACGAGAATCAGGCATGTAACTACTGACTCACCCATGAAATGTCAAGGGTATTGTAGCGTCACCCTCACGTCATTCTTGAGTTTCCATGAGTAAATCTGATATGAATTGGATCACCGTCGCTAAGAGAAGTGACGTCTTGCGCGGCAGGCGCGAAAACTGCACGGATACTCCGGGAGGTGTTCACGATGCGGAAAGACAAAAAAGTCGCGGTAATAGGCTGCGGGAACATGGGCGAAGCACTCATTGCAGGCATGACTCACCGCGCCGTATTTCCCCGCACACATATCACGATATTTGACGCTTCACCGGAACGGCGAAACCTCATCCATACACGGCACGGCGTTGCCGTCGCGAAGAGCACTATGGAGGCGGTGCGGGTGTCTGATATCATTATCCTCGCCGTAAAGCCGCAGATTATAAGGAAAGTGCTCGAAGAGTCGGCGCGTGCCGTCAATAAATCCACGCTTCTGATTTCAGTGGCGGCGGGGATCACCCTCGGGTTTCTCGAGTCTCTCCTGCCGCCGGGTACCAGGGTTATCCGGGTAATGCCCAATACTCCCGCCCTCATCGGCGAGGGAGCCGCGGCGCTCGCGGGGGGAACACACGCAACGAAGAGCGACATGAAACTCGCGACGGAAATTTTCAATTCAATCGGTATTTCCGTGACCGTTGACGAATCACTGATGGACGCCGTGACTGGCCTCAGCGGAAGCGGTCCCGCATATGTGTTCATTATTATCGAGGCTCTGGCCGATGCGGGTGTGAAGCTTGGTATTGCGCGTGATGTGGCGCTGCGCCTCGCATCGCAGACACTCCTCGGCGCGGCCCGGCTCTGCCTCGCCGGTGAAAAGACCCCCGGCCAGTTGAAAGACATGGTGACATCCCCGGGAGGTTCGACCATGGCGGGCATCAAGGCCCTCGAAGATGGAAAAATCAGGGGAACCCTGATGAATGCGGTCGAAGCGGCTGCCATGAGGGCAAGGGAAATGGGGCTCCAGGCAAAGGATCAGTCTTCACGGGGTGCGGCAAGCAAAGGGGCGCGGCGGATGAAGGAACACTGAAGAGGATCACCCCCACCTGGCCTCCCCCATCAAGGGCAGGGTTACAAGAAACTATTAGTACACGAGGAGATTCGAAACATGCGGCTGCTGACCAGGTATGATTTTGACGGACTCGGATGTGCAGTGCTTCTGAAGGAATTGGGGCTCGTCGAAGAAATCAAGTTCGTTCATCCCAAGGATATCCAGGACGGCATCGTCGAGGTCAACGAGAATGATGTGCTCACGAATATTCCCTATATGGCGGGGTGCGCCCTGTGGTTTGATCACCATTCGAGCGAACATGAAAGAAAGGCCTTCGGCTATTTCAACGGTGCCAGCGATCCCTCCGCCACGAGCGCGACGCGAGTTGTGTATGACTACTACGGCGGTGAGCGCACCTTCCCCGGTCCCTTCTTCCGCGATCTCGTCGATGCCGTGAGTAAGGCCGATACGGCGCAGCTCACCGTCGAAGAAATTCTGCACCCCCGCGGCTGGGTGCTTCTCGCGTTCATTATGGATCCGAGGACGGGCCTTGGACGATACGACGATTACCGAATCAGCAATTACCAGATGATGATGGACATGATCGACTACTGCAGAACAAAGTCCATTGACGAAATACTTGCCATACCCGACGTGGAAGAGCGTGTCGCACGGTATCTCGAACAGGACAGACTCTTCAGAACAATGCTTCTCGAACATTCCTCGGCACGGGGGAATGCCGTGGTGACGGACCTGCGGTCCTGCGAAGAAATTTACACGGGGAACCGCTTCATCATCTACAGTCTTTTTCCGGAGCAGAACATCTCAGTCCAGGTCATGTGGGGTGTGCAGAGACGTAACGTGGTCATCTCCTGCGGGCACAGCATCATTACAAAGACATCTCCCGTCAACGTGGGTTCCCTGATGCTGAAATACGGCGGCGGCGGTCACAAAAAGGCGGGCACCTGCCAGGTCCCGACGGAAAAAGCCGATGCGATTCTCCAGGAAATTCTGGCCGCAATAAGCCGCGACGCGTGAAAAACCGTGCGGGCGGAACGCCGCACCTTCAGCCTTTCAGGAGATCATAGAAACGCTTCACGATACCCTTCCCACCCTTTTCATTACCAGGGACTTCCTCATCCGTGTCGTGGATATACTCATCGGTCTGCGGCTCCGGATCCCCGGCGGCACCGCGTGTCTCTTCATGTGCGCCGGCGGGAGGGTTCGCAGGCTCGTCTTTTTCAGGCCCGGCATGGGCGTGCCGTTTTCTTCTCGGACGGCGGCGCTTTCTGTGGGAATCCCTGCCCCCGGTCTTTGCGGCGGCTTCTTTTGCCGGTTCATCCTTCCGCACCGTTTCGATATCGTCTTCCAGGACCTCCTGCGGCACCGGCACCTTGCGTTCAACCATCTGAATCACGGAATCCCCCCATACCATGTCGGGATTCCCGGAAATATGAATTTTAATGCCGTAGAGGTTTTCGAGTTGATTTAGCTCCCCGCGCTTCTGGTTCAGCAGATAATTGCTTACCTCATAGGGAAGAGATATCTTTATTTCCGACGCGCTTCCCTCAACGGCTTTTGATTTTATCGTTCTGAACGTACCGAGCGCCATGTACTCAATGGAAGGTCTCAAGCCGCTTCCCTTGCAGTGAGGGCAGGCGGCGTAACTGATTTCCTGTATCGCCGACTGCTTTTTCTGGCGGGATAGTTCAAGAATGCCGAAACGGGAAATCCTCGACATCTGAATCCTGGCGCGGTCAACACTGAGAGCGTTCTTGAAGGTTTTTTCCACTTCCGAATTATGTTTCCGATCGTTCATATCGATGAAATCGATAACGATAAGCCCCCCCAGGTCACGCAGCCTGAGCTGCCGCGCGATTTCATTCGCCGCTTCCATATTTGTCCTGTAGGCCGTATCCTCCACGTCGCGCCTGCTCGTCCCGCGTCCCGAATTCACGTCAATGGTGATCATCGCCTCCGTGGGATTGATAATCAGGTATCCTCCCGACTTCAGGGTCACCCGCTGCTGAAAGATTTCGACTATCTGACTTTCAACACCGAACTTGTCGAAGAGTGGGATCTTGTCCTTGTAAAGTTTTATCGTCCTCAAATTTCGAGCTGACACCGCCCGGCAGTAGTCTCTCATTTTCTTGAAGAAATCCACGTCATCAACGAGAATTTCATCGATATCGGAGGTAAAATAATCCCTGAATGCCTGAATCGCGAAATCGCTTTCTTCATAGATGAGCGCCGGCGCCTTGGCATCTTCCGCCTTTTTTTGAATATCCTTCCAGAGCCTCATCAGCATCTGATAGTCGCGGAGCAGTTCCTGTTTTGTTCTGTTCAGCCCGACCGTGCGGATGATGTACCCCACCTCATCTTTTCCGGCTATCTGCTCCATCAATTCCCTGAGCCGCTTCCGGTCGGAATCGTCATCGATCTTCCGGGAAATGCCGATCATGCTTTTATTCGGAATCAGTACAATGTACCGTCCAGGAAGTGATATGTAACTGGTGAGCATGGCACCCTTGTTTCCCCGTTCATCGCGCAGCACCTTCACCAGAATCTCCTGCCCTGTGGACAGCTTCCCCCCCTCTTTGAGGTATTCGGGACTCACGTCGTTAAGGGAGAGAAACCCGCTCTTTTTCGCGCCGTAGTCGACAAAGGCCGCCTGAAGGCCGCGCTCAAACCGCTGCACCACGCCTTTAAAGATATTGCCGATGATGGGCTCCCGCATTGCCATTCTGAGATTGAATTCTATAAGCCTGCCATCTTCGATGATGGCCATCCTTTTTTCTTCCGCGTCAATCGTGTTGACGAGCATCTTTTTTGTCATGCGTACTATCCTTCCTTTATTGAAATGCGCTCACGTCGCCCTTGCCTTTACGCAGTACTTCCGGCGTGTCGTCAACGAGGCTTACCACGCTGGAGAGTTCCGGCCCCATGATGCCGCCGTCAATCACGAGGTCGACGCGGTTTCCGAACCGCTCCGTCATATCGTTGGGATCCGTCATTGCCTCGCCCGGCGCCGAGGTGACCGTCGTGCTGATGATGGGATTCCCGAACTCTTTCACGAGGGTGAGACAGATGTGGTTATCGGGAACCCGTATCCCCACCGCTTTGCGCTTCATGAGCAGAATTTTCGGTACCATCCGCGATGCTTCGAGGATAAACGTATACGGCCCCGGCAGATAGTGCTTCATTACCTTGTAGGCATAGTTGGTCACGATGGCATAGCGGCTGATATCGCTGAGATCGGCACAGACGAAACTGAAGGGCTGTTTCGCGTTCCGCTGCTTTATCTCATAGATTTTTTCGATGGCCCTGCGGTTGAAAAGATCGCAGCCCATCCCGTAGGCCGTATCCGTGGGATAGATGATGATTCCACCGTCCCGGAGAGTGTCCACCGCCTTGCGGATGAGACGCATCTGGGGGTTCTCGCTGTTAATCGAAAGCATCATGATTCTTTCTTACGGACAACCCCGCGCGCCGGTGCAGTCACGCGGCTCGCCGGGAGGTTCGCCTTCATTTCTATTCCATATCTATCTGAGACTGGCTCAATTCCGTCTTCGCGTATTCGAGAAATACCTTTTCATTGACGAAGAGCTCGAACAGGTCCTTGTCGAGCTGACCGTCCTTCACCATGAAACCAAGAATTTTTGTCGCCTGGGAGAGGGTGTTTCCCTTCCGGTACGGCCGGTCCGCCGCGGTAAGGGCCTCGAAGACATCTGCAACGGTGAGTATTCGCGACTGGAGTGGTATCTCGTCCCCCTTCAAGCCCTTCGGGTATCCGCTGCCGTTGAGATATTCATGATGCGTCGAGGCATACCAGGGGACATTTTTCATTTTCCGCGGAAAGGGCACCTGCGAGAGTATCTCGTAAGTAAGCGCGGCGTGATTGTTGATGGTATCGCGCTCTTCCTTTGTGAGCGTCCCCTTTCTCACGCTGAGGTTCTCAGTTTCCTCATCGGTGATGAGCGGGAGCCGGTCTTCACTGAGGGTCCAGGTTTTTTCCGCAATTGCTTTCACGCGGGCGATCTTGTCGTCGGACATGAATTCCGAACCGCGGTTCACCGTTTCAATGAATGCATAGTCCTCCTCCACATTTTTCATCTCCTCAATCAGTGCACTGCCGTCACCGCCCTGTCCGGCTTTTTTCGCCTTCATTCCGCTTTTGAGACGCTGGATTTCCAGATCCTTTTTCAGCACTTCGAAGCGGGTCTTTACCAGCTCGATACGGTCAAAGAGTGCCTGCAGTTTCGTCGACTTGTCCATCACATATTCCGGAACGGCAATCTTCCCTACATCGTGGAGCCATGCCGCGATTCTGAGTTCGTTCATCTGATCGTCATTGAAATGGACCTCACTGAAGGGACCTTCATTCATATCGTTGATTTTTTTCGCAATCCTCATGGTAATATCCACCACGCGGCGACCATGACTTCCCGTATAGGGGGATTTCTCATCCACGGCGTGGGCAATTGTTTTAATGAAGGATTCAAAAAGGTTCTCGAGATCCCAAATGAGCCGGTTATTGACAAGGGCCACGGCGGCCTGTGAGGCGAGGGACTCCGTCAGCCGTCGGCTCTCTGCAGAAAAGGAAATCACCTTTCCCGACGAATCGAGGGCGTTCAGGAGCTGAAGGACGCCGATGACGTTGCGTTCATGATCGTGCATCGGTACCACGAGCATCGACGTCGACCGGTACCCTGTGGATGCATCGAATGTGCGCGTCCCTTCGAAATCGAAATCCTTCGCGTAGTAGACGTCGGGAATGTTGACCACTTCACCGGAAATTGCGGCATAGGAAGACACGTTGGCGTGATTCGGGCTGCCGTCGTCATTATAGAGTGCCACGGGTTCCCAGATGATTTTTCCCGCCGTGCCTCCCATCCTCACCTTCAGCAAATCGTTCTGTACGATTTCAAAATGCAGATGCTTTTCATCCTCATCAACGATATAGAGGGTTCCCCCGTCAGCGCTGGTGAATTTCCTCGCCTCGTCGACAATCATCTCGAGAAGACGCTCGAGGTTGTGTTCCGCCGAAAGGGCTGACCCAATCCGGGTCAGCCGGTCGATGACTTCATGCTGGCTTTCGGTGAAATCCTTGACGGAAGACACGATGCTTTTCAGCAGGCGGTCGATCGATTCATCTTCCGCGTAACAGACCGGGCCTCTCATTCTGTCATCACTCATAGGGCACGTGAACCCCTTTCCCATGCACTTCTTTTCTGCGCTGGCATCCTCACGGAATGCTTGCAGTGCGCCACGCTCAAGCGTGACAACAATACAATAAATCTCCGCAAGATACAAACGCTATTGCGGGGCCTTTCCCGCGATGAGCTACCACGTGTCGCACCGGGGAGAAAATAGGGATTGACAAGGAAACTGTTTTAGGGGAGCGTAACCCTCACTTTCGGCTGTCGAGGAATTCCCGGAATGAAAATAATCGCGATTCTCCCCGGCGACGGCATCGGTCCCGAAGTGATGAGGGAAGCGATTAAAGTCGTTGATGCCGTAAGGGAGAAATATGATATCGGTCTGGTCTATGAATGTGCCCCCGTGGGCGGTGAGGCAATCGATGCCTGCGGTGAGGCGCTTCCGCCGAAAACACTCTCTCTCTGCCGGCGGAGTGATGCCATTCTCTTCGGTTCCGTGGGCGGCCCCCGGTGGGAAACGCTCCCTCCGGACAGGCAGCCCGAACGGGCCTCGCTCCTTCCCCTCAGAAAACATTTCAATCTTTTCTGCAATCTCAGGCCTGCACGGGTATACACGAGCCTCGCGGCATCCTCACCCCTGAGACCCGATATAGTCGGTGACGGATTCGACATCCTCTGTGTACGGGAACTCACCGGCGATATCTATTTCGGCACACCGCGCGGGAGAGAAGGCAGCGGACCCGACGAGCGCGCCTTCGATACCATGTCGTATACGAGGAAAGAAATAGAACAAATCGCCCGCATGGCATTTCAGCTCGCACGCCGGCGCAGAAAAAAAGTTACCTCCATCGACAAGGCAAACGTCCTCACCACCATGGTGCTCTGGCGTGAGGTCGTGAGCGGCGTCGCCGGTGAGTTCCCCGATGTTGAACTGGAACACATGTACATCGACAACGCCGCCATGCAGCTCATCCGGCATCCCCGCCGCTTCGATGTGCTTCTGTGCCCAAATATGTTCGGCGACATTCTCTCCGACGAATGCGCAATGCTCACCGGTTCATTGGGATTGCTTCCCTCGGCGAGCCTGAACGGGGATAAATTCGGGCTCTACGAGCCCGCCGGCGGCTCGGCACCCGATATTGCGGGAAAGGGAATTGCAAATCCCGTTGCAGAAATTCTCTCGGCGGCGTTGCTGTTCCGGTACAGCTTCGACCTCACTGAGGCGGCTGACGCTATAGAAAGGGCCGTGGAAGATACGATCCGGCGCGGCATTCATACCCCTGATATCGCGGGTCGCGGGAGCACCGTCGTCGGCACGGCGGAAATGGGTGATGCCATTGTGAAGTGCATTATAACGGAGTAAGGAGATCAATCTCATGCGGAGAATGTCATTCATCCTTATCGTAATCAGTATTGCAACGTCCATGCTGCTGCTCCCGTTTCACAACGCCTATGGCTGAGCGGGATTTTCGCTGACCGTGGAAGTCAGCTCCGAAGGCGGGACGGTGAAAATCGGTGACGAGGCCGCTATCAAAGGTTCCCCCTACTATAAATTATACATAGAGGTGACCAACGTCACACTGACGGCGGAACCTGACGAAGGATATGAATTTGACTACTATGAAACAGGTGGGGCGAAGAGCTATGACTCCTCACTCCAAGTGTTCGTGGACTGTGCCATCAGTGTGGAGGCCAGGTTTAAATCAACATCCGATGATACCGGATCAGGTGATGATGGCGGCGGCGGGTGTTTCACACGCACCATTATGCGCTG
>JAPLJO010000097.1 GCA_026388515.1 Deltaproteobacteria bacterium | reverse complement strand
GTCACGGCACACTGTTCTTTCAGGACCCGCTGCATCAGTTTATAGCTGTGCATGGCGGTGACAGCCCCGGATTCCTTGAATGCATGCACAAGGGTGAAAAGATCACCACTCACCATCGCAAGGGTCTTCCGGGATTCCGAGGGCTTGACCAGGGAAAAACAGGACAGGGCATGCGTGGTGATATACCGGTCTCTCAGAGCCGGATCAAGTTGCTCATACATCGCTTTGTGCTGCCGCCTGAGATTCACAAGAAAGGTATGGATCGTGGTGGCGAAGATGCCGATCCGTCCGAGGCGGCGCATGTTCGACCTGATATGCACAGAATCGATGCGCTGCTTCGAGGTGTCAACCGAGAATGCCCGGACAAGAATATCCGTGATCCGGTGAAACAGCAGGGTATCCAGTTTATTGTCCGTGACAATCGTACGCATGTTCCACAGCGTCTTGGGACTGAGATAGGCGGCGTCATCGGAAGCGTCGGTAATGTCAAGGGCATAGTGCCATTGCTCGTTGAAGGCAAGCTGATAAATGGTTTCCTCGTCTGACAGGTCATGCATCTGCTGGAGGAGCAGAACGCCGAGGACCATATAGAGTTCTTTCGTGGGGCGTCCGAATCCCTCGGTAAAAAAGGAGGCAAGCGTGTGGACGGGAAGCGCGGAGAGAATATGCTCCCTGAACAGGCCGGCCCACGACTGCTCCATCAGCCTCCGTCGTTTCGGGCCGAGGTGTTTCCATGGATCAAAGAGGTATCCCGTTTTGTGGTCTTTGGTGTATATCATGCGGTCATCCTTCAACTCATTGATATTATGAGATGAATGTAGCATGCCGTATGATGAAAAGCAAGAGATAAATTGCATAATCGTTAATTATTTTAGATAGTTAGTCACAGTTGACTTTTTACGAAGCCGTCAAACTTCAAACCTTAAAAAAATTGACTTGTTGCTCTCCCTTACGTCAACGAAAGAAGATACGACCGCAGATTCGTCTTTCTGTTCTTGATGCCCAGTTTCAGCCTTATATTGTTACGGTGAAATTCTATCCCCCTTTCTGAAATATTGAGCATTTCAGCGATATCCTTTGTTGATCTCCCGTCCCGCACGAGATTGGCCACCTGAATCTCCGTCGGCGAGAGATTGATATACTGCGCAGAAAGCTTCTTAAGAAAGGGGGAAATGATATTGGCGAGGTTCGACTCGAGCACGTCAACATAGACTGTCTGTTTATCGTTGAGACGGGATGATTTTATTTTCTCGATATAGGGGAGAGCCAGTTCCTTGATATTGGCAAGAACTTTTTCTTCAAGCTCATCCTTATCCTGTTCTCTCCTTTTGAGAAGGACTTTCAGCGCCGTGTTGGCTTCCTCCAGGTTCAGGGACTTCAATTCCAGTTCCTTCTCCTTCTTCAGCAAAGATTTTTCAGCTGTCTTCCGTTCCTCGATTTCCTTTTTCAGTTTGATATTCGCCTGACGGAGGTCCCTGGTGCGTTCTTCAATCCTGATTTCAAGATCCTCGTAGGCCTTCAGCAATTTCTCTTCGGCTTCCTTGCGTGCGGTTACGTTCACAAAGGAGCACATCATGCAGATCGGTTTGCCTGCATCATCATATACCATGCTGGTGGATAACTGGACCGTGATGGGGATTCCGTCCCTCCGAATACCCGTGATTTCACCGATCCAGTTTCCACGCTCGCGCACCGCATCGATTATGCCGACCGCCTCTTCCTCTAACTGGGTGAATTCGAGCGCCGACTTGCCCAGGACCTCCGATGGATCAGTGCCGCCCCAGAGTTCGACAAAGGCCTCGTTCACATAGGTGATGTTTCCCTCAAGATCACCTATGGCAATCCCGTTGATGGATGACTTAATGGCGCTTTCCTTGATCCGCAGTTCTTCCTCCATCCGCTTCCGGTCAGTAATATCGACAAAGGAATCCATCGTGCATATCGGCTCCCCCCGATCGTTCTTGACCAGACTCGCCGAAAGGTGAACCGTGATCGGCGACCCATCCTTGCGCCTCCCCGATATCTCACCGGACCAACCCCCCTTCTCCATAAATTCCGCATACACCCTGATCGCTTCCTCTTCAGACGCGGCAAACTCGAGCGCCGACTTGCCCAGGACCTCCGATGCATCATCCGCGCCCCACATCCGGAGCGCCGCCTCATTCACGTAGGTGATGTTTCCCTGCAAGTCACCGATGCCGATGCCGTTGATCGATGAGGCAATCGCGTACTCCTTGATCCGCAGTTCTTCGTCGATGCGCTTGCGGTCGGTAATGTCCACGAATGAACACATGAGGCAGATTGGATCGCCGTTCTCATTATTCACGGTGTTTGCGGACAGGTGCACAAAAATCGGCGAGCCGTCTTTTTTCTTTCCTGTGATTTCCCCTACCCAGCTTCCCTTCTTATGAACGGTTTCGAAAACGGCGGTCGCCTGTTCCTCCGAGAAGGCAAAGATAAACGCAGATTTCCCTATAATTTCGGACGCCGAATAGTCACCGAACAACCGAAGTGCAGCATCATTGACGTACGTCAGGGTCCCCTCCAGATCACCGATTGCAATGCCGTTGATCGAAGAGTAGATGACACTTTCCTTGATACGCAGCTCTTCTTCGATGCGCGCGGAGACAGAGACCTGCGTTTCCTCACCTGATGGATGCTTTGTAATCATATGATACACCCTCATTCAGTTATTCTAGTGCATTCCGTCAGTATCGTACCCATGGTCGGTGCGGGTTTCCCGCACGTTTTATGTACCCGCTTCGGAACAGATATCCCTTCACGAAACATATCACACGCGGTATAAGAAAAAACTGATGGCATCATATTCCTTCGATGGTATCCTGGAGCCCCTTCGTAAAGCGAAACGGTACCGCTCGTATGAAACTACCGGTAAAGGTTTTTCGCCCGCTCCGTAAGGTGCACCTCGAACATGGCGAGAATTATCGTGATGAGGCTCCTGATGATCAGTTCACGATCCATCTTTTTCTCGACAAGATATCCGTGAATGAGTTGAAGGCACATGCCCGCCACGGCATGGCCGAAAATGACCGGGTCAACCCCCTCGATAACCCCTTCATTTATCCATCCCTGAACATCCTCCGCCACGTCTTCCGCAAATCCCCTGAAATAGTTCCATACATTGATATTGAGTTCCTTATCAACTCCGAAGCTGCCCCTGAGGAGCATCAGCAGCTGCTGGGGATTCTGATCGACGTAGTCGAAGACGGATGTCAGGGTTTCATGAATAGTTGCTACACGTTCCTCTCTGTCCCAAATATCGACAGGCCTTCGGAGCATCTTGACATGAACGCGGAGTGTTTTAAGTCCCTCCATGGTGATCTGTTCAAAGAGATCCCTCTTGTCAACAAAGTAATTGTAAAAGGTGCCCGCCGACATCCCCACCGCTTTGACTATGTCCATAACCTGCGTATCATGATATCCGTGCTGGCTGAACAGTTCACAGGCGGCGGAGATAATTTTTTCTCTTGTTTCCTGTCTTTTCTCCTCTGTGGTCCTTGTCATAATCGACTCCGTCCCGCGGCTGGTAATAAATATTGATTACCGGGACTTATACTATCACGGCGTTATCGCTGTCAACGAAATATGACCTTGATGACAAAAAAGGGAAATACTGAATGGCGGGTTGCATGATGCGGTACTGCGAAGTGAGGAAACCGGATGCGATGTACCGCCGAACGGCGGGAGCTGCAGTGGTGGAAACACTGCTGATTGCAGGTACATGTCATCCCGGGGTGCTGTGGGAGATTCCGTAACTGATGTGCAGAATGGCTGCAGTCAAAGACCGGTTGGATCTTTCTCTATGACAGTCGACCGGCTCTTCAACCGGCAGGGCGGGGCGGTTTGTCCCGCACAGAGCTTCCATTGGATCGGCGGATCACGCCGAGTATCGGATTAATCCGCCTGTTTTCTCAAGAAAGCCGGCGTTTCAAAATCTGAGCCGTCTTCGTCGCTTATCATCCCCATCTTGATGACTTTCGTGGTTTCAACCGGCCGCTCCTTTTTCTGTTGCCGCACAAAAGCCGGTGTCGCCATATCATCACGCTTGTAAGTGGGGAAGCTCGTCATCGTGGTCACCGTCTCTTCCCTGTCTTTCTTCTTTTCCCGCGAGTCAAAGCCGGTGGCGATGACGGTCAGATGTATTTCATCTCCCAGAGTATCATCGAGTACTGTCCCGAAGATGATGTTCGCGTCTTCATGCGCCTCCGACTGAACGAGCGTTGACGCTTCATTCACTTCGAAAAGCGTCAGGTCGGAACTGCCGGCGATGCTCAAAAGAATGCCCCGGGCGCCCTCAATGGAATTGTCCTCCAGTAGCGGGGACGATATCGCCTTCTGCGCCGCTTCAATCGCACGGTTTTCCCCGCTCGCGATTCCCGTGCCCATGAGTGCCAGTCCGCTTTCGGACATGATAGTTTCCACATCGGCAAAGTCAAGGTTGATAAGACCGGGTACCATGATGAGATTGGAGATGCTCTGGACACCATGATACAGGATATCGTCCGCTTTTTTGAACGCCTCAAGAAGCGACATATTCCTGCCGCTGATACTGAGCAGCCGCTGATTGGGAATTACGATGAAGGTATCGACGTACTTTTTCAGCTCCGCGAGCCCCTGTTCCGCCTGCTTTTCCCTCCGTTTGCCTTCAAACAGGAACGGCTTCGTCACCACCGCCACGGTGAGCGCCCCCAGGTCCTTGGCGATTTCCGCAATGATCGGCGCTCCACCCGTTCCGGTACCTCCGCCGAGACCAGCGGTGATGAATACCATATCGGCACCCTCGAGCACATCTCGCACCGCGTCTTTCGATTCCACTGCCGCCCTCTTGCCTATCTCCGGATCGGACCCCGCTCCGAGACCTTTGGTGACCTCCACACCAAGCTGAATTTTAATCGGCGCCTTTGAAACCTGCAGTGCCTGAGAATCGGTGTTGGCGGCGATGAAATCGACGCCGGAGAGATTCGAAGATATCATCATATTGATGGCATTGCCGCCGCCGCCGCCGATACCGATCACCTTGATTCTCGCACCCGTATTTTTGCCGCCCTGCACTAATTCAAACATAGTATGCCCTCCCTTTTAAAAGAAATCGTCAAACCATTTTTTGATAGTATGAATATAAACAATCAGTCTGCGTAATCTACCGTCCGGTACATGCTCCACCGACCGGCTTCTGCTGCCGTGAATAACCAGTCCCACCGCCGTCGCGTATAACGGATTGTCAATAATATCGGTGATGCCGCCGACCCCGGCAGGGCATCCTCTTCTCACGGGAACGTTGAAGATCTGCTCGCCCAACTCCGCGATACCCTCAAGGTTAGCCGTACCTCCGGTAATCACCACGCCTGCCGCGAGGAGATCTTCACACCCCGCCCGTATAATTTCCCTCTGGGCAAGGCCGAGTATTTCCTCCATCCGCGGCTCGATTATTTCCCCCAGTACCTGCCGGGATACCTGCCGCGGCTCTCTGCCTCCCACGCTGGGCACTTCGATGATATCATCCTGAGGAATCAGGGGTATAAAGGCGCAGCCGTATTTCAGCTTTATCTTTTCCGCGTCAACGGCCGGTGTCCTCAATCCTACGGCGATGTCATTGGTCACATAGATCCCGCCTACCGGAAGCACCGCGGTGTGCTTGATGCTTCCCTCGTAATACACCGCGATGCCGGTCGTTCCTCCCCCCACATCAATAAGCGCCACGCCAAGCTCCTTTTCGTCCTGGCTCAGTACCGCCTCGCTTGACGCCAGCTGCTCGAGCACGATACCCTGTACATCGAGGCCGACCCGATTTACCGATTTCGCGATATTCTGTATCGACGTGGTGGCGCCGATGATTATGTGCACCTTCGCCTCCAGGCGTACACCGGACATTCCCACGGGGTCTTTTATGCCGTCCTGATCATCAACGATGTAGTGCTGCGGCAGTACATGGATTATTTCCCTGTCCATGGGGATTGATATGGCACGGGCCGCCTCCGTCGCCTTTCTCACGTCGGCTTCTTGAACCTCGCCCCCTTTCACCGGAACGATGCCGTAACTGTTCTGCCCCCTGATATGCTGCCCCGCGATGCTCGTATAGACGGAGTGTATCTGATGGCCCGACATAAGTTCCGCTTCTTCCACCGCCTTCTTGACCGTTTCGACGGTGCTGTCGATATTGACTACCACGCCCTTGCGCAATCCCTTCGAAGGTTGCATGCCTATTCCCACGATATCGATACCGCCCGTATCGGTGACTTCCCCGACCATTGCGCAGGTCTTCGTGGTACCGATATCGAGCCCGACTATTATCGTTCCCTTCTTCACCATTCAGCTCATTATCCTCCGCACACTACAGTGCCGTTTTCCTCGTGCCGGATGTGCCATCCGGAACTTCAGGTCGCCACCGCTTGACGATGACACGATTCATATTCTCCAGATCGATCTTGACAAATCCCCCGTCCTCCCCCTGAGGAACTGCATCACGGAGCAGGCGATTCAGGTGAGCGAACTTCATTTCGTAATCGCCGAAGCCGAGGTGAATCAGTTTTCTGTCATTAGTGAACACGGTGAATCCATAGATTTTGTCCGCATGTATTTCCGATATATCCCTGGTGGCGGGAAATGTGCTTCTTCCGGACAGATTCGCGATGAGCTCAAAGGCCTTCTTTAAGAGCTCGCGGTCGACACGGCCGTAGGCATAGATTCCTGCAAGCACCGGCAATTCGATATTGTCCGACGCACTGAACTTCTTGAATACTTCGCCTTCGCGGTCCACAAGATAGAGCGTGTCATCCTCACGCAGAAGCGCCACCGGCTCCCGTTCAGAGATCGAAATGATGATCCTTCCTGGAAATTCCTTTCCCACCGACACCGATCTGACCCATGGATGTGTCTCGATAGTGCGCGATATCCTTTCAAGGTTCACACTCATGATATTCGTGGAAGGAACAATCCCGGCAAGCTCCAGTATCTCTTTTTCCGTCACTTTCTTGCAGCCCCGCACCACTGTCTCACGCACACTAAAAAACGGCGATGTCATTATGAAACTGTAGGCATACATCATAAAAAGCGCCAGGGCGGTACATACGGCGATAATCAGGAATGCACGGCGCGCATCCTGTGCAAGCATCCCGGAGTGCCTCCTGAAGCGGTATTTCCTTGTTTCCATCTTCGACTTTAATGAATTAATCACGGGCTTCTCCGATTATATGCACTTCCGGTTCCAGAAGTACGCCGAACCGTTCCCGCACCTCTTTCTTAATTATACTGATGAGCGTCATGATGTCTTCTGCGCGCGCATTTCCCTCGTTCACGATATAATTCGCATGCCTGTCCGATACGCAGGCATCGCCAATCCGTCTCCCTTTTAATCCCGCCTCATCAATCAGTTTCCCCGCAAACCCGCCCGCCGGATTCCTGAATATGCATCCGGCGCTGCGACAGTCGAGCGGTTGCTCCTTCCTTCGCATCGACAGCACGCCGGTAATTTTCCGGCGTATGACATCCTGAATTTCACGTCCGAGCTTGAACATCGCCCCAGTGATGATGAGTTCCCGGGAAAGACGCAGTTGCCGGTATTCGAAATGCAGATGCGGTCTCTCGACGGTACTGAGCTTCCCGCCGCGATCCATGCATTCGACGGAGTGCACCACGTCTTTCATCTCCCGTCCCCAGGCTCCCGCATTCATTCTGACGCCGCCTCCCACACTGCCCGGGATGCCGGCGCAGAATTCAAGTCCCGACAGGGATTCTTTGAGCGAGAAGTCCACCACATGGGAAAGCAGCGTCCCGGCTCCGGCAGCGACAATGGCATCACCGCCACCCTCCCCGCACCGTTCAAGTCGTTTCAGCTTCTCAAGTGAGACAAGCGCCCCTCGATACCCGCCGTCCCGCACTATCAGATTAGTACAATTGCCGATCGGCAAATACTCAACACTGCTTCCGTCGAAAAATGTTATCACCTTCCGAAGCTCGTCCACATCCTTCGGATAGACCAGTATATCGGCATTCCCCCCCACACCCATCGAGGCGTGTCGTGCCATCGGTTCATCAAAGAGCACTTTGCCAGATATCAGTGCGAGAAGTTCTTTCCTGAGCGCGTGTTCACTCACCGTGCGAAGCCCTCAACTGCAGGAACTGTTCACCGATCTTCCACACATTGCCCGCTCCCAGGGTCAGCACCACGTCACCCGGCCTGACAATACAGTCGAGGTGCCGCACAATCTCCTGAAAATCGGGAATGTATGATACCCCGGCGTGTCCCTGGTTCCTGATTCGTTCATACAGCACACGAGAGTGGACACCGGGAATGTCCTTTTCGCTGGCCGCGTAGATATCCGTCAGTATCACATAATCGGCACCGCAGAACGAACCCGCGAATTCTTCCATGAGCGCCTGCGTTCGGGTGTACCGGTGAGGCTGGAAGACAACGATCAAACGCGTGTTCCATACCTGCCGCATTGCACCAAGCGTCGCCTGTATTTCCGTGGGGTGGTGACCGTAGTCATCGACGATGGTGACACCGTCAACGGAACCCTTGATCTGCATGCGCCGTTCGACACCCGCAAAAGAAGCCAGACCGAGGCGGATCATGGAGAAATCCATATCCAGTTCCCGCGCCACCGCAACCGCCGCCGTGGCGTTGTACAGATTGAACTGACCGGGCACCTGAAGCTCGATATCGCCGATTATTTCTTTGCGGTATGAAAGCGTGCACCGCGACGTCATGCCGTCGAACAGGATGTCCGATATCCTGTAATCCGCGACTTCCGACATGCCGTAGGTGATTATTCTCCGTTTCATCGCCGGAAGAATGTCTCTGATGTGCGCATCGTCAAGGCACAGTACCGTGGTGCCGTAAAACGGAACCGTATTGGCGAAACGGAGAAAGGCGTTTTTTATCGCATCGATATCCGCATAGTAATCCACATGCTCCCTGTCAATATTGGTGATCACCGCGATTGAGGGAGCGAGCGAAAGGAATGAACCGTCACTTTCGTCGGCCTCCGCCACGATGACTTCACCGCTGCCGAGCCTTGCGTTGCTTCCCATTCGTGCGAGCTTCCCTCCTATGACCATGGTGGGATCGAGCCCCCCGGTGGCGAGGATGGTGGCAATCATGGACGTCGTCGTCGTTTTGCCGTGGCACCCCGAGACGGCGATGGAAAACTTCATTTTCAGAAGTTCCGCAAGCATTTCCGCGCGGGGTATAACGGGAACGCTTCTTCTCACCGCCTCCCTGATTTCCGGATTGTCCTTTCCGACCGCCGAGGATACGACCACCACGTCGGCGTCGCCCATATTGGACTCCCGGTGACCGGTGCATACCCTTGCCCCAAGCGATGCCAGCCGCCGGGTAATATCCGATGCACTTACATCGGACCCGCTCACGCCGTACCCGAGATTCAGCAGCACTTCTGCAATGCCGCTCATACCGATACCGCCGATACCGACAAAATGGATATGCCGTATCTTGCGCCGCATGAAATCCCGTTTTTCGAATCCGTCCATGGATTATAGACCGGCCAGCATGTAACATTCGTCCACGATATCGAACGCCGCGAGGGGCCTGCCGAGCTTCCGCGAATGATCCTCCATCGCATGCAGTTTCCCTGGATCGTTCATCAACCTCCTCACCGTACCAGCCAGACGCTCCCCGTCAAGAGCGCTCTCCTGAATCATTTCCGCCGCCCCCGCATCGACAAGCACCTTCGCATTGATGGTCTGGTGATCTCCCGCGGCGTGAGGGAAAGGAATCAAAAGTGATGCCCTGCCGCTCGCAGTGATCTCGGCGAGTGTCGTTGCACCTGCCCGTGAGACAACAAGATCAGCCACCGTGTACACCGCGGACACATCTTCAATAAAGGATTGCACCTCGGCAGGAATGTGATGTCCGGCATAGGCCCGCGCAATCGTCTCGTAATCCTTCGCTCCGGTCTGATGGATGATCCTGAGCGTATCCTTCAGATCCCCGAGGAAAGGAAGCGCCTCCACGACGGCACGGTTTATTCCCGACGCCCCCTGGCTTCCTCCCACCACAGCCAGAGTGAGGCCCTGCCCGCGTTTCGCGACGTCATGCGCCGGCCGGAAAAACGCGGCCCGGACCGGATTGCCCGTGATACGCACCTTGTCTTTCGCACACCATCCCGCTGTGCTCTCAAACGACATAAAACAGCGGTCGACGAATTTTCCCAGTATCCTGTTTGTCATTCCCGGCAGTGCATTCTGCTCCGCAATGGCGGTCCTGATACCCATCATGTGTGCCGCCATGACCACCGGACCGGATGCATACCCCCCCACCCCGATTACCACATCGGGATGGAACCGCCGCAGAATCGACCGGGACTGAATCATGCTTTTCGGAAGTTTCGCACAGCTTCTCATTATATCCGTGACGCGCCTGCCCTTGATTCCTTCAACATCCACCGTGGCAAGATCATATCCCGCACGGGGTATCACACGATGTTCAATACCCCTCGCCGTACCCACGAACAGCACTTTGTTGGATCCGCTTCTCCTCATGATTTCCTCGGCGATGGCGATTGCGGGAAATACATGGCCGCCCGTGCCCCCGCCCGCAAGCACCATTCGTAACGGGTGTTCGCCCTGTTTCATTCCGTTTTTCTCAATGCGTTCGTACCACCCGGCCTCATCTGCCCTGAAATGTTAAGCAGAATCCCCACCGCCGCGAGGCTCATCACGAGCGACGTCCCGCCATAACTCACAAAGGGGAGCACCAGTCCCTTGGTGGGAAGCATGCCCATGACCACGGCGATATTGATGCATACCTCCATCGCGATGACGGTGGTTATTCCCGCCGCGAGAAGGCTTCCAAAGGTATCGCTCGTCGAAAAGGAAATCATAAAACCCCTCATTATCAGAACGGCGAAGAGAATGATCACGAGCAGTACACCGATGAACCCGCACTCCTCCCCGATGATTGAAAAAATGAAATCGGTATGGGGTTCGGGGAGATAGTACAGCTTCTGTACGCTGTTGCCGAGGCCCACGCCGAGCGCGCCTCCCGATCCGAAGCAGAGAAAGGATTGTATGATATGAAAACCAGCGCCCTGCGGGTCATCCCATGGGTGAAGAAACGCGAAGATCCTTTTCAGGCGGTACCCTTCAAAGATGACGAGAAGTACCCCCACGGGCACCATTGCCGCAGCAAAACCCAGAAGATACAGCAACCGTATCCCCGCCAGGTAAAATATAAAGAGCATCACCGTGATGAGAATCACCGCGGTGCCGAAATCGGGCTGCTTGAGAATGAGAGCCGTGATGACGACGGTGCACGCGAGCGGTACCGCAAACATCCTGCGGATATCATTCTGACCGTATTCAATTTTCTTCGTCAGAAAATGAGCAAGAAAAACGACAAGGGCAAGTTTCACGAATTCCGATACCTGAAAGGTGAATCCCGCCACCTTTATCCAACGGCGCGCTCCGTTGATTGTCGTTCCCAGACCCGGCACAAACACAAGGACGAGCAGCACCAGCGAAAGCACTATCCCGACGGAGGCCGCCTTTCGCCAGTGTTGATAGTGAATCCTCGACATGATGAACATTCCCGCAATGCCCAGCCCCGCATAGATAAGCTGTCGCTTGAGAAAATGGAGGCTGTTCCCGTACCTCTGCTCCGCCGCAATGGTGCTGGAACTGTAAATCATGACGGTACCTATAATGAGAAGACAGAGTGTGACAAAGAGAATCATATAGTCCGGGCGTCCCTGCGGTTCATGGAAAATATCCCTGATATTCCCGGCAACGGTCTCAGTCATCTGCACGTGTAAGTCCCCCTGTCATCCGGTTCACCGTTTCCCTGAAGTGATTTCCCCGCTCCTCATAATTTCTGAATTCATCAAAACTCGCGCACCCCGGTGAAAGAAGCACCACGTCACCGGGACTGGCCGAGAGAACCGCCCGTCTCACCGCGCCTGCCAGACGCTCCTCGCTGACAGTGGGGACAACGGACCCGACGTATGCGCGTATCGTCTCCCGGGCCTCGCCGAACAGAATGAGTTCCTTCACCTTCGTGCGGATGAGCGGGGCAAGTACATCAAACCCCCCGGTCTTGTCTCTTCCCCCCATGAGGAGTATGACCGGTTTGGAAAACGACTCGAGCGCCCTCGCCACGGCATCCGCATTGGTACCCTTCGAATCATCATAAAACTCAACTCCATGCGTTGCTCCGAGATATTCAATCCGATGGGAAAGACCCGGAAACGTGCGAAGTGATTCGGCAATAGCGGACGGTTCGCATCCGCACCATCGTGCAGCGACGATTGACGCCATAATATTTTCGCGATTGTGATTTCCCCTCAACCGCACGGCTTCAAGAGGATAGTTCTCATTTCTCCCCGCGGCGTCCCTGTATCTCAGACTTGTTCCATTGACAAAAATGCCTTCCGCAAGCACCTGCGATGAACTGAAGAACACGGGCGCGGCGCTAATCCTTTTCGCAAGCGGCGCCGAACGAGGATCATCGGCGTTCAGGACGGCACAACATGACGTAGTCTGATTCGCAAAGATGCGTTCCTTGATGGAACGGTATTCCGCAAATGATGCATGGTAATCCATGTGATCAATGGTGGTATTGAGAAGAATGCCGATCGCGGGACTGAACCGCTCACACCACATAAGCTGGAAACTGCTCACTTCGACGACCATGCAGTCGTACTTCTCCTCCTCGTCAACAACGGCAACAAGGGGTGTGCCGATATTGCCTCCCACATAGACCCGCCTGCCGCCGCGGGCGAGGAGCGCGCCGATGAGAGCGGTGGTGGTCGTTTTCCCGTTGGTGCCGGTGATCGCAACGATGGGAGTGCTGATAAACCATGACGCAAGCTCCAGTTCGCTCACCACCGGGATGCCCCTCATGATTCCTTCTGCAAGCAGTACATTCCGGGGGGGGACTCCCGGTGAGGGAATGATGAGATCGATGCCTGAAAGGATACCGGTATCATGTCCGCCGGTTTGCACGGTGGCGCCGGTGCCCTCGATCAATCTCTGGGAATCTTCAACATCCTCCCGTTTTTTTTCCTCCGATATGTAGACACGGGCATCCCTCGAGGCAAGAAAATGAGCGGTGGCGACTCCCGTTCTTCCAAGACCTATCACCAGCACTTTCAGACCGCTCAGATTTCTTGGATCCACTGCGTTACCTCAGTTTCAGCGTGCTTATCGCCACGAGTGCGAGAAGAATGGAAATAATCCAGAACCGGACGATAACTTTCGGCTCGGGCCATCCCTTCAATTCAAAATGATGGTGAATCGGCGCCATTCTGAATACCCGGCGTCCGTTCGACACCTTGAACCACCCCACCTGAAAGATAACGGATACCGTTTCGATGACAAAAATGCCCCCGACAATGGCAAGGAGGATTTCCTGTTTTGTCATGACGGCAATACACCCGAGAGCACCCCCGAGGGACAGCGAGCCCACATCACCCATGAATACCTGCGCCGGATAGGAGTTGTACCAGAGAAAGCCCACACCGGCACCCACCATGGCGCCGCAGAAAACCGTCAGTTCACCCGCTCCTGCCACGTAAGGAATCTGGAGGTATCCTGCGGTTTTGATGTTTCCCGTGAGATAGGCAAAGAGAAGATAGGTGCCGAAGCATATGGTGGCGGGACCTATGGCAAGCCCGTCGAGCCCGTCGGTGAGATTCACGGCGTTTGCCGCACCGACAATGATGAACGTGGACAGGATAACGTATCCCCACCCGAGATCAGGCAGTATCATCTTGAAGAATGGAATCGTCAAATTCTGAGTGAAGCCCGGCTTAATATAAAGAAGAATGCTCACCGTGAGCGCAACGGCTATTTCGGCAAGCAGCTTCGTCTTCCCCGGCACACCCCTGCTGTTCCGATTCACCAGTTTTCTGTAGTCGTCGGCAAAACCGATAAGACCGAACCCCATGGTGAGCATGAGAATAAACCAAATATAATCGACGTCCAGCCGTGCCCAGAGCATGGTTGACACCACCACCGCAAAGATGATGAGAATTCCTCCCATGGTGGGGGTTCCCTCTTTCGAAAGATGGGAATCGGGACCGTCTTCGCGGATGGGCTGGCCTATGCGGAGGCTTTGCAGTTTACGGATCATCCACGGCCCCAAGAAAAAACTGATTACAAGGGCTGTAATGATGGCATAGATGGTTCTGAAGGTGATATAGCGGAAGACATTGAAATAAGAGATAATTTCACTAAATGGATATAAAAAATGATAAATCACCGCCACTCCCCGTGTAAGGCATTAATAATCCATGCTAAAAAATCTGTGAATTTATACCACATGATATGGTGTAATTCAATAAGTTAATACACTATATATGGTATTTTTCTGTTCTTGGAGGGTACGCGTCCCCTGAACGACACACGGAAGGTCATTTTACCGTCGGAAGGAGTATTTCAGTTCCTGATGTATAAACCGCGCCCCCGCGACTCATCAATTCCGATTTTTCGAATAAAGGCCTCGACGTACCGTTCCATTTTCATTTTTCTCGAGCCCTTCACGAGAATCCAGTCCCCGCGTTCAATATATGTTTCCATTTCAGCGGCAATCGCGTCAGGTTCGCCTGCTGCAATGAAGCGATCAGCGGTCATCCCGGCCTTCCCGGCACCACGTATGACCGCTGATGAATAATCCCCGCGGTGGAGCAATTTACGTACGCCCGTTGCCCCGCATATTTCTCCTATCTCCTCGTGCAGCGCCTCTCCCCGACTTCCCAGTTCGAGCATGTCACCCATGATGACATAACTGCTGCATCCGCCCCGCAATTGCCGCAATGTTTCAAGCGCTTCTTTCATCGAAGCCGGATTCGCGTTATAGGCATCATCGACAAGATATACACCGTTATTGAGTAGCGTGATGCTCATCCGGCCTGATGGCGGCGTAAAATCCTTAAGCCCTTCGTACACATCATCGGGACCCGCTCCCAGCACACCTGATGCCGCGGCAGCGGCAAGTGCATTGTACACATTATGAAGACCGACAAGTGGAAGATACATGTCCCGGGACGTGCCCCCCATCTCGAGGGAAAACCTTATGCCTGCGGCGCCCTGCGGCTCGATTGCACCTGCCCGGACATTGGCGGAACGCCGTATCCCGAAAGTCACGACGGGTCCGGAAAGCTTTTGTGCGAACTTTGCAAGCTCATCATCATCCGCGTTTATTACCGCTGTCCCGCCCGCCTCCAGACGGGAGAAGAGAGAGCACTTTTCTTCGCCTACCGCTGCGATGGTGCCGAAACCTTCCAGGTGGGCGGGGCCGACATTGGTGACCACGCCCGCGGTGGGGCGCGCGATGGCGGCAAGCCTTCCTATTTCGCCCGGATGGTTTGTACCCATCTCAACGATCACGGCATCATGGTCATGGCGCATCTCAAGCAGGGAAAGAGGAAGACCGACGAGATTGTTGAAGTTCCCCCTGCTTCTGAGCACATTCATCTTACGCTCCATAATCGCCGCCGTCATGTCTTTGGTCGTGGTTTTTCCCGAACTGCCCGTCACGGCAATAACCGGTACCGGAAACTGCATCCGCCAGAAGCAGGCGATATCGCCGAGCGCTTCTAGGGTGTCAGCAACAATGATGACCGGCACCGGACGGGAAAGACGACGAATGATGTCTTCCCTGCCCTTGTGTATGAGAATGCCCGCGGCCCCTCTGTCCACCGATTCTGCGGCATACTCATGGCCGTCGTAGGTATCCCCCCTCAGGGCGACAAAAAGATTTCCCGGTATGACATGCCGGGAATCGGTAGAAATACCTTCACAGGCGCCTTCCATGCCGGCGCCGCGGAGACTCCCGCCCGTGGCACTCACAATTTCCCGTACGATGAGATGAAGTGAGCGCCGCTGATTCATTTACCGTGCCTCCGTTCAGCAAGCGCCTCTTTCGCATACACGCGGTCATCGAAAAAAATTCTCCTGTCACCGAGAATCTGATAATCCTCGTGTCCCTTCCCCGCAATGAGGACGATGTCGCGCTCCTCCGCACGCGCGACGGCAAAATCAATCGACGCCCGCCTGTCGGGAATGACCGTATATCCCCTTTCCCCGGGGGCAAAACGGCAGATTTCATCGACGGTGCATTTGCGGACCGGGAGAGCGGCAATGCCGCTTTCAATCTCTTCAATGATTTTCAGTGGATCCTCACTTCTCGGATTGTCCGATGTGACAACCGTGATATCACTTCTCGATGCGGCGGCACTGCCCATCAACGGACGCTTCAGGCGGTCGCGGTCACCTCCACATCCGAAGACTGTAATGATTCTGCCCTCTTTAATATCAAGAAGGCTGTCAAGAACCTTTTTCAATGCATCTTCTGTGTGTGCATAATCCACAAGTACCACCGGCTCCCCCGGTCCGCTCACCTTCTCCAGCCTGCCGGGAATCCTCTCCAATCCCTCTATTCCCGCACAAATAACGGGCACAGGAATGCCCAAGGAGGATGCCGCCGCTATGGATGCAAGAATATTATAGAGATTAAACCTTCCCATGAGCGGCGATCTGACGGAAAAGGCGCCGCCTCCGGTAGTCACCTCCGCGCTGATACCGTCGACGCGGAGGGTGTACGAGCGCGCCCTTATGGTACAGGGTTTTTCGATACCGTACGTCACGGTCTCCCGCCGCGGAATTTCATGCAGAAGCCGGACACCCCAGGGATCGTCGCCGTTGACGAGAACCCGCCCCTTTTTCATGACGTCGACAAAAAATCGCCGCTTCGCCTCGAAGTACCTGTCGATCGTTTCATGGTAGTCGAGATGATCCTGGGAGAGATTGGTAAATATGCCGATAGCGAATTCGCAGTCATCAATTCTCCTGAGATCGACTGCATGCGACGACACCTCCATGACGACATGAGTGACACCGGCATCCGCCATGTCGCGAAGTATCTTTTGCACTACCACCGATTCGGGTGTGGTATGCGGCGCGGCGTACACCTTCCCTGCGTAACGATAATTGATCGTACCGAGTACGCCGACATGGCATCCTGCACGGGTGAGAATTGATTCGATAAGAAAAGTAACGGTTGTCTTCCCGTTGGTCCCGGTGACACCGATAAGCGTCATTCCCGAGGAAGGATTGCCGTAAAAATTCCTTCCCAGTTGCCCCAGCGCGCGCCGGCAGTCCCTGACCTTAATGAATGTGATTCCGGGATGCGGTTCAATTTCCTTCTCATGTACTATGTAGCGGGAGCCCCGCATCTCCGCATCGGCAACGTACGCGTGGCCGTCGTGCTTCAACCCGGGAACAGCAACAAAAAGAGACCCGGGTACACATTGTTTCGAATCGTAACACAGGTCTGATATGTCCTCCCTGTATTCACCTGCGATGTGACGGACATCAATTCCCTCCAGGATCTGATTGAGTTTCACATCATCCTCGTCAGAACGCATTACCAAAGAGAATAAAACATGGCCGATCAGCATCAATCGGCATCCCGGGTTCGGGCTCCTGGTTCACCGCCCACCCGCTGCCTGATATTCGTGTTTTTATGCCCCTCTCCCGGCACAGTGCGAGCACGTCCCTCAAAGACATTCCCGTAAAATCGGGAATAAGAGAGGTATCGGCGGGATCATACGACGGGATTATTTCGGTCGAGGCCGCCTGCATAATGTCAGCCGTATCAGGGCGTGCCACTCTCGAGGTGACCTTCTTCACCTCTGCTTCCTTTTCCACTCTTTTTATTTCAATATTTCTATCGAGACGGCAGAGCACCTGCTCTGATATGTTCTTGAAGGTCGGTGCGGCGGCGACTCCGCCCCACCGGTTGATTTCCGGCTCATCAATGATGACAAGAACCACCATCTGCGGCTCATCGGCGGGGAAAAACCCCATAAACGATGCCGTCACCTTCTGTGATGAATACGCTTTCTCTGTGAAGTCGAATTTTTGCGCGGTTCCGGTTTTCCCCGCGACCGACACACCGGTGATACGTGCCCTGCTTCCCGTACCTCCCTGACTCTCAACCACGCTGGTCATGAGAACCGCCACTCTCTCGGCCGTCACCGGTGAAACGACCTTACGGACCACCTGCGGGGTGAATTCCTCAAGGACTTTGCCCTGGGAGTCGACGATCGCCCTCACCACATGGGGTTTCATCATCACACCGTGATTTGCAATGGCCGACATGGCGGTCGCCAACTGGAGCGCCGTGACCGAAATCCCCTGACCGAACGACATGTTGGCGAAATCGACGGGACGCCATGTGTTCGGTTTTCTCAGGAACCCGGGCACTTCTCCGGGAATGTCGATGCCCGTTTCCTCACCAAATCCCAACTCCCTGAGATGCTCGTAAAAACGTTCCTTCGTCAGCAGTTGCGCGACTTTCGCAATACCGATGTTGCTCGATTTCTTTATGATATCCGCAAGCGTCATCGCCTGGTGGCGCTTCATATGAGCTTCGTGAATCACCCGGTCACCGACCCTGTACGACCCGTTTTCACAGTAAAACACGTCGTTTTCCTTGACTACTCCATCATCAAGGGCGGCAGCGGCGACAAAGGGTTTGAACACCGATCCCGGGTCAAAGCAGTCGGTGATTGCCCGGTTTCTCCGCTCATCGGCGGATACCTTGGAAAATGCATTCGGATTGAAGAAGGGATAGTTTGCCAGGGCGAGAATTTCACCGGTCCGCGGGTCCATGACGATTGCAGAACCTCCTTTGGCCCGGTTTGCCTCAACGGCATCTTTCAGTTGCTGCTCGGCGATAAACTGGATGCGACTGTCAATGGTGAGAATGATATTGGATACGGAATCATTCTGTTCAACGGGTGCACGTTCCGCCTGATATATTCTGTTTCCCTTTGCATCCCTCCGCCACGAGATTGTATGCAGGGGTCCTTTTAACTGGTTATCATATTTAAACTCCAGCCCCTCAAGTCCCTGGGAATCGATATTCACAAAGCCCAGAATATGACAGGCAAGTTCCCGTTGCGGATAAAACCGGTTGGGCTCCTGAAGCAGAAATACGCCATCCGCCGCCAGGGGTTTTATTGCCGCCGCCTCCGGGGGTGTGATCTTTCTTTTAATCCAGCTGAACCGTCCCGGCCCGGAGAGTTTTTTCATGACATCCGCTTTTTTCATGTCAAGTGCATAGGCAATTTTTTCCGCAGTCTTCTCCCTGTTTTTTACCATTACAGGGTCCACATAAACCGAATCAGCAAGTATCGTCGCCGCGAGCTTCTGCCCGTTCTGATCCAGTATCAATCCCCGCTCGGGAGGTAATAATATATTGCAGAACTGCTGTTCATCGGCGTAGTGCTTCAATGACTCATACTTAATGATCTGAAGGTGAAAGGCACGTATCACAAGGGCGCATAGGAAGATGGAAAAGAACCCCGCAATAGTGAACAGTCTGAATCGATACCATTTTTTTTCTTTTCTATTCATCGTAGGAATATCACCTGCTCTTTCGCCGGGTAGTTCATGTCCAGTTCGTTCCGTGCGATTGTCTCAATCCGCTGCGGCGACTTGAGAGTCGCAATCTCAATCTTGAGGCGTTTTGTTTCTTCACGCAGCTGATCCCTTCGCTGCATTTCCTGTGCAATACGGTAATTAATCTTCGTGCTATTGACATGACACCAGACGCACCCCATTCCGATCACCATGAGGATAACCGCACTCACCGCAAAATGGGAAATCTTCAGGAAACCGAATTTCTCCCGTATCGTCATTGCATCACACCTTTTCCGCGGCTCTCAATCTGGCACTTCGCGCACGTGGATTCGCCGCCATTTCCTCCGCCTGCGGCACCGCCGGCTTGCGCGTAAGCACTCGCAGCTGCGGCTTTTTCCCGCAGACGCAGACGGGAAAGTCATCGGGACAGACACATCCCTTCTCAAAGGACCTGAATAGATTCTTCACGATTCTATCCTCAAGCGAATGGAATGATATCACCGCGATGCGGCCTCCCCGCCGCAGGATTTCCACCCCACTTTCGATGCACGCGATGAGACTGGAAAGTTCGTCGTTGACGGCTATCCTGAGAGCCTGAAAGGTCTTTGTGGCGGGATGAATATGCCGCCCCCGGCGTGCGGCCGGCACGACGGACATAATAAGTGCGGCAAGGTCCCCTGTCGTCCGGATGGGTGCGCGCACCCTCCGCGCTGCAATCGTCCTGGCAATTTTCCCTGCACGGAATTCTTCGCCGAAATTTCTGATAATCTGCCGCAACCGTTCTTCGGAAAATCCGTTTACTATGTCATAGGCAGTCATGCTACCGCTCCGGTTCATCCGCATATCAAGAGGGGCGTCCCTGTAAATACTGAATCCCCTGTCGGTCTCATCAAACTGATGGGACGAAACACCCAGATCGAGGAAAAGACCGTCCACTTCGCCGATATGGAACCCCTTGAGAATCTCTGCAATATTCGCGTAACTGTCCTTGACGAGCATCGCCCGCGCCCCGAATTTCTCGAGCCGCCGGTGTGACTCCCCGAGGGCTTCATCATCACAGTCAATGCCGATGAGGATGCTTCCGGCACCCGCATGTTCCAGAATCCCGGAGGCATGCCCCCCGCCACCAACCGTTCCATCCACATAGACACCTCCCTGCCGGCATACGAGCGCATGTATAACCTCACGGAGCATTACCGGCGTATGGAAGCCGCCGGCCGTCATAAACCAAGATCAGCCATGTAATCAGCGTAGTCTTCAAGACTCTTGCTGGTATCGCTGATCTCGGCTTCAAACAGATCCTTGTTCCATATCTCGATGCTTCTCACCATCCCCGCGATGACGATATCCTTTTCGAGCTTTGCATACTCCCTGAGAGACGGCGGAACGAGAATTCTCCGCTGTGTATCAAGGGTGCAGTCGATGGCGCCGGACATGAAAAGTCGTTGAAACGCGCGCACCTGCTTCCTGATGATGGATTGCCGTGCCACCTTTTCTTCAAGGACTATCCATTCCTGGTAGGGAAATACGAGAAGTGATCCGCTCCAGCCCGTAATCACGAGCCTGTTATCGTACTTTTCAGCGAAGATCTGACAGAGCTTGGCGGGGAAGATGATTCTCCCTTTTTCATCGATGGTGTGATAGTAACGCCCCCTGAAGACTGCCATCGGGAATTTCCCCCACAATCATCCACTTTGCTCCACCTGGCGCGACTATAAAAGCGAATCCTGGCATTGTCAAGAAAAATCGTAAGAAAAAATTACTGATTTGTTTTCTTTTTCAACAGGTAGCGCGCGACCGCCCTCGAGTGTTCCGTGAGCGTTGATGAAAAGACATGACCACCGCTGTTATTGGATACAAAATAAAGATATTCCACCGGGGCGGGATGGAGTGCCGCCTCTATGGACCGAATGCCGGGATTACAGATCGGTCCCGGCGGAAGTCCTTGAATTACATAGGTGTTGTATGGTGATTGAATCTTCAGGTGCTCTTCAGTCAGATTGCCGTCAAAATTCCTTATCGCATAAATGACGGTGGGGTCGCTCTGCAGTTTCATACGTTTTTTCAGCCTGTTGTGGAGGACGGCCGATGTGAGCGGCCATTCAGCCTGCTCCCCCCCCTCCTTTTCAATGATAGACGCAATGGTAATTATTTCGGCAAGGCTGCAACCAAGACGACGCGCTTCCGCACCCGTCCGCAGGGGCAGCCGTTCCCTGAAGAGCTTGACCATACATCGAATCATCTCTTCCTCTTTCATCGAGCGGGTAAAAAGATACGTATCGGGGAACAGGTACCCTTCTGCGCTTTCCCCGTGAATGCCGAGTGTTACGCAAAATTTCCTGCTGAACGCAAGTTCATTGAATCGCCTCTCATCCACAAGATGCCGGGAAGCCAGACGGGCGGCGATCTGGCGCACGGTGAATCCCTCGGGAATCACAATACGATACTCCCTGACCCTGCCCTTGACGAGACGTTCGAGCACTTCCAGCGGCGTCACGGAGGCGGCAAATGCATACTCACCCGCCTGAACGGACGTGACTGCGCCTTTCATTGCCGCGAGCAGATGAAACATATACCGGTGAGAGATGACACCGCGATTCTCGAGGGATTGCGCAACCCTCGAAAAACTCGAGCCGGGCGATATCTCCATCACCACCTCGGTCGTGCCGGTGCCCGCAGGGCTCGTGCTGTAATCGAGAAAAAAGAGAGAGAAAAGTATGCCCGCCGCCGTGGCACACAGGGCTGCGATGAACAAAATTTTCTTTGATGAACATCCATTCATGATTGCGTATCGGCCGTGCGCTCGAGATATTCCTGGAGAATGATGGCCGCCGCCAGCCGGTCAACGACTTTTTTTCTCCTTTTGCGGCCCATGTCCGATTCGATGAGAATCTCCTCCGCCCTCTTCGTGGACATGCTTTCATCCCAACGCACCACCGGTACGCCGATTTTCGAGGTGAGAACTTCTATAAACCGGGCCACGTAGGAGCACTGAATGCTCTCTTTTCCTCCGAGTGTGATCGGGTATCCCACCACGATGCGTTCCACTCCGAGCTCCTCTACCAGCCGGCGGATCACCGCGCAGTCCCTGTCGAGTCGCGTATGAAGGATGGTCGTGAGCGGCCGCGCCACCATTCCCGTTTCATCGGACACGGCGATACCGATTCGTTTTTCCCCGTAATCTATTCCGAGCACTCTCATGGCGCACTCCGGGTTATCACAGTGATACCGGATTTACAAAAAAAATCTTCCCGATGAAGGCTCCTGCAATCGGGTTTTCAGTTGTACTATCCACCCTATTCTGCTATTTCAACGTTCGATGAATCCCGCGAAAAGATACTCACTCATCCGATACAATACTCACCGTTGAGACTCGCGCCATGAAACACCTCATCATCGGCACCGCAGGTCACGTCGATCACGGAAAAACATCCCTTGTCAGGGCACTCACCGGTGTCGATACCGACAGGCTGAAGGAAGAAAAGGAGCGCGGCATCACCATTGAACTCGGGTTTGCTCCTCTTGCACTGAAAAACGGGGACATCATCGGTATCGTCGACGTGCCGGGTCACGAGCGATTTGTCAGAAACATGGTGGCCGGCGCGGGAGGAATAGATGTGGTGATACTGGTAATCGCCGCCGACGAGGGGATCATGCCTCAGACCAGGGAACATCTCAGTATATGCAATCTCCTCGGAATACGGCACGGGCTCGTCGCACTCACCAAGACCGATCTGGTCGATCATGAGTGGCTCACCCTCATCAGAGAAGAGGTGAAAACGTACCTGCGGGGTACGTTTCTCGGCGATGCCCCCGTCGTCCCCCTCTCCATTGCAACCGGCGAAGGCATGCCGGAATTCCTCGCCGCCCTTGAAGAGACCGCCCGCCGCGTGGAAGAACGGCCCTCATCGGGATTTTTCAGACTCCCCGTCGACAGGGTATTTTCCATGAAGGGATTCGGCACGGTAGTCACGGGCTCGCTGGTTTCGGGAAGGGTCACGAGCGGTGACGCCGTTGAAATCCTTCCGTCTCTAGTACCCTCAAAAGTCAGGGGAATTCAGATACACGGCCTGAAAGCGGGAACGGCAAAAGCGGGAGACAGAACGGCCATCAATCTTCAGGGCGTTGAACGTGCATCGATACAACGGGGTGACGTGCTCGCCCATCCGGGCATATTCGCGCCCTCCGTCCGCCTCGATGTGTTGCTTACGTACCTTCAGGGCAACAGGAAGAAACTGAAACACAGAACCTTCGTCCGCTTTCACACGGGAACCTGTGAAGTCATGGCAAGGATTCTTTTTCTTGAACGGGACGACATGGAACCAGGGGAGACGGCCTTCGCGCAGGTGGTGCTTGAAACGCCCGCCGTTGCCGCCGCACACGACAGATTCGTCATCAGAAGCTATTCACCGATTACCACAATAGGCGGCGGTGAAATCATCGACCCGTGTGCATCAAAACTGAAGCGGGGGGATGGTGCACCATTGTCAGCCCTTCAAAAACTCGCCCATGGCACTGCAAGGGAACGTGTTGAAACTGTTCTTGAACGCGCCGGCACGGAGGGAATTACGGATACCGCACTCTCGGTGCGGACGGGAATGCCGCGTGCTTCAGTAGGTGCGATCCTCGACGACATGCATTCCGAAAAAAAGGTCGTCCTGCTTGATGGTGAGGAGCGGCGTTTCGTATCCTTCCCGGCCTACGAGACACTCCAGCGGAACATTATAGCCTCGGTCAGTGCCTATCATGCAAGAAATCCTCTCAAGGAATGGATACCGAAGGAAGAATTGAGAATCACCACCGGTTCATACATCAACGGAAAGCTCTTCCAGAGTGCATTACGGGAACTTCAGGAACGGGAAAGCCTCACCGTGGAAAAAGAAAATGTGCGCGTCGCCGGTCATCGCATCACGCTTCAGGATGACCTGATGCAATTACGAAACGCAGTAGGTGACGTATATACACATGCAGGCCTCACGCCGCCTTCCGCACGGGAACTATTTGAACGGTTCCCCGATAAAAAAGAGGATGTCAGGAAGGTCGTCACGCTGCTGGTGCACGAGGGGTTTCTGGTAAAAGTCAACGAAGACTTTCTCTTTGCGGAAGATGCCCTCCGGCGGCTCAGGGAAGATTATAAAAAACTGCTTGAAGATAAGGGCAAAGTAGTACCCGCGCTGTTCCGCGACATGACGGGGCTCTCACGGAAATTTGTCATTCCGCTCATGGAATACTTCGATAAAATTAAATTTACCATGCGGGTGGAAGACTACAGGGTAATCCGAAAGGAAAGAGATGGCGCATAACTTCATCAGGAAGTTTGACATCATGGTCTCGGACGGCAGGCGACTGAATGCCGCGACCGATGAAGTTATCATGGAAATTCCCCTCGAAATAATCATGGACGGCCGCAGGATCATCACCATCGCCTGCACGGGACACCATCCGGAAGAACTTGCCGCAGGATATCTCCGGGCGGAGGGTCTCATAGAGCACCGCAGCGATATCATCGCCCTGTGCGTGTCTGACGAGGGGACATCGGTCACTGTCACGACGGCGGGGAGGCTCTCCGCCTGCGGGAAATTCACTGATGACGGTATATCGCTCATGTCGAGCGGCGCCCGGAAGAAGAGACAAGATGTCATTACCGGCCCCCTCACGAGCGGCGTGACGGTGCGCGTGGAGACTGTCCTTCGCATCATGAAGGACCTGCTTTCCTCATCGACGCTCCATGAACGAACCCACGGGGCACACTGTTCCGCGCTTGCCGACAATACGGGCATTCTCGTCTTCAGGGATGACATCGGGAGACACAATACGATAGACATGCTTGGCGGGCATGCACTTCTCACGGGCATTGCCTGTACCGACAAGTTTCTTGCAACCACCGGCAGGATATCAACGGAAATCGTCTCGAAAGTATTCAACCTGGGGATACCGGTCATCATCTCCCATTCCGCAGCCACGTCACGTGCCGTCAGATTCGCCGACGACGCCGGCATTACTCTGATCGGATTTGTGAGAGGGGAAACGATGAAGATATACGCACATGAAAGACGGGTGACACTGTGAAGTCAAAAACCAGCTTTGTAAAAAATATCGTCCCCGGCGATACGGTCGAAGACACCTTTCTGGTGTCGGAAAAATATATGGCCATATCCCAGAAGGGAAACCCCTATGTCAATCTGCGCCTGCGGGACCGCACCGGGGAAATAGAAGCGCGCATATGGGACAACGCGGAAGCGATGGGAGAGCTGTTTCACAAGGGGGACATCGTGAGGGTCTGGGGCCGTGCGCTCTCCTACAAGGACAGCCTCCAGCTTTCCGTGTCGGAGGTCGGCCGTACCGCCGACGGTGAATACCACCCCGCGGATTATTATCCCGCATCGAAGGAAAACACCGCGGAAATGTATGCGGCGCTCCGGGATTGTATCGGCACCGTCACCAACCCGTACCTGCAGGCACTTCTTACCGCCGTATTCGATGACAAGGATATCGCCGATTCATTCTGTCTCGCTCCCGCGGCCAAGGGATTCCATCATTCCTATGTCGGCGGGTTACTTACCCATACCCTGTCCACCACTCAGCTTTTACAAAAGATGGCGGACCACTATCCTCAGGCCGACAGGGATCTTCTCATTGCGGGAGGAATTCTCCACGACATCGGGAAAATCGCCGAATTATCCTTCAAGAAAATGTTCGACTATACCGATGAAGGCCGCCTTATCGGCCACATCGTCCTCGGCATCGAAATGATCGACAAAAAAATCGCGGCGATTGAAAACTTTCCTGCAACGCTCGCCATGGAACTGAGACACATACTGCTGAGCCACCACGGAATGCTCGAATACGGGTCTCCCAAACGGCCCAAGACGCTGGAAGCCCTCATCGTGTATTATGCCGACGACCTTGATGCAAAGGTGAACGCCTTTCGCGAATTCATGGATGAATCGGACGGAGAAACAAACTGGACTCCCTACCACCGGCTGCTCGACCGATTTTTATACAGGAAAAAGTAAGGAACGTACGGCCTCACCGCGACTGAATCCGACACCTCTCTGGCGGTATGGACACGGGAAAAATCAATCAGGACGGAACATTCCGATTACAAAACACAGGATGCCGAAGAAGAACAAAAGGGTATATATCTGGACATGAACCACGTACTCGAAGGCCTTGCCCACGTATACCCACGACATATCGTCAATCCATGAAAAGTGGCCGGGACCGATGATATTATAGAGACTTAAATCATACCATACGGAATTGGTGATATGCTTCGCAGCATACGCACCTCTCTCCATTACTTTTGTAATAGCCTGATACCCATACAGGACGAAGCTGGTAAACCAGGCAAGGAGACCGGCCAATGTAAATCGTGACATAGTGTTTTTTATTATAGTATAGTTTAAGTAGCGATACAATAGAATGATGGAAGAAGGCGGTCTCAGTCTTTTTATCTTTTTTAAAAAACTGGCGGAAAAAGACATTACTAATCCTGCAAGTCAACCGTGTGATTGATTTCACCCAACCGGTGTGAGGCGTTTTATTGCCCTATTGCGTCCCGTCTCCTTATAATGGCAACCACACACAATGTATATACGATCGAAAAATCAATCGTGAATGCTCTTTGAAAACCTGCAAGGAATACAATATATAACAGCACACACGTAAAAGGTCCATCCGAATTTTCCCTTATCAGTATCTCGGCGTCGAAAACGTCTGAAAATCGAACTATCGCTATAATAACGACGCCGTCGCTTCAACACCTCTTAATAGTCAACTCTTGCTCATACCAGTTATTGTATTATATATAGGGCTATACGGGATGGAGGGGTTGAGGATGATCGTTGTATCGAAAACGATCGGGCTTTTTGGCTCGACCATTTTGATGGAAATGTCACCTCAACTTCATTGGAGGCTCATCAGATCAAAATCAGCATAATCAGACGAACGAACAAACAGGATCCGAACTGCAAATTGCACCCCAACAACAGATATCACACCTCTACGTGATCCTCTTCAATCTTTACTATTGGAGAAAGGAAGTAACTACAATGGAAAAGATATGGAAATCCCAAAACCTCATGAGGAATGAAAGGGGCATGGTCCTTGTCATCGTGCTCTGGATTATGGCAATTCTGATTATGATCGGCACCACCAATGTCATAATTGCAACGACAGATTTGAAAATAAGCAGTAATTACAAACTGGGTACGCAGGCTTTCTATGCCTCTGAATCAGGAGCAGAATATGGATATCTCAAGCTTCGAGACATTCTTCGTGTTCTCTACCCGACAATTAATATAAGTGCTCCGACAATCAACGGTTACACCTTTGATGAATTCAACATTGCAACGGTAGGAAATCAGCAGGTTGAAGTTATGACCGGTACATATACAGGACTCACGGCTTTTGTTACAAAATATCTGCTGTCATCAAGAGCTCACGTGAATGGAACCAGTGCATCAGCACGGGTTGATCTCTTAGTCAAGGATAACTTGATTCCCATATTTCAGTTTGGAATATTCTATCAGAATGACTTGGAAATCTTGCCCGGGGCCAATATGACCTTCACCGGAGGACGGATTCATTCCAATAACAGTATCTATTTAAATGCCGACGCCGGAACATTCTCTATCGATTCCAGAGTGACCTCTGCTGACGAAATTATTCACGGGCATAAAGATACGCGCTCATATTCTGTAGGCACGGTTCAAATAAAAGACAGTACAAATACGTACCAGTCGATGACCATAGATAGTAACAGCGCCAACTGGGCGATGGAATCACAAACGACGTGGGATGGGAATGTGAAGAACGAGGACCATGGTATTATTCCCCTGAATGTACCCACAACTTCAGGGAATCCCAGGGATATCACCGGCACGGGAGCAGACAGCCTGTACTTAAAAGCGGGATTGAGAATCGTTGACGGCGTTGCAAAGGACGCCAACGGAAATACCGTAAATATCAGATATTATGATCCCAATTACAAAAATGCAGACGGAACGCTCAAGATAGATGCGGGCGGAACAGCAGCCTTGAATGTCAACCCTCTTTCTACCACGAGCTTTACGGACAAGAGGGAAAACAAAGTAGTCACGGTCACTGAGGTCAATTTGTCCAAACTGCAAAACAGTACAACCGCCATGAATGCTTTAAACAATCCTCCCAGTGGAGCGGACCCCGGTATTTTGTATGTGAATCAGACAGATAATTCCAAATCCGTCCGCTTGACCGATGGAGCTTCGATTCCCTCAACCGGATTAACAGTGGTGTCGAATAACGCCGTATATATCAAGGGGGACTATAACACCACAAACAACCCGGCGGCTATCATGGGTGATGCCATATCCGTTCTTTCAAACAGTTGGGATGACGCAAACAGCAACTCTGCTGATCTGAGCCCCCGAGTCGCATCGAACACAACCATCAACGCGGCATTTATGGGAGGCAACGTGGAAACAACCAGTTCCCATTACAGCGGTGGCGCGGAGAACTACATGCGGCTTCTCGAGAATTGGTCGGGTAAAACCTTAACCTACAGCGGCTCGCTGGTAAATCTCTGGACCAGTCAGCAGGCAACGGGCATCTGGCAGTATGGATCTCCTGTATATACTGCACCGACCCGGAACTGGTCCTATGGTATCGACCCGGCCCATCTTCCTCCCGGCACACCGAGAGTCAGGTCCGTTGATAAGTATGCATGGCAACATTATCTTTATGATTGAGATTTAATTCTGTGTCGAAAGAGGATTGCTGGAAAAGACACCATCATGGAAGACAAAACGTCACGCTCTTTACACGCACCGTTTTATCTTCCATGGTTCCCTGTCGCGCTCCGGTCAACCAGCCTCAGGATTTTTTACCCAGACCGATGCTCTTCACCGCTTCTTCGATCACACCCAGCACGGAAGTATCTTCAATGGTTGAAGGCACCACGTACTCCTGGCCGTTTGCAATCTTGCGCATCGTCGATCTCAGTGTCTTTCCCGATCGTGTTGTCGGCAGCGCCTTTACCA
>JAPLJO010000147.1 GCA_026388515.1 Deltaproteobacteria bacterium | reverse complement strand
AGAGCCAGTATGGCATCTCCGACATACTTCTCAATGAAACCCTCATATTTCACGACTACCAGGGCAATCTCGCCGAAGATACGACCCATAATCTCTTTTACTTCTTCGGGATCCAGTTTCTCGGTCATGGCAGTGTAACCTGAAAGGTCTGAGAAAAGAATGGTGACGTATTTACGTTCTTGATCGGTAATAATTGGTCGGACAGGAATGGTTTCAGCAGACTTCGGTATTTCGGGAGGTGCTTTTGTTAGATTATAACCGCATTCTTCACAGAACGCACTATCAGGTGTGTTTGTAGCATTACACTGTGGACATATAATAGCGAATTGCAAACCACATTTCTTGCAGAATTTAGCTTCATCTCTGTTCTGAAACTTACACTTGGGGCATTCCATATATAGAAACCTCCATATGTATGAACAGATAAAGATATAGCTTTTGTAATGAGCCGCAATATGAGCGTATTGTGAAGACTGCCCCCTTGTGATGAAAGAATAAGAGATACGATAGTATAAATCAATCTGTATTTTGTGCGGTTATGAAGGGACAAGAAACGCTATGGTCCTATTGAAGATTACTAATGGTTATCGTAGTAAGGAAATAAATCACGGTTTGAAGATTTGTGCACGAAATCTACAGTTCTCATTTTAAGAAGACTTGAAAATGATATGAGGAAATAAAACTTGTGGGGCGGCGGGACTTAAACTAAAATACGTAGAACCTAATTAATTGATATGATTACTTATTATTTTTTCTCGGGTCAATTTTCCGCAAAATTAAAAAAGTCAACCAATTTATATAATTGATAATAATGGTCGGGGCGGCAGGATTTGAACCTGCGACCCCCTGCTCCCAAAGCAGGTGCGCTACCAGGCTGCGCCACGCCCCGAACGGGTTAGCCTCTAATTGAATTCATTTCCTGATGCAAGGCTTTTTTTAATTTTTGAAGCGCCATCGACCGGTGGCTGATCCTGTTTTTTTCTTCCGGTGCGAGTTGCGCCGCCGTGCATCCCGATGCCGGCACGATAAATACAGGGTCGTAGCCGAAACCGCCCGAACCCGCCGGTTCAAAACCTATCCTTCCCTTCAATGTACCGTCGAACGATGTATGAGTCCCGTCTCTTTTGCAGAGCACCAGTACGCATCTGAAGGCCGCACCGCGCTTGTCCTCAGGTACTCCCTTCATCACATCAAGCAGCTTTTCTATATTATCCCGGTCACTGGCATCAGGCCCGGCAAAACGGGAGGAATAGACACCCGGCATTCCATCGAGATCTTCAACCTCAAGCCCGGAGTCGTCGGCCAGTACCGTTTCGCCCGTGAATTCGGATATGATTCTTGCCTTTTTCAGGGCATTCTCAAAGAACGTCCGCCCGTCTTCAATGACATCGGGCGCGTTTTCATAATCCCTTATAGAACAAATATCTATGTCAAATTCATCAAGCAATGCTTTAAGTTCCCGAATCTTACCAATATTTTTCGAGGCTATGACCAGCCGCGGTCTGCGGCGAATGACATGTCCTTCGGTAACGTTCATTATGAAAGCACTCCTCAGCCATATGAATGAATCATGCAACCAGTGCGCGTATCCCCTTTGAATTGGCGAGAAGTGCCGTTACGGTAGACGCACTACAGGCCTTTGAGAATTGCCTCCTGTATACCGGTGAGCCTGGATATCCCTTTATCCGCCAGTAACAGCATTGAATCGAGCAGCTTTTTATCAAAGGGTTTTGATTCTGCGGTGACCTGTACCTCGATTATGTGCCCCTGTTTTGTCATGATGAAGTTCGCATCGACATCGGCGCGCGAATCTTCGCGGTAGTCGAGGTCGAGCATGGCGGTGCCGTTTACGACACCCGCACTGATTGCGGAGATATAATCGGATACGGCGTATGAATCGATGATTTTTTCTTTCCTGCATCGTCGCAGCGCATCCACGAGGGCGATGAATCCGCCTGTAATGGATGCCGTTCTCGTGCCGCCGTCCGCCTGCAGGACGTCACAGTCAATGTACATCGTTCTTTCGCCGAAGCGTGTAAGGTCTGTGACGGCTCGAAGCGACCTGCCGATGAGACGCTGAATTTCGTGAGTTCTGCCGCCTACCCTCCCCCTCGATGACTCCCGCGCATTTCTCACGGGTGTCGCCGCAGGAAGCATTGAATACTCTGCGGTGAGCCACCCCCTTCCCGAATTCCTCAGAAAGGCGGGGACTCCCTCCTCGAGCGATGCCGTGCAGATAACCTTTGTAAGCCCCATTTCAATAATCACGGAACCTCCGGCGTGTTTCATGACGTCCCGCGTTATCCTGCATTCTCTCAATTCGTCGAAATTCCTGCCATCCGCACGCATATCACTCTCCCGAACCGGCAAAATATTCCCTGATGCTCGCACTCACCTGCCGCGCAATTGCATCCCCCGCCTCTTCTTCCTGCACCTTTTTTCTATTGGCAGCATTCGTGGCAAACCCAAGTTCAAGTACCACGCCCGGCACCGCCAATCCGTCCAGAATCGCCGCAGGCGCGCTTCTTATTCCCCTCCCCTCGCGCGGGAATACCTCATTGAGATTCCGCTGTACGATACGGGCAAACCGCACGCTTTCATTGATTGTTTCCGTGCGCATCATATCGCCGGCTATCGCACCGGCATTTTCATTGGGCGGCATCTCCCTGCCCGCAACATATATTTCATATCCGGATGCATCACTTCCGAATCCTGCATTGACGTGAATGCTGATAAAGAGGGCCGGTTTTCCTTTCTTCACGGCACTTCGACGTTCAAATATCGACGTATCCCTGTCACTGTCCCGCGTGAGCACGACGTGATACTTTCCCGTTTTTTCCAGGTCCCTGCGGATCAATCGAGCGATATCCACCGTGACTTCCTTCTCTGTCACTCCGCGCGATAAGACAACGCCTTCATCGGAACCTCCATGGGCGGGATCAATGATGACCGTAAACGCCGAGGTCACCTCCTCCGCGCAGACACTACCGGAAAAGACAAGGAGTGCCGACGCAATCACCATGCTTTTGAGGACATGTCGTACCGTTCTTCTATTCACTTTGCACCCACACTTTATCGTACACTGTCACATCACCTCTCAGGTCATGCGTGAGAAACATTCGCTCGCTTGCTTTATTTAATGAGAACCTTTCTCGGATCTCTCGATAGGTTCTCTTAGTCTCTCCACCGAGGTGACGCTCTTCAATTTCCTGATATCGAGAAGCACTTTGTTCAGCTGCGCCAGATCGTTCACCGCCAGCTGAAAATCGCACGTGGCTGACTGCCCCGGCATGGTATCGATATTTGCATAGGTAATATTGACGCCCTGGGATGAAATTATATTAGTCAGCTCCGAGAGAAGTCCCTTCCTGTCCCCGCAGCGTACACGAATACTGACTGAGAAGACCTGTTTTTTCTCGATTTCCCAGTGCACATCAATGATACGCTCGGGCGGCATTTCCTGGACCGATGGACAGCTTGCCACATGTACCGTCACCCCGCGTCCCCTGGTGATGCAGCCGACAATATCGTCACCGGGAATGGGGCCGCAGCACTTGGCATATCGCACCATCACATTGTCGATTCCCGTTATGGAAACACCCGCATCCTGAGTTTTGCGGAACCGCTTTTTTACTTTTTCAAAAATGCTTTCTTCCTTCTTTTCTTCATCCTGCACCAGGCGATTGGCCACATGTTTTGCGGAAAGTTTCCCGTAACCGATGAGGGCCAGCATATCGTCCAGTGTATTCAGCGAATACTCGGCCATGGCTATTTTAAACTCGTTGGTCTTCACCACCTGCGCAAATTTGAGACGGTGCTTTTTCAACTCCTTTTCGAAGATTTCCCGGCCCAGGCTGATGCTATTCTCGCGCTCCTCCGTCTTGATGAACTGTTTTATCTTCGCAATAGCCCTCGACGTGACCACGTTTTTCATCCAGTCCTTGCTTGGCAGATGGCCGGGCTGTGTGATGATTTCAACGGTGTCGCCGTTCTGGAGCTTGTAGTGCAGCGGTACAATGTTTCTGTTCACGCGGGCGCCCACACACTGATTCCCCACATCGGTATGCACACTGTAGGCAAAATCGATCGGCGTCGCCCCTTTGGGGAATGGTTTGACGTCGCCGCGGGGTGTGAATACGTATACTTCATCGGGATAGAGTGCCAGTTTCAGGTTTCGCATGAATTCCCGCGCATCACCTTCCTGATGCACCTCCAGAAGCTCGCGCAGAATCTTTATCTGGTTGTCTTCGGTCGCTGAAAATGCCCTGCCCTCCTTGTATCGCCAGTGGGCTGCAATACCTTTATCTGCCCATTCGTGCATTTCCCGCGTCCTTATCTGTATCTCCACGCGCTCACCATAGGGACCGATGACAGTGGTATGAAGCGACCGATAGTTGTTGGCCTTGGGCATGGCAATATAATCCTTGAAACGGCCGGGCACGGGTTTCCAGAGCGCGTGCACCATGCTCAGCGCGGCGTAGCAATCGCGTTCGGTATCGGAATCAAGTATGATTCTGAATGCCATGAGGTCATAGACCTGGTCAAAATTGATATGCTGCTCTTTCATCTTTTTAGAAATGCTGTAGAGGTGTTTCGCGCGTCCTTCCACGGTGCCTGCCAGGCCGAATTCCCCCATCTCTTTGCGGATCAGTTCCCTCACCTGCTCCGCGTATGAATCACGTTCGTCCTTCTTCTTGGCAACCCATTCATTGAGCGCGATACAGTCCTCAGGCTGCAGATATTTGAACGACAGGTCTTCAAGTTCAATTTTCATCCAGTTGATGCCCAGCCGGTGTGCCAGCGGTGCGTAAACCTCGAGGGTTTCACGGGCGATGAATTTCTGTTTCTCCGGTTCGAGATAATCCAGCGTCCTCATGTTGTGAATCCGGTCCGCCAGTCGTATGAGGAGAATCCTTATATCAGACGACATGGCAAGCATCATTTTCCTGAAGTTTTCCGCCTGGCGTTCAAGCTTGCTTGCAAAGGTTATTTTGCTGATCTTGGTAAGACCGTCGACGAGAAACGCGATCTCCTTGCCGAAGGCCTCCTCGATGTTCGAGAGCGTCACCAGCGTGTCTTCGATGGTATCATGAAGAAGACCCGTGGCAAGGGACGCCACGTCGAGCCTCATGCCGACGAGAATCGCCGTTACTTCCAGGGGGTGTATCAGGTAGGGTTCCTTGGAAAGTCTCTCCTGGCCGAAATGCGCCTGGGCAGAGAAAATATAGGCCTTTTCGACCACTTCGATATCCTCATGTGAAAGATATCTCTGAGCCTCTTCCAGTATGTCCGTAATGCGTATCATTCTGTGTGGTATGGCAGACTCACTGCATGTGTATGTACTCAGCTCTGTGCATGATACCGTTCAAGCTCGTCCCGAATCGCACGAGTCACATAGTCCGCCGCCTCGTCCACGGGCACTTCCACCATCATTCCCGTTTTTCTCGGCTTCAATTCCACCGCACCGCGGGCCAGGGTTTTGGAACCCACGGTGATTCGTATCGGGATACCTATAAGGTCGGCATCGTTGAATTTTACGCCCGCCCTCTCGTCGCGGTCGTCAATAATCACTTCGACATTCCGCTCCTGCAAGTCCCGGTACAGACGCTCCGCCGCGGCTGCAATCCCTTCATCCTTCATGTTCACCGGTGTGATAATGACGTGATAGGGAGCGAGCGGCATGGGCCATATGATACCGTTTCCGTCATGGCTTTGCTCTATGGCCGCCGCCATCGTCCTCCCGATGCCGATGCCGTAACACCCCATGATCAATACTTTTTCCTTGCCGTCCCTGTCAAGGAACGTGGCGTGCATTGCCTTGCTGTATTTCGTCCCCAGCTTGAATACATGGCCGACCTCAATGCCCCTCGCGAACCGCAGGGAACCTTTACAGTGAGGGCAGTTGTCGGAGGGTCGTATAATCCGCAGATCCGTGCAGTCCCGTAACTGAAAATCCCTATCCATGTTGCAGTGAATGCTGTGGTAGTCTTTCCTGTTTGCACCCACGACAAAGTTTTTCATGCCCATGAGCGAGTAGTCGGCGATGATATCGCACCTGATATTGACGGGTCCGGCGAAACCCCGCGGCGAACCAGTCACGGACTGAATGACGTCATCGCCGGCGAGTTCAAGCACGTCGCAGTTGAGATAGTTCTTCAGCTTGACTTCGTTGATGTCCTCATCACCCCGCACCAGCGCCGCGACGGGCTTCCCGTCAGCCAGGAAAATCAGGGTCTTTACGATATCCTGCGGGGTCACGCCGAGGAACGACGAAACCTCCTCGATGGTCCTCACATCGGGCGTCGGCACATCCTCGCGCGGCAGAAGCGCTGCGCTTCCGGAAATGACCTCCTCCGGTTTTGCGATCTCCGCCTTTTCGAGGTTCGCGGCATACCCGCAGGAAGTGCAGAATACGAGTGCATCCTCTCCGGAATCCGCAACGACCATGAACTCGTGGGAATAGCTGCCCCCGATACTGCCGCTGTCCGCCTCGACGGGCCGGAAGTCGAAGCCGCAGCGCCCGAAGATTCGTATATAGGCATCGAACATGGCTCGATAGCTCGCCGATGCGCCTTCCTCGTCCGCATCGAAACTGTACGCATCCTTCATGCCGAATTCACGGCACCGCATCACGCCGAAGCGCGGCCGTATCTCATCGCGGAATTTTGTCTGTATCTGATAGAGATTTTTCGGAAGCTGGCGGTAGGTCTGAATTTCATTGCGCACTATGTCGGTAATCACCTCTTCGTGGGTCGGACCGATACAGCAGTCCCTGTTATGGCGGTCCTTGAAGCGCAGCAGTTCCTTGCCATAGAAAGTCCACCGTCCCGATTCCATCCAGAGTTCAGCGGGTTGCACGGCGGGAAGGAATACCTCCTCCGCACCCGCCCTGTTCATCTCTTCCCGGACGATGGATTCTATTTTCCTGATTACCCGGTACCCGAGCGGCAGATAGGAATACACCCCGCTTGTCAGCTTCCGTATCATGCCCGCCCTTATCATAAGCTGATGGCTCACCACTTCCGCGTCAGACGGCACTTCCTTTACCGTGGGTATAAACATCTGGGAATATCGCATCGTTCCTCCTCACTCGCCTGATATTCGCCGTATTTCCTGTATGAGAGTCTCTACCAGTTCCTTATCCTTCAGTCTCTTTACGACTTTTCCTTTTTTAAAGAGGAGCCCCGTGCCGCGGCCGCCGGCAATGCCGATATCCGCTTCCGCTGCCTCCCCGGGGCCGTTCACCGGGCAGCCCATAATGGCTATCTTCATGTAGGTTTTCATTCCTGAGAGTCTCTTTTCCACCTCATCTAATACACCCGCGACATCGAACTCACACCTGCCGCAGGTGGGACAGGATATGATATCGGGCCCCACCTCGCGAACATGCAATGCCCTTAGAATCCCATACGCGACTGCAACCTCATGCACGGGGTCACCGGTGATGGAGACCCTGATGGTATCGCCGATGCCCTCATACAGCAGCATGCCGATGCCTATGGATGATTTAATCGCCGAGGCGACAATACCTCCCGCTTCGGTCACGCCGAGATGGAGGGGATACTCGGTTGCGTTCGAAAGGGCACGGTATGATTCAACCATCGTGGCCACATCGGAAGACTTCACCGAGAGCTTGAGTGCCGTAAAACCCAGATCCTCGAAAAAGCGTACGGTCCGCATCGCACTTTCGACGAGCGCCTGTGTCGTCGGCCCGCCGTAGGAGGCAAGAATATCCTTCTCCACCGATCCTGCGTTGACGCCGATCCGTATGGCGATCCCTTTATCGCCCGCGGCGTGCGCAATCTCTTTCATCATTTCCCGCTTGATATTGCCGGGATTTATTCTGATTCCGTCGGCGCCCGCTTTGATCGCCTCAATGGCGAGGTGGTAATCGAAATGGATATCTGCAATAAGGGGGACCGGGGAACGCTCTCGAATCTTCCCGAACGAAGCCGCCGCTTCCCTGTCGGGCACTGCCACTCTGACGATTTCACAGCCCGCGTCAGCAAGTGTGATGATCTGCCTCAGCGTTTGCTCAATGTTTCTGGTATCGGTGCACGTCATGGACTGCACGACAACGGGCGCATCGCCTCCGATTTGCACCGGTCCTATAAAAACGGGCTTCGTCTTTTTTCTCAGAATCATGCGGGATTCCAAAGGAAATCTCGATCCTTCCGAAGTGTTCGGTGAAATATAACATGAAGCACTGAGGGCTTCAAGGTAATTGGGGTCTGATTGATTTTTCGAAGAAGGGGTGCTATGTGAGCATGGTGTTTCAATCCCGATCAAATCATGCGAGGGTGCACAATGGTGAAATACAGACAAAACGTTGTACTTTTCATGATCATCATTCTCGGCATTTTTTTACTCCTCGCCACCGGCGGCGGCGAGGAAAAAAAACACTCACCGGTCGACGTTGACGGTACATGGCAGTATTTCTACACCGAACAGTTCGTTCCCGGCTACAAGGGGCCTTATCTCGCTCTTATAGATCAGTCAGGCAATGACGTGACCGTTTCAATCGAATCGATAGGAAGCGGCAACGGTACCGTATCCGGCTCTTCCATTGCATTTTCCTGTGCAGACAATGGAGGCATCACGACGAATGCGGAGGGCATTGCCGACTCCTATGAGATGAATGGGAATTGGACAAATTCAGGCGCCAACTCAGGCACGTGGTGGGCAAAAAAAGGAATTGGCTTCGGATATCTCATTCATCATCAGGCTGCGGAATATCCCTGGCGCCTTGTAGTTACCGTCTACGCGAAAAATGCTATGGATGTTTACATTACAGGCGATCAGATTGATGGTGACTATGAACTCTTCCCTTGTGCCGATTATGAGGGATACCAGATATGGCAGAGCACAAATGACGCCGGCTGCGGAGATCCCAAGAGCGGTTACACTCTCAAGGAGTCCTTCAGTCGTCCCCTCTATGTGACCGTCCATACTGTCACATCATCAGGTGTGGATACGGAAGAAATAACCGTCAACGGCTATGATGAGGAATTTTGAAATTACAATGTGTCGTATACGGGGGAAGAGGTGCGTACGTTCGGCGTACGGTCTGAAACATGCACGCGGGATATTCACTCCAGCAAATGCACAAAAATGCCGCTTCTCAGCTTCGGTTCAAACCAGGTTGATTTCGGGGGCATAATCTCACCGCTATCGGATACCGCCATAAGCTGCTCCAAGGTTACCGGATAGAGTGAGAAGGCGACGGCATATTCGCCTGAATCGACGCAACGCTCCAGGGCGCCCATGCCTTTTATACCACCCACGAATCCAATCCTCTCATCGCGGCGAATATCACCGATGCCGAGAACGGGTTTCAGCAGATAATCGTGAAGAATCGAGACGTCCAGCGTCTTCACCATAGTGGCGGCACCGAGGAATTTCTCCCTGACGGCACAGTCGTACCAGATGCCGGCGGCATAGATGCCGATGTGATGAATTGACGCCGCCACGCTGCTTTTCTCCGCTTCATTGACATAAAAGTTTCTTGATACCCGTCTCATGAAGTCTCCCACGGAGAGTCCATTTAAATCCTTGACCACCCTGTTGTAGGCAAGGACATTCAGCCTGTCGTGGGGAAAGAGAACCGCGAGCATGGAGTTGTATTCTTCGTCGCCGGTAAAGCCGGGATTGTTCGCCCTGCGAAGGAGCGCGACCGCGGCTGCCGATGCAGCCCGGTGATGGCCGTCGGCGATATACATTGACCGCACGTTTTTAAAGGCGTTCCGGATGGCATCGATGGTGCGGGCATCACGAATGACCCACGCAGTGTGCCGTATCGAATCATCAGCTTTAAAATCATATTCAGGTGTTGTTTTTACGACGGAGTCGACCACCTGGTTGATGATATCACTGGAACGATAGGCAAGAAAAACAGGGCCCGTCTGTGCGTTCACCGTGGCAAAGTGTCTTGTCCGGTCCGCTTCCTTGTCAGCACGGGTGAGTTCATGCTTTTTGATTGTTCCCGCGAGGTATTCGTCAATACTCACGCAGGCAACTATCCCCTCCTGCACATGACCGGCCATCGCTTGCCGGTATACATAGAAACAGGGTTCGCCTTCATGGAACATTATTTTTTTCTCTCTCAACGAGGAGAGGTTTTCCTTTGCCTTCTCATACACCCTGATATCGTAAGGGTCGGTATCATTCGGCATGTCGATTTCGGATCTCGACACGCGCAGAAAGGTCAGTTCATTCCGTTGGGCGATACGCAATGCCTCATCGTATTCAATGACATCATAGGCACAGGAGGCGACCCGCGAAACGTATTCGCGGTAAGGCCTCAGTGCGCAGAAGGGTTTGATACGCGCCATGGTTCCTCTTTGAAGAATGGGTTTTCCTAACACAGGTGAAATATCCAAATCAACTTGTTTGATGGCGTGACAGAAAACGAACCGCCCTCTTTCACGTCATTCCCGCGCAGGCGGGAAACCAGCGTTTCACTGGTTCCCGGTTTTCACCGAAACGACGTCCGGACTCCCGCTTTCGCGGGAGTGACTGCTCTTTATTGTATTCGCGCCATCGCGCTTGAAAAAAGAAAAGAGAACCGGTATGGATACCCCCACGAGAGGGAGGCATTCATGGCGGTGACGAAACTATTCATTCACGGTCTCGAAAGCAGCGGGAGCGGAACCAAGGGAATGTACTTCAGGCGGCACTTTCCCGAAATGATTGTTGAAGACTACGAAGGCCCCTTTTTCGAGCGCATGAAAAAACTCAACCTCATTTTGGCGGCCAAACGGAACATCATTCTCGTGGGTTCCAGTTACGGGGGACTGATGGCAGCGGTCTATGCGCTTGAAAACAGGGAACGGGTAATGAGGCTGATACTTCTCGCCCCCGCGCTCACCCTCGGGGAATTCGTCCCGTACATGAATATGAAGCTAACGTGCCCCGTCATCATCTACCATGGGAGTCGCGACAACGTGGTGCCCGTCGAGGATGTGAAGCGTATCGCCTCGGAGGTATTTGCCGATCTTCAACACCACGTGGTCGACGATGACCATCCTCTTCGGGAGTCCTTCATCAGCCTGGACTGGAAAAAACTTCTCAGTACCGAGCGCTGACTCATTCAGGACTCACTCCTTGACAGAAGATGTGTCATCACCTAATATGGGCGCACCTTTGGAGGCAACCGTGACGACGCCGTACTCAAAAAAAGTGGTCCTCAGATACACGCCCGATATCGTGGACAAGCCCATCGTGTGCCTGCTGGCACAGGATTTCGGACTCACCTTCAATATCCTGCGCGCGCGTGTACTGCCCAGAAGAGAAGGACTTCTCGTGCTCGATATTTCAGGCACGAAGGAAAATTTCGACAGGGGTATACGCTTTCTCAAAGAATCGGGATTGAAAGTGGAGCCCCTCTCGAAGAGCGTGACACAAAATCTCGACAAATGCGTTCACTGCGGCGCCTGCCTGGCCTTCTGTTCCTCAAATGCCCTCTATGTCGATAAGGCGACGATGCGAATCCTCTTCGATGCCGAAAAGTGCAGCGGCTGCGAATTCTGCGTCAAGGCCTGTCCCGTTCGCGCTATGGAAATCAGTCTTCTCTGATCTTATTCTTCAGACAGGCTCTGCCGGTCCTTTTCGGCCTTTTCAGCAATTTTTCTCGTCACCTCTTTGCTCTTCTGAAGCACCATTTTCCCCTGTTCGAAGACCCCGTGCGTTTTATCCGTGATTTCATTCACCGTCTTTTCCGCCCGTGCGGGAAATTCGGAAGGGGCTTTGAAATAGTAATAACCGCCGATTCCGATGAGCACGAGACCGCAGATGAGCGCCAGCCTGAGAAGCTGTTTTAAAATAAAATAGACAAAGAGAAGTAGCACTGCCGTCATGACCAGGAGTGCCACGGGATGTCCCGCCATGGAGTTCGCAAAATCACTCATGTCCCGCCACCACCTTCAATAGTATTCTTTGCACCCTGCCACCCATATGAATGTGTTCACCTGACATGACCTCTGACTTTAAGGGGCAGGCGCTGATAAAGTATGTGATGCGACGCGCCTCCACGCGAGATAAAGTATCACCGGCAGAATTGTATTGATGAAGAATTCAAAGAACAGTACCGGAGGAATCCGTTCCGGGGATACACCCCAGAGACCGAGGAGAACCGCAAGCACCCCTTCCCTTACCCCGATACCGCCCATGCTCACAGGAAGGCTCGCCGCCATGCCGGCGCCGATGGCAATTGCCGTCACATCGGCGACCGCAAGATCAATGGCGAGGGTCCTGAAAATAAGCGTATTCCCCGCGACGAAAAGCACGAAGC
>JAPLJO010000153.1 GCA_026388515.1 Deltaproteobacteria bacterium | reverse complement strand
AGCCGCATGGCACACGCGCATGTGCCACGACGACGTAACAATCTCGGATTATAGACATTCTTACTTGTAGGGGCACGGCATGCCGTGCCCCTACGGTCACACAACATACACCTGTTTTATGCGATACAAACGGACAAGCTTTAAGTTGAAACACTCCTGAAAATAAGGTACTTATAGCCCAATAGAATGACGAACCTGCAAGGAGTATCCATACCATGTCAAAAAATAGCGAACAAAAGGCCCTTTATAATAAAGGCATGTTTGACGGCCACGATGGTTTCCGCCTCTTCGAACGCTCGTGGCTGCCGGAAGGGGAGCCGAAAGCCGCCGTCATTATAATTCACGGGTACGCCGAGCACAGTGAAAGATATACTCACGTTGCGGAATACCTCACACGCAGCCAGTACGCAGTATACGCCTTCGACCTGAGGATGCACGGCAGATCCGGAGGCGTAAAGGCGTATGTCAAAGCCTTTGAAGATTACCTGGCAGACATGGATATTTTCATAAAAAAAGTACGCGAGAGTATCGGCAAAAAGCCGCTCTTTGTTCTCGGCCACAGCATGGGCGGAACAATAGCCGTACTCTACGTGATACAACGAAAAACCGATATTCGAGGCCTCATACTGACCGGACCGGCCCTCAAGCTTGGCGAAGATATACCGCCTATTCTTATAAAGCTTTCCGGCTTCATCGGTGCGATTCTTCCTCATCTTCCCACCATGAAGCTCGACTGCAGCGCCATATCGAGAGATCCTGAAGTGATACGAAAATACGATACTGACCAACTTGTCTACAGGGGAGGCACCCCGGCACGAACCGGCGCGGAAATTGTCAAGGCTATCGGAATCATCCAGGAACGGATGGCCGAGATTACACTTCCAATTCTCATCATGCACGGCACTGGAGACCGCCTCGCCAATGTGGATGGAAGCAAGGAACTCTACAAGCGCGCACGATCCAAGGACAAGGCATTGAAACTCTACGAAGGCTTTTACCATGAAATTCTGAATGAGCCTGAAAAGGAACAGGTGCTCCGGGATATCGTTGCGTGGCTGGACGCACATCAATGAGAATAAATTGACAAAACCGCTCCTTATATGCCATGTGTATACACTTAAAAACCTTTGTAATAATGAGGGGCAGGGTATGAAAAGATACATTACAATGGCGCTTCTCATTGCGCTCGCCGTTTTTATTGCCGCGTGCGCCGCACGTCCAATAGCTCCGCCTTCCATCCAGTACAACGAACACACGCCCAAATGCCTTGATAATAAATATACCTACAAGGTTGGCAATTATTACATTCTCCTCGATGCGTCCGTTACAATGGCATCGTCATATAAAAACCGTGTTAAGCTGACGCAAGCAAAGGAAATGGTGGCACTGATTAACTCCCGGTTGCCTGATAAAAATATCAATTTCGGCCTGAGAACCTACGGGCAGAGAATAGCGCCCTTCGATGATGAAACCGAACTTGTCTATGGCATCGCAAAATTCGACAAGGAGGCGATTGATGAAGTCCTGGGTAAAATCACCGATCCCATGGGACGAAGCCCGCTTATCTATGCCATCAATGCGGCAACGGAAGATCTCAAGAGCACAAAGGGTAAAATTGCGGTCATCGTGATCACCGATGCCAGGAAGATAGAAGAATACTCAGTTCGGGCTGGTGAATTAATGCGAAGGGAACTGGGCGACAGGGTCTATCTTCACACGATACAGATAGGAAATGACGTAGAAGGTGCAAAAACTCTTGAAAAGCTTGCTGCGGGTGTGGGCACCGGCGTTTCAGTGACTGCCGACTATCTCCGTACCGATGAAGAGGCCATGAGCCGCTTTATGTGTTTCGTATTCATCGCTCCCGATGCCGACGGTGACGGCGTTGCCGATGATGATGACTGGTGCCCCGATACCCCCGAGGGAATGTCCGTCGACGCTGTTGGCTGCCCAACAGCGCCTCTTGCCGCCGTTGTTGAACAGGAAGCACCTGCAATTCAGGAAGAGGTACAGCTTGCTCCCGAGGTAAAAGAGTTTCTTCAGAAAAAACGCATGGTATTGAATGTGCTGTTCCTTTTCGACAGATGGGATGTCCGGCCCCGATTCCATGATGAGATTGCCGGATTTGCGGAAATACTGAAACGTTATCCGGATATGAATGTAGTGATTGAAGGGCATACCGACAGCTGGGGACCGGATGCATACAATGAAGTGCTCTCAGGAAAACGAGCGGAAAGCATCAAACAGTATATCGTTGAAAAATTCGGTATCGATGCAGCACGCATCAGGGCAATCGGATATGGTGAGAAACGGCCGGTCGCCGACAACAAGACATTTCAGGGAAGGCAGTTAAACAGGCGGATAGAAGCAGCCATTGACTTTGAGGAATAAGTGCCCTGACGGCAGTTCACATTTGTAACCTTCAGAATTTACCTTTTAAAATACTATTAAAAACCGGGGGAAAATAGCATGACATATGTGCTTATTTTCATAGGGGGCTTTCTGCTCGGCGCGATAATCGTCTTCGTCATTCAGCGAGCATACAAAAAAGACTCCAGAGACGTAGCACGGGAACTTGCGGCTCAGGATGTCGAATTGATGATAAGCAGAGTCAGGGATTCCTTCGGCGCCATTTCAAGTGAAGTGCTGTCACAGAATGCGGGGAATTTTCTAAAAATTGCGGGGGAGGCGCTTTCGAAGCAGACCGAACTGGGTGACAAAGAACTCGAGCACAAAAAGAAACTGATTGATCAGACGCTCGACGCGATGAAGTCAGATTTAAAGGGCATCCAGGACGTGATTGTGGCGCTGGAAAAAGACAGGGAAAAGAAGTTTGGAGAAATATCATCGCATCTGAAAACCGCCTCCGAGGAAACGTCAAAACTTCAGGAGACGGCAAGGGAACTGCGCCAGGCGCTCTCGAGCACGAAGGCACGGGGACAGTGGGGCGAGCGAATGGCCGAGGATGTGCTCCGGCTTGCGGGTTTCATAGAGGGAATTAATTATCGGAAGCAGAAATCACTCGATTCGGCAGGCAGCCGGCCGGATTACACATTCTTTCTCCCCCATGATCTGAAAGTCAACATGGATGTGAAATTCCCCTTGGACAATTATCTTCGTTTCGTCGGCGCATCAAGCGAGACGGAACGGGATTCATTTAAAACTCAGTTCCTGAGGGATGCAAAAAGCAGAATCAAGGAAGTGATCACCCGTGATTATATCAACCCCGAGGACAACACCGTTGATTATGTGATCGTCTTCATCCCGAACGAGCAGGTCTACGCCTTCATGATTGAACATGACAACACGCTCATGGATGAGGCGCTGAAGCAGAAGGTGATTCTCTGCTCGCCCTTTACGCTCTATGCGATACTCGCGGTGATAAGGCAGGCGGTAGACAATTTCAACCTCGAAAAAACAGCCTCACGCATACTTACCCTTCTCGGTAATTTTCACAAACAGTGGGATGCATTCGTCAAGTCCTTCGAACGCATGGGAAAGAGAATTGAAGATACCCAGAAGGAATATGAAAACCTTACCACTACGAGGCGTAACCAGCTCGAACGGTCACTGAAACAAATTGAGGAACTCCGCCTCCAGCAGGGAGGAGGTTCGACTGAAATTACGGGGGAGGATAAAGAAGGAGCTATTGATATCGAGGAAGGGACTGATCAGAACTGAGCGTGTATGCCACGCCGTTAACATACCCTTGAATTAACATATTCCAGAAATAATATTACTCACCATTACACACCCCTAAATCCCCTCTGGAGAGGGGGCTTGCTTTTTTCTCTCCTCTGGAAAGGGGACTTACAATTGTTGCCTTCCCACTTGAGAGGGGACTTACCATTTATTGTCTCTCAAAATGAGGGGGCAATTGCTTTTTTTTACTCTCCTCTCGACAGGGGCAGGGGGTGTGTTCGGGCCTTATTGTTTCCATCAAACCTTCACCATTATCTTCTGTGCCATTCCGGCACCGATGGCAATGGTGGCACTTCCAATCTGAACGGTCACGGGCCCTTTCATACGCATCGAACTGACAACGGTGATTCTCGTGCCGGGCTTGATGCCGAGTGAATTGAGCCGGCCGGTAAAGTTTCTGCCGCCTTTAAATTCGTTCACAATGACACTTTCCTCGTCCTTCATTTCACTTAGTGGTTTAGCTGTCATAGTATCGTCATCCTGAACGAATCTTCAATTGATGTTACGCTGAAACGTGAGTATTCAATATGAAATCGTATGCGATATCTATGGCGAGTTCAGGCGGACTGTCAAGGAAATAAAGGGTGACTAAACCACGGTATTTAATACGCTTCCCGGAGGGAGCATGTTTTTCTTACCTTGCCTTTTTGCCGACCCTGGTATAAAAATGGCACAACTATTGATGACTGTAAATTAATGTCCTATGTGTGTCATTCCGGGCTTGACCCCGTATCGGGTACGGGGCAGGCTCCGGAATCCAGTCTTTTCTGGATTCCCTAATCGAGTCGGGGAATGACCAAAAGCGATCATTATTACACCGTTTTCAATAAATACCAAATCACGCGGTATGTAAGTGATTGTTCTCACAAGAAAGGAACGATGCAAACGTTGCGGCGGCGAAGCCGTGGTCCTCTGCGATGGGTGCGGCATCGCCCTCTGCAAGGAATGCCGGGTCTTCGATATGTGGGGCTACGGATGCGGCCATATCGACACCAAAGCTTTCTGCTCCTCCTGCATGCGTGATATCAATATCAATCCTTATTGCGGCATAATTGGAGAATAATGAAATACGAAGGAATTATCATAAGGCCGCCGAGCGAGGCGGGAAGCCTGCTGCTCCAGGTCACCGTGGGATGCTCTCACAACAGGTGCACATTCTGTCCCACCTATAAGGGTGTAAAATTTCGCATCAAGTCCTTTGAAGAAATCGAAGAAGACATACTCGAGGCACGTACCTATGGCCGAATACTCAGGGTTTTTCTCTGTGACGGCGATGCACTCATCATTCCGCAGGAAAAGCTCCTTGCCATTCTCGATTCAATCAGGAAGCATCTTTCCTCGGTGGAGCGCATAGGAACCTACGCTAACGCGAAGGGAGTACTCCGCAAAACCACCGAAGAGCTTGTGGAATTGCGAAAAAGAGGGCTTACCATCGCTTATTTCGGTATTGAAACGGGGAATGAGAAACTTCTTCAGAAGATACAGAAAGGCGTCACGCGGGAAAAGATAATCGAAGCGGGCAGGCGCCTGAAAGAGGCGGGCATAACGCTATCCGTCACGGTGCTTCTTGGAATAGGAGGAAGGGAACACAGCATGGAACACGCCGTCGACACGGCATCAATCCTTTCCGAAATAGATCCCGATTATGTGGGGGCTCTGACGGTGATGGTTGTCCCGGGCACGCCTCTCTACGAGGAACAGGTGGCAGGAACGTATGTTCTTCCAGACACCTTCGGCTTTCTTGAAGAGCTTGGCGTAATGGTGGCGCAGTCAAATTTCACGGACTGTTTCTTCACCTCGAACCATGCATCGAACTATCTGCCCGTGAAAGCGCGGATGCCGGAGATGAAGAATGAAACGGTCCGTGCCATTCAAAAGGTGATTGAGTCGAAAAACAAAAAAATACTGAGGCCTGAATACCTGCGGGGATTGTAGGGAAGAAAAGGAGGTATCCATCATTCTAAAAAAACTTCGACTGTGGCTGGACGTTTTGTTTTTCAAAATCGGAAAAAAGCAGGGACTCACGGTTCTGCAGGAGGATATTCGCTCTATCATCGATGCCGGCGAGGATGAAGGCCTTATCGACGAGCAGTCCGGCGAGATGATACAGAGCATTTTCGAACTCCGCGACACTGTGGCGCGAGAGGTCATGGTGCCCAGAACCGACATCGTTGCCCTCAGCAGCGATGCAACCATTGCAGACATCATCACCCTCGTATCCGAAGAAGGCCACACAAGGATGCCCTGCTATGAGGGAAGCATCGACAACATCATTGGTATTCTGAACGTCAAGGATCTTCTTCGTTTCTGGTCAAAACCAGCCGCGGAGATCGACATACTTTCTATTCTCCGAAAAGCCTATTACATACCGGAGACAAAAAACATCCATCAGTTGCTGCATGAACTGCGCGATAAGAAATCGCATATCGCCATCGTGATAGACGAATACGGCGGAACATCAGGACTGATTACGCTCGAGGATCTCATCGAAGAAATCGTAGGCGAAATTCACGATGAACACGACATGGACGAGGACGACTTCGTGGAACTTGCCGACGGCGATGTGATTGTAGACAGCAGGGTGGAGATTGAAGACTTCGCAAAGTATTTCAATATCGAAGT
>JAPLJO010000071.1 GCA_026388515.1 Deltaproteobacteria bacterium | reverse complement strand
CACCGCACCCAGGGTGCGGTGAATCCTCTTCCCTTACGGCAGGGTACTATCGTTGACCTTCATGGAAGGATCCTCGGGATGCATCGCGGCATTCATACCGTAACCGTTGGGCAGCGCAGAGGGCTCACTATCGCCTCCGCACATCCCTTATACGTGATTGATATCAACGCCGCCAGAAATGAGGTTATCGTCGGCCGTGACGAAGAACAGTTCTTCACCGGTCTCGTGGCGCGCGGCGTCACCTGGCATCTTCCCGCGAACAAGGTAGTAGCGGCCATAAAGGCTACCGTAAAAATACGATATCGCCATGGCGGAGTCGAAAGCGACCTCTATCCCAGCCCCGGAGATAAAAACCGCGTGACCGTGATATTTTCCAGCCCCCAGAAGGCGGTCGCTCCCGGTCAGGCGGCCGTTTTCTATCGTGGTGACGAGATAATAGGCGGCGGTTGGATAGAAAGAGGCATTCGCGATGAATAAAGCGGCAATTGCCACTCTCGGGTGTAAGGTGAATCATTACGAGTCGGCCGGCATTATGGAGGCACTCACCCGACGTGGTTTTTCCATCGTCCCCTTCGACTCTCCGGCAGATGTCTTTATCGTGGACACCTGTACGGTGACAAAAAAATCAGACTTCCAGTCACGGCAGCTTATCAGAAGGGCGTACAGAAAGAATCCCGCCGCCCTTATTGTAGTGACAGGCTGCTATGCCCAGATTGCCCCTGCGGTCCTTGCAGAGGAACCCGGTGTCACACTGGTAGTGGGAACTGGTGCGAAGGACATGATACCCGATCTCGTTTCGGATGAATGCATCGACGGGCAGCGCCTTATAGTCCCCGATGTGGCAAGCCTGACGCAATGCTCCTGTCCACCCGTCACCCGCTTTGAAGGCCAGACCCGCGCCTATCTCAAGGTTCAGGACGGCTGCGACTCATTCTGCAGTTACTGCATCGTGCCGTACGCGCGGGGCCCAAGCAGAAGCGTGCCTGTGGATGATGTGCTTGCACGCCTCCGCGAACTTGTTGAAGCGGGATCCCGGGAAGTGGTGCTCACGGGAATTCATCTTGGAGCATACGGACGCGATCTGATGCCGCAGACGGATCTTTGTACACTCCTGAAACGAATCGAACAAGAAACGAAACTGGAGCGACTACGCCTGAGTTCAATCGAACCCGCTGATCTTACTGATGATATCATCTCATTCATGAGGGATTCCGCCATCCTCTGCAGGCATCTTCATATTCCTCTTCAGAGCGGTGACGATGAAATACTGCGCGCGATGAACCGTCACTATACGTCAGGTGAGTTCAGGGAACGCATTGAGGCAGTGCTCCAGTCCGTTCCCGAAGCAGGCATCGGTATTGACGTAATGGCCGGGTTTCCCGGCGAATCCGCTCGGGCGTTCGAGACATCATTGACCTTTCTTGAAAGCCTGCCCGTTGCCTATTTCCACGTCTTTCCCTACTCGAAGCGCCCCGGCACCGCCGCCGTCGCTCTCCCCGGCCACGTGGCTGAGACAGTAATAAAGGAAAGAGCCGCACTGCTTCGGGGACTGGGAAACGCAAAACGGCATGGCTTCAACAATCGCGCCGTCGGGAGCATGCAGTCCGTTCTCGTGGAAGACACGCGGGACGGCAGCACGGGTTATATGAGGGGTTTTTCGGAAAATTATATACCAATACTCATCGAAGATGCACCTCACAATTAGCCTGGTAAAGGATACGGATCCCGGGATACAGAGCAATGAGCGACTCGAGTTTCTCGGCGATGCCGTACTCCAGCTCTGCATCTCCGATATTCTGATGCGCCAGTATCCCGGCGAATCCGAAGGGGAACTCACCAAACTCAGGGCCTCTCTGGTAAACGAAGCCACACTCGCCGCGATTGCGTCACGACGCCGCCTGGGACGGTTTCTTCATCTCGGAAGGGGTGAGGATGCGGCAGGGGGACGAAAAAAGCGATCCATACTTGCGGACGCCTTTGAAGCGTTGACGGGGGCGGTGTATCTTGACCAGGGATATGAAGAGGCTCGTACGTGGATTACCAGGATGTTCTCCCCCTCTCTGAAATCTCATATCGCCCGTTCCCTTCATCGTGATTATAAAACGGTTCTGCAGGAGTTCAGCCAGAAGGCATTCGGCCTGCTGCCCCGCTATGAACTCCTTGAGACATGCGGGCCTGATCATGATAAGACATTCCGTGTGCGTGTCTCGGTGGGGAACGCCGTACAGCGCAGGGGGAGCGGCAAAAGCAGGAAGGCGGCAGAAATGAGCGCTGCACAACGTGCACTCAAGGCCCTCGAGAAACGCACTGTTCTACCGGTCACGCAGGAACGATGAAACGTTTAATAATTCCCTTTTTCCTTTCAAATAAAGGATGCCGCTCGCGCTGCATATTCTGCAGCCAGAGCATAAGCACCGGTCTTCACCCTGACAAAATCTCCAGGGAATATTTCTGTACTACCGTCGAGAATCATCTCCATTCGGCAGGCAGCGGCCATCGTGAAACACAGGTCGCTTTTTACGGCGGCAATTTTACCGGCATGCATGAGCATGAGCAGGAAAGACTCCTGAAATACGCCCTCGATTTTGTCAAATCCGGACTCGTTCATTCCGTGAGGATATCCACTCGTCCTGATTTCATCAATGAAAAGTGCCTTCGTCTCCTGAAAGCGCATTCCGTGAAGACCATTGAAATCGGCGGTCAGTCAATGATAGACGATGTCCTTGAACGGGCACAGAGGGGTCATACCGCCGACGACACAAAACGGGCTTTCGTGCATCTTCACGACATGGGCTTTGAGACGGCGCTCCACCTCATGATCGGACTCCCGGGAGACACGGATGAACGGTTTTTCCATTCAGTAGAGGAGGCGGTGAGGCTGCGTCCGCAGGCGGTGAGGCTTCATCCTGCGCTCGTCTTCAAGGATACCATGCTCGCGTCAATGTATAAGGCGGGAGACTACCATCCGCTTTCACTTGAGAATGCGGTGTCGCTCTCTTTGAGGGCACTGATCCGCTTCCGTCAGGAAGGCATACCCGTCATCAGGATGGGGCTCTACACGTCGGAGGCAATGGAAAGAAAGGGGAACCTGCTCGCAGGACCTTACCATCCCGCATTCGGTGCGCTCGTGGAGAGTTCTCTTTTTCTTGAGATGGCCTCGGCACTTCTGGCGAAAGTTGAACCGCTCAGAAGCGGAGTCACTTTTTTCGTAGCCCCCTCAGATGTCTCGAACCTGAGAGGACTTAATAACGGCAACATGAAACTCCTCAGGGAGAAGACCGGCAGCCATCCTCTTGAGATCTGTGAAGAACCGGGACAGAAAAAAGGATTGCTTGCGCTCGTCTATGACGGCAACCGCTACACCGCGCTGCCGTCAACTCATGGAGAGGGCATTTTCAAAATTAACCGGCACACTGCCGCCTTGAGGTGATGCGATCTATGACCGGACGGGAACCAGAATTAAAATCAGGTTTTGTCGGCATCGTGGGAAGACCCAACGTGGGAAAATCCACGCTTATGAACGCCCTCATGGGTGAAAAAATCGCTATCACCACCCATAAGCCGCAGACGACGCGAAACAGGATTACAGGCATAAAAAATACGGAACAGGGACAGATGATATTCGTCGATACGCCGGGCATTCACAAGGCCGGAACCCTGCTTGGAAAACGCATGGTCGCTACGGCCTTTTCCGTATTGGCCGATGTTGATATCATTCTTTATCTTATTGAAGCGGGCGGTGTATCCTGCGCAGACGACGAAGACATTCTCAGGTCCTTTGCGGACGCCGGCAAACCGGTGGTGCTCGTCATCAACAAAATTGACCTGGTCACGAAAGAGGCGCTGCTCGTGGCGATTGATTCCGTCAAGGATGCGTTTCCTTTTGTAGAAGTCATTCCCGTCTCGGCCCTGAAAGGCTTCAGTGTGGATACGCTTATGGGTGTCCTCTGGGGGTTGATTCCCGCGGGACCGCCCCACTTCCCCGATGACATACTGACGGACGCGTCAGAGAGGTTTCTTGCCGCTGAAATCGTGCGCGAGAAAATCATTCTTTTCACCCACAATGAGATACCATTTACCACGGCCGTGACTGTCGATTCGTTCAAGGAAGATCCCGAAAAACAATTGATCCGCATTCACGCCACTGTCACCGTGGATAAGGATTCCCGGAAGGGAATCCTTATTGGAAGAGACGGCGGTATGCTGAAAAAAATCGGTACCGCGGCACGGCTCGAGATGGAACGGTTTTTCTGTATGCACATATATCTTGAACTTTTTGTCAAGGTGCGCAAGGACTGGACGAAAAACAACTCCCTGCTCGATGAATTCGTGTATCGTGGCAGGTAACTGCAGGCTGATAGACACTGAGAGTACGATGAAAAATAAAACCGGCGCAGGTACAGCAAGAGGAAAACCGGTGGTGGCCATCGTGGGAAGGCCCAATGTGGGTAAATCCACACTTTTCAATCGGCTGTCGCTGGATAAAAAGGCCATCGTTGTCGATCAACCCGGCACTACGCGCGACAGGAATTATGCCGAGGCGACATGGAACGGCAAGACCTTCACCATCATCGATACCGGCGGTTTCGAACCCGTCGCAAAAATGAGGATCCTTGTCCAGATGCGCGAGCAGACGACTCTTGCCATCGAAGAGGCGGATGCCATCATATTCCTTATGGACGGACCTGAAGGGCTGACACCTTCCGATATCGAGGTGGCGGATCTCCTGAGAAAGGTAAAAAAACCCGTCTATTACACCGTCAATAAAATTGACGTTCCCAAACATGAGGCGCTGAGTTCGGATTTTTACCGTCTGGGAGTAGATGACCTCTATCTTATCTCGGCCCAGCACGGCGGATTAGGTGTGGGAGACCTCATGGATGCCGTGGTTGAAGGTTTTTCCGACACGGTCGAACCTGACGACGAGGAGGAGGAACGGATTCGCATCGCCGTCATCGGACGGCCCAACGTCGGCAAATCGTCGCTGGTCAACAGGATACTCGGCTACGACCGCCTCATTGTGAACCCCGAACCGGGAACCACCAGGGATGTCATTGATACGCTTTTCGAACTGAATGACAAAAAGTATCTTTTCGTTGATACCGCAGGTATCCGCCGGAAGAGCAGGATCAGCCAGAAACTTGAGAAATACTGCGTGGTGGAAGCGATGAAGACGCTCCAGCGCTGTGATATCGCCCTCCTTCTCATTGATGTCACCGAGGGCATTACCGAACAGGATGCAAAAATCGCGGGGCTTGCCTATGAGCGCGGCGCCGCCTGTATCATCGTTCTCAATAAATGGGACCTCCTCCCGAAGGACAACGCCACCATTGGCAGTTGGGCATTGCAGGTGAAAGATACGCTGAAATTTCTCGATTTTGCACCGATTCTTTCACTATCGGCACTCACGGGACAGCGTGTAATCAAGATATTCGAACTGATCGACCTTGTGTACGAAGAATATACCCGCCGGCTCGCCACCTCGAAAATCAACGCCGAGCTTGAGGATATCACACAGCGGCTAGCTCCCTCTCGCTACCGTAACCGTCCCAATAAAATCAACTATGCGACACAGTTTTCAATTAAGCCCCCGTCCTTCCTCCTTTTTGTACGTGATCCGAAGGGCATCCACTTTTCCTACGAGCGGTATCTGAAAAACCAGTTCCGCGAGCGGTTCGGACTTGACCATGTTCCGGTACGTCTCATCTTCAGGAAAAAAAGCGGCTTGTCCTGAAATTACACTCATCCCTGAGGAACTCCAAAAAATGCATTGACCTGAAATGTTGTTTTGTGGTAAATGCTCAACTTCATTAGGTGTTTTATCAGTTACGCAATAGCCAAGGAGGACGGATTATGATGAAAAGATTATTGTTGAGTGTGATGGTTTTATCGTTGATGGTGTGCGTATCATCGCCCGCATTTGCCGCCGACAAGGATGATACCGTCCGCATCGGTATATTTCTCCCGATGACGGGCGGCGTCGCCGCGTACGGGCAGATGGAGTACGCCGGCATTCAGGCTGCCAACAAGATTAAGCCCACTGTGCTGGGTAAAAAGGTTGAACTCTTTCTCGTCGACACCAAGAGCGACAAAATCGAAGCCGCAAACGCCGTTGACCGCCTGATAAAGAAAAACAACGTTCATGCCATTATCGGTGAGGCAATCAGCGGAAATACCATCGCGGGAGCGCCCATTGCCGACAAGGCAAAGATTCCCATGGTATCACCGACGGCAACGAACCCCCTGGTAACCCAGAACAGGCAGTACATCTTCCGGGTATGCTTCATCGATCCCTTCCAGGGTGAGATGGCTGCCAAGTACGTGTATGATAACCTTGGCTCCCGCAAGGCGGCGATTCTCGTCGACATCGCGCAGGATTACTGTGTCGGTCTTGCCAACTTCTTTGCGAAAAGTTTTATCCTGAAGGGCGGCAAGATAGTGGCCACGACCTACTGTCAGACGGGAGATCAGGACTTCACGGCGCAGCTCTCTTCCATTATGGCGCAGAAACCCGATATATTGTATATCCCGAATTACTACGCCGAGGTGGCCCTTGCCTGCAAACAGGCGGCTGAAATCGGCCTCAATGTCCCCGTATTCAGCGGTGATGGCGCCCAGGCCCCGGAACTGATCCAGATCGGCGGAAAGGATGTTGAAGGAGTTGTGTTCACCGGCCATTTTGAAAAGAAAGCCGCCTCCACTGAACTGGCGAAGAAATACATCGCCATGTATGAAAAGGAAACCGGCAAAGAAGCGAGCGGTTTTGACGCCCTCGGCGCCGATGCGTATTTCGTTATTCTCGATGCCATGGAACGGGCGAAATCCATCAACGGCACCAAGGTCAGAGATGCACTGGCGAATACCAAGAATTTCCAGGCCATTTCCGGTACCATTAATATCGGGGCTGATGGAAACGCCGTCAAGAGTCTGGTGCTTATCCAGGTAAAAAACGGCAATTTCACCTATCTTGATACGGTGAATCCGTAATCGCCGCATTTTGAGAAAAGATCCTGCTTCAACTGATCATTCCGGGATAGGGGCTCTTTTCACCCCTATCCCTTTTTATTATTCAATTTGTTGACGATCGGCACACCTGACGCTGCAATACAGGGCCACGAGCATGAAGGAATGAAACCGTGGATGTAACCATTCTTCTACAGCAGTTCATCAATGCGCTCTCCCTTGGCAGTCTCTACGGCCTCATCGCCATCGGCTACACCATGGTGTACGGGATCCTCCGTCTCATTAATTTTGCCCATGGCGATATAATGATGATGGGCTGTTTTTTTGCATTTTACGGTATATTCATGTTTTCCCTTTCATGGTGGGCTTCATTTGTCATTGCCATCGTCCTCACCGCCGTACTCGGCATCATGATCGACCGCGGCGCCTACCGCCCGGTACGGAACGCCCCGAGAATCTCGGCACTCATCACGGCAATCGGTGTCTCATTTCTCCTTGAAAACGTCGGCCTTGTCGTATTCGGCGGAAGGCCAAAAGGATTTCCGAGACCCGAGTTCCTGGGCACCATTCACGAACTGTGGGGAGTCAGGTTTCTGGGTCTCCTTATCTGGACGCCTCTGGTGACACTCCTCCTGCTTGCATTCATACTTTTCGTCGTCTACCGGACCAGAGTGGGACGCGCGATGCGCTGTATATCCTTCGACATGGAAACAACGCGCCTCATGGGAGTGGATGTCAACAGAATCGTGGCCATCACCTTCGCCATCGGATCCGCCGTCGCGGCTGCAGGTGGTATCTTGTGGGCTATGAAGTATCCGCAGATTAACCCTCTCATGGGCATCATTCCCGGTCTGAAGGCCTTCGTCGCCGCGGTCCTCGGCGGCATCGGGAATGTCACCGGCGCCATGGCGGGTGGTTTGCTCCTCGGGTTCGCTGAAATATTTCTTGTGGCTATAAATCCCGATCTCGCCGGTTACAGGGATGCAATCGCATTCGCCATACTGATTCTCATACTGCTATTCAGACCCTCTGGTCTCATGGGAGAAAAACTCCCCGAATAATTTTTTTGAGGATGCGTACGCGTGGATCCGCATCATAAAAGAAATCAGCTCCTTTCCCTTGCAGGCATGTGCGCGATCGTGCTTTTTCTGCTCTACGCCCAGACGTACGGCACTTCTTACGATGTACGGATACTCAATAACTGTGCCCTCTTCATAATACTCGCCGTCAGCTACAACCTTATCAACGGCGTGACCGGCCAGTTTTCACTCGAGCCGAACGCGTTTGTCGCCATCGGCGCCTATACCTCGGCACTCCTCACGCTCACGCCGATGGAAAAGGAAATTTCTTTTATTATCGAACCCATCATCTGGCCGCTCAGCGTCATCCATATACCGTTCATTTTTTCCCTGATTGCGGAAGGTGTCGTGACGGCGATTTTCGGATTTATCATGGGATTTCCCGTCTTCAGGGTCCGCGGCGATTATCTTGCCATCGTCACGCTCGGATTCGGGGAGGTGGTCCGCGTGGTGGCCAATAACGCCCAGACGGTCACGAACGGCCCACTCGGCCTCAAGGGTCTCGCCCCCTATACAAATCTCTGGTGGTCCTGGGGATTTGCCATTTTCACCGTGTTCATGATTTCACGGCTCGTGAAAAGCAGCTATGGCAGGGCATTGAAAGCGGTAAAATACGACGAGTCGGCGGCTGAAGCAGTGGGCATCAACACCTTCTGGCATAAAATGCTGGCCTTCACCTGCAGCGCTTTTTTCGAAGGGGTGGGTGGCGGTCTTCTCGCCCATCTGATCACCACCATCTCACCCACCCTTTTCACCTTCTTCCTTACCTTCAACCTTCTCATCATGATCGTCATGGGCGGTCTGGGAAGCATTACCGGGTCCATCATCGCGGCCGTGTTTGTCACGTGGGGGAGCGAAGTACTGCGGTTCGTCGAAGAACCGATGCATCTCGGCTTTATTGACATACCGCCCGTGCCGGGAATGAGAATGGTCATTTTTTCACTCATACTCATATTTCTTATGATATTCGCCCGCAATGGCATCATGGGCACCAGGGAATTCACGTGGAACGGGGTTATTGATTGGATACAGAAATATGTGAAGCCCGCGGGGAAAGGCACATGAGCGACTTTTTTGCCGCCACCGGCCTGACCATGAAATTCGGCGGCCTGATTGCCGTCAACGACTTCAATATCTCACTCTCCGAGGGAGAAATCGTGGGTCTCATCGGTCCGAATGGCGCCGGCAAAACGACCGTGTTCAACATGCTGGCGGGATACTATGTTCCCTCTGAAGGCAGCATTCGATTCCGCAGCCAGATCCTCAACGGCAGGAAGGCAAATGAAATCACCAAGCTCGGAATCGCACGGACATTCCAGAATATTCGCCTCTTTTCGGATCTCTCGGTGGTCGAAAACGTCACGATTGCCTACCACTGCCGCATCAGATCCACCTTCCTCGGCGCGGTATTCCGCCTTCCGCTCTACCGGCGTGAGGAAAAGGAAATGTATGAAGGCGCCATGAATCTCCTCAACGAGGTGGGGCTGTCCCATGTCACCGGCGAACGCTCCAATTCCCTGCCTTATGGAATGCAGCGCAGGCTCGAAATCGCCCGCGCGCTTGCCACGGGACCACGGATTCTCCTCCTTGACGAACCGGCGGCGGGAATGAATCCACGCGAAACGATGGAATTGATAGATCTCATCCGGCGTTTGCGTGATGCGCACCGTCTTACCGTCTTCCTCATCGAGCATGACATGAAATTCGTAATGAAAATCTGCGAGAGAATAAAGGTGCTGGACTACGGGACCACCATTGCCGAGGGGACTCCGGAGGTAATTCAGAATGATCCCCGTGTGATTGAAGCATACTTGGGAGAGGCCTGATCGTGCTTGAGATTAATGATTTAAATGTACATTACGGCGGCATACACGCACTTAAGGGCGTGACGCTCTCGGTGCCCGAGGGAAAGATTATCACACTGGTGGGTGCGAACGGCGCGGGAAAGAGCACCCTTCTTCGGACCATCTGCGGGCTGGTGACGGCAACCGGTGGTTCCATACGTTTTGAAGGCCGCGAGCTTATAGGTTTGAAAACTTTTGAAATAATAAAGCTCGGTATCGCCATGGCCCCCGAGGGCAGGAAGATATTCGTCAACCTGAGCGTGTACGAAAACTTGCTTATGGGGGCTTATAACAGAAAGGGCGAGACGGAACAGAAAAGGGATATCGAATGGGTATACACCATCTTTCCCCGCCTTCGTGAACGAACGGCCCAGAAAGGGGGGACACTTTCCGGCGGAGAACAGCAGATGCTTGCCGTCGGTCGCGCGCTCATGTCGCGTCCCCGGCTCCTCATGCTTGATGAACCGTCCCTGGGACTCGCGCCGCTTCTGATACGCGAGGTATTCAGGATAATCGGGCAGATCCACGGAGAAGGAACCACCATTCTCCTCATCGAGCAGAACGCCATGGCGGCGCTGCACATCGCCGATTACGGGTATGTCCTGGAAACGGGGAAAATCGTCCTCGAGGGTACGGGAAAGGCGCTTCTTGAGGACGAGAGGGTAAGAGAGGCCTACCTCGGGTGATACATACGGCGTTCCGCCATCTTTCTATGCCAGCGCGCGTAGGGCCTTCCCGATTCTTTCAATCCCTTCCCGTATGGTTTCCATCGACGTGGCGTAGGAAAGCCTGATATGGCCGTCGCTCCCGAAGGCGCTTCCCGGTACGACGGCGACCTGGACCTCATCGAGGAGATACGCCGACAGTGCCGTGGAATCAGATATGGTTCTTCCGCCTGCGGCTTTTCCGAAAAGTGCAGAGACACGTGGGAACACGTAGAATGCCCCCGTGGGATTCGTACACTCAATACCATGAATTGCATTCAGCGCACACACGATATAGTCTCTTCTTTTTCTGAACTCTTCCACCATGTGGACGGTCATCTGCTGATCACCCAGGAGTGCCTCGACGGCGGCCTTCTGGGCAATCGAGGTGGGATTCGACGTGTTCTGGCTCTGGATTTTCACCACTTCCGATATGACTTCCGCAGGACCCGCCGCATAGCCGATACGCCAGCCCGTCATGGCATACGTTTTCGACACGCCGTTGACCACGATGGTCTTTGACCTGATTTCATCATTTATGCCGGCGATATTGCAGAATGAAGAGTCGTGGTAGAGAATCTTTTCATAGATGTCGTCCGATATGATGACGATATCCTTTCCCGCAAGCACCTCCGCAAGCGAGGTCAGCTCGTTATGTGAATAGACCGCACCGGTGGGATTCGAGGGGCTGTTGAGAATGAGTGCCCGCGTCGCACCGGTTATAGCGTTCTCGAGCTGCGTCGCCGTTATCTTGAATCCCCCGTCCTCGTCGGTCTCGATGACCACGGGTGTCGCATCGGTGAGGAGCACCATGTCAAGGTACGATACCCAGTACGGTGCGGGTATGATGACCTCGTCGCCCTTTTCAAAGAGCGCCTGGGTGATATTATAGAGACTGTGCTTCGCCCCGCAGGAAACGACAATCTGTGATTTTTCGTAGCTGAGGTTGTTGTCCTTCCTGAATTTGTCGATGATCGCCGTTTTCAGTTCATCAATCCCCTCTACCGCGGTATACTTTGTAAATCCTTCCTCGATCGCCCTGATGGCGGCTTCCTTAATGTTGCCGGGCGTATCGAAATCGGGCTCTCCGGCACCAAAGCTGAGGACGTTGATTCCTTCGGCACGCATCCTGTTTGCCTTCGCCGAGATGGCAAGAGTGGGTGATGGCTTAATTTTCTTTGTACGTTCCGCCACTTTCATATCATTTACATCCATCGTTCATGATTCTTGCAGTGCTGTCAACTGATTGATCAATTGGCTTCCTTCAGTATGGGGTATTTTTCCATGAGCTTTTCAAGGACCACTTCCGGCACCATCCCCCGCACGGAACCGCCGAAGCTCGCCGCTTCCTTTATAATGCGTGAATTGCAGTAAAACCATCGTGAGCCGGTCATAAGAAACACCGTTTCCACGTTTCTGTCGAGACGGCGGTTCATGAGCGCGAGCTGAAATTCATATTCGAAATCCGATACCGCCCTCAGCCCCCTGAGCACGCAGCAGACATCATGCGATCTCATGTAATCGACGATCAGGCCGGAGTAGCTGTCCACGGAAAGCCTCTTTTCATTCACGATTACCTGACTGATGAGCGACATCCTCTCTTCCACTGTCAGAAGCAGCGATTTGCCGGGGTTAAGCCCCACAAGGATGATGATCCTGTCGAATATGCGCAGTCCCCTCTTTATGATATCGAGATGTCCATTGGTAATTGGATCGAATGTACCCGGATACACCGCCGTCTTTTCCATGTCTCCCACTCCTTATTCTGGTGTGTTAAGAAACGTTATCACCGTATCGCCGTAACGCCTCCGGTCCGCCACTGAAAGTTTTCCGGTCCCCTCACAGGGTTCCATCGCGGAATGTTCAACGACCACCACCCCCTGTAGTGCAAGGAGCCCGCCCTGTGAGAGTGCTTCCAGCGTGGTCGCCACCATATCCCGCCGGTAGGGAGGGTCGGCGAATATGATGTCGAACCGCTCTTCCCCTCCGGCAAGGGCCGTGAGCGCCCTTTGTACCGTGAGTGAGAGCACCTTCCCGCCCGCCAGCCCGATATGTGCGAGATTGCTCTCTATCATCACCGCATGACGCCGATCATTCTCCACGAAGACCACCCTTACCGCACCGCGGCTCAATGCCTCGATACCGACGTTGCCCGTCCCCGCATAGAGATCGAGAAACGTGACTCCCTCGAGAGGTCCCAGTATGTCAAAAAGCGATTCCTTTATCCTGTCGGCGGTAATACGCATCGCACCGCCTTTCGGAGCGTTGAGCTTTCTTCCCTTCGCCTGTCCTCCGATAATCCTCATATCATGTTATCGCAGATAATCTCTCATGAGAATCTCCGCTATCTGGATCGCGTTGAGGGCGGCGCCCTTCCTGATGTTATCTGAAACAATCCACATATTGATGCCCTGCGGTATTGATTCATCTTCCCTGATGCGTCCCACGAACGTTTCATCCCTGCCGGCGGCATCGATGGCAAGGGGATATTCCTTTGATGCGGGATTGTCAACCACCTTTACGCCGGGGGCGCGAGAGAGCAGTTCCCTCACTTCCCGTGCACTGATTTTCTTTTTCGTTTCTATATTCACCGATTCCGAGTGTCCATAGAGCACCGGCACACGCACCGTCGTTGCCGTCACGGCGATCGATGGATCATTCATGATTTTTTTCGTCTCATTCACCATCTTCATTTCTTCTTTGGTATAGCCGTTCTCAAGGAAGACATCAATCTGGGGAAGACAATTGAAGGCGATACGGTGCGGGTACACCTGCACCTTCGCTTCTTTCATATTGAAAAGCGCCGTGGTCTGCTGAATGAGTTCTTCGACTGCCTTCGTGCCGGTACCCGACACGGCCTGGTAGGTAGACACCACGATTCTCCTGATGCCGACGGCATCGTAGATAGGCTTGAGGGCCACCACCATCTGAATGGTCGAACAGTTTGGATTCGCGATGATGCCTTTCTTCGTATACAGGGCAATCGCCTCGGGATTGACTTCCGGTACCACGAGGGGGCAGTCGGGATCCATTCTGAAGGCACTGGTGTTGTCGATTACCACACACCCTTCACGCGCGGCGACGGGGGCGTATTTCTCGCTGACGCTCCCCCCCGCGGAGAAAAGACCTATATCGATACGCTTAAATGATTTTTCCCCCAGCACTTCCACGGGATACTCCGCGCCTCTGAAATAGAGCGTTTTCCCCCTTGAGCGTTCCGACGCGAGACAGGTGATTTGATTCACGGGGAAGTTCCTCTCTTCGAGTATGCGAATCATCTCATTTCCCACGAGACCTGTCGCACCTACCACAGCCACATTGTATGTTCTCATAGCATCCACCTCTTCCGTACACAGCATATAAAGAGAGAGCCACAAGCACCCCCCCTTGTGGCCCACGCACACATCGTTACTATTATTGTCTTACCAGTTTTTGCGGTGATCGTACGTTTTTTGCTCCCTTTCGCCGGGAATTTTCTTCTTCGCCATTCTCACAAGAAACCACAGAGGGCCAGACGCCGCGTAACCAACAGCGACGGTGAAACACATGATCTCGGGTTCAAGGATTATAATCACGAGAAGAAATACAATCATGACAAATGTCATGAAGGGCTTCTTCGAAAAGAAATTAAGATCCTTAAAACTGTAGTACTTGATGCTGCTCACCATAAGAAGCGAGAGAATCGTGCAGCCCGCGAGTACGAACACGTTGTTGACCGGCCCCGGCTCTCCAAGGTAATCGAGAAGCAGTACGGATGAAGCCAGCACAATCGCCGCGCCAGGAATGGGCAGTCCGTTGAAAACGCTGCTGTCGACTATGCCGATCTGTATATTAAACCTGGCCAGCCTCAGCGCTCCGCACACCACAAATAAAAACGAGACAAGCCACCCGTACCGTCCAAAGGGAGAGAGCGCCCACGTATAGGCAAGAAGTGCGGGTGCCATCCCGAAGGCAATCAGGTCGGACAGTGAATCGTATTCAGCACCGAACTTGCTTGTCGTATTCGTGAACCGGGCTATCTTACCGTCAAGCCCATCGAGGAAAAAGGCAACGACAATCGATATGGCCGCCTTGAAAAAATCCCCGTGAAACGAGGCGATAATCGAGTAAAATCCGCAAAACAGGCTCGCCGTGGTAAAGAGGTTCGGCAGAATGTAAATGCCTTTCTTCATCCGGCCTCCGTTAAAATGTGCTCTATGGTTCATGACAAGTATCCTATCTGGGTTTCCCCTGCCCGCACTTTGTCGCCGGCTTTTACCACAATTTTCGTATCGGTGGGCAAAATAATCTCGAGGCGCGATCCGAATCTGATGAGTCCGAATCGTTCTCCTCTCTCGATCTTCATACCCTCCTCAATCCAGCAGACAATTCTCCTGGCAACGAGACCGGCAATCTGGATGGTGACAATCGCTTTCCCGTCGCCCGTGCGAATGAGAATCGTGTTACGCTCATTCTGCAATGAGGCCTTGTCAAGATTCGCGGACAAAAACTTTCCCTTATGGTACTGAATCTTTTCGATGATGCCCGCGGCGGGAATCCTGTTCACATGCACATTGAATACATTCATGAATATGCTTATTTTCGTGAACGTCCCCGTGACCGGATCGTCGATCCGAACCTCTTCAACTTTCAGCACCCTTCCGTCGGCAGGCGATACCACTGCCTTCTCGGGCCCCGATGCGGATCTTTCGGGATTCCGGAAAAACCAGAGTACAAATAAAATGAGTCCGCAGAAAATGAGGCTCATCCACTTGACATCTATATATGAGAGAAATACGGCTCCCACCACAAGAGGCAGCGCAAAATAAAGACCATCCATGATGATCGGACTGCTTTTCAGATCCATGTCACCATCCGGTTTCTTATTCGATTCCCGGTGCAGTGCGATATTTCAAAAGTAGCTGAAATATCTTTTCCTTGCCGCGCAGTTTCTTTTTCTGGAGGATCTTCTTTTCGATTTCTTCTTCCGGCGTGAGATATACCTTTTTATTCAAAGCCTCAAGGGCTTTTTCATATTCGCTGTGCGCCTCCATGTAGGCACGCAGCTCTTCGTCCCGTCCAATATATTTCTCAATGAGCAGTTCGTCACTTTTTTCCATTATTCATCATTTCCTTCCGTTGCGGCATATGTCCCGGAGCACCCAAAGGCACGTGTTGCGGGCTCACCCCTGTAGTGATCGCCTTCCCGGTTTAGCGTAGGACGGGCGAATGTACCGGGGTGTCATTGCCATGGCATCGACGATATCACCAACATAAAACTTTTTCAATCCAATAAGCCCCACCGTGCCCGCTTTTATACGGTCGCAATCGACAGGCGCAAACCGAGCCCTCCCCGAAAGCGCCCCTCGTATGAGTGATTCGAAGATTCGAGCGCCGTCACCGATGAAAACCACCTCCCCGGAGAGTGTCGCCAGAAATTCGGCAGGCATGATTGCCGTTTCCCCGGTTATGCGGCCCATGACTCCTCCTTGACAAGACCGGTACAGTGCTGTGTAGACCAGTGAGTGTTTCGCATCAATCATTGGGCAGACCTGTGACGGCGTCGGCGCATCGGCTGTATTGTGTGCCAGTGCATCCAGTGCAGAAACCCCCACGACGGGTTTATCAAGGGCATAGGCAAACCCCTTGACGGTACTGATACCGACCCTGAGTCCGGTGAACGCACCGGGGCCCGTAGTCACCGCAAAAAGATCGACTTCCCTGAGAGTCGACAGTGACGATTTCAGCACCTTATCCACCATCGAAATGATCGTTTCGGCGTGATGCCCGGCATTATCTGGAGACGCTTCCACCGCCACCTCATCCCCGCGGAGCAGAGCCACGCTCATTGATTGTGACGATGTGTCGAGGGCAAGTGTGGTAATCGTCCTACCCATTGATGATTCTCATGATATCGTTATAGAAAACAAGCAGCGTCAGCATAATAAGAAGGAAAAACCCAACCTGCTGTGCCATCTCCCTCCATTTCACACTTACCTCCCTGCCGGTAACCGCTTCAATAAGGAAAAATAGAATATGTCCTCCATCAAGAACGGGTATAGGGAATAAATTCAGCACACCCAGATTGACGCTTAATATGGCCATGAAATAAATAAATGAGAGAATACCCTTCTGTGCCTGTGCACCCGCCATTTGTGCGATGAGAATCGGTCCGCCGAGTTCGGAGACGGGTACGACCCGCTGCACCATTTTCATAATGACGACAAAAATGAGTTCCACCCATGACCAGGTCTCCTCGAGCCCCCTTATCACCGCCCGAGCCGGATTCATGCGTGTTACCACGGACTCATCGGACATGCCGATGCCCACCTGATAGGACTCGATTTCCTCGCCGAATAAGTTCCTGTCTTTCACAGGGCGCGGTGTAATGGTCATGCGCTTCACCGCACCATCCCTTTTCACGGATAATACGAGGGGTTTCCCCCCGCTCTCCCTGACCGCGTCCACAAGTTCCGACCAGCGTGACACTTGCTTTCCGTCAATGGCAGTTATTACGTCACCTTTCTGTATGCCCGCCTCATATGCAGCAGTGTTCTCTTTTACTTCACCTACTCTCGTCGTGACGACGGGAACACCCGTACTGAACACAATTGCAAAGGCGATGATGGCAAAAAGAAAATTGAATACGGGTCCTGCCGCCACGATGCCAATGCGCGTGTATACCCTTTGTGCAAGGAAGGAGCGATGCGCGTCCTCGGGACATAGCTCATCTTCTGCAGATTCGCCGAGGAGACGTACGTATCCTCCCAGCGGTACGAGCGAAAGCCGGTATTCAGTCTCTCCCCATTTTCTCCCGATGATACGCGGACCAAAGCCCAACGAGAATGTAGTGACGCCTACTCCGCATGCCTTGGCGACGAGAAAATGGCCGAGTTCATGAACGAATATGAGAATACCGAGCAGCACTATTACAGATACGATGTTGATTCCAATCACTTATGATGTTCCTCGTTTTCTATGAGTGTACGTGCACGCTCGCGTGCACGGCGGTCAGCCCGGAGAATATCATCGATGGTATCCGCCGTCGTATCATTCTCCTGATTGAGAACCTCTCCGACGATGCCGGCGATACGGGTAAAGGGTATGCCACCCGTCAGGAACGCCTCCACTGCCGTTTCATTGGCGGCGTTCAACAGGGCCGGTGCTGCGCCTCCCTCCTTCGCCGCCCGGTACGCGAGCGCGAGTGCGGGAAAACGATTCACATCGGGGAGGTAAAATTCGAGCGCACCCGTACCCGCAAGGTCCAGCGACGGCATATGCGAAGGAAGCCTTTCCGGGTATGCAAGCGCATAGAGAATAGGAATGCGCATATCGGGGATGCCGAGCTGAGCGATAATAGAGCCATCAATATATTCCACCATGGAGTGGACGATGCTCCGTGGATGAATGAGGACATCGATGCGCTCGACATCGATATCGAAGAACCACCGTGCCTCGATGACCTCCAGTCCCTTGTTCATGAGCGTTGCCGAATCGATGGTGACTTTTTTCCCCATCTCCCAGTTGGGGTGCGCGAGCGCATCTTCCACGGTCACGCGCCCTATTTCTTCCCGTGTCATGGTATGGAAGGGACCGCCCGAGGCGGTCAGAATAAGCCTCTTTACATCATCTTTCCGGTGTCCGCAGAGACACTGGAAGATCGCGCTGTGCTCACTGTCAACGGGCATGATCGAGGCGCCGCTCTTCTTCGCCGATTCGGTGATGAACGCCCCCGCCATCACCATGGTCTCCTTGTTTGCAAGCGCCACCCTCTTCCCCGCTTCGATCGCCGCCAGTGTGGGTATGAGTCCCGCGGCACCCACTATCGCCGACATCACCACATCCGCATCCGCCATGCCGGCTATCGCACGGTATCCGTCGACTCCCCAGATAATTTCCGTGTCTCCGCCGCCGAGAAGCGTACGCAATTCCGCCGCATGGTGCTCGTCCGAAACCGCCGCCATACGGGGGTGATACCTGTCTATCTGCGCTTTCAAAAGTTCGATATTCGTTCCCGCGGAGAGCGCTGCCACCGTGAAGCGGTCCTGGTGCACATCGATAACCTTCAGGGTTTGTACTCCAATTGAACCGGTGGAACCGAGTATTGATACACGTTTCATCGTATGACAAAGGTGTAGTAATAGTAGACGAAGGGAACGATAAATATGAACGAATCCAGCCGGTCGAGCACGCCTCCGTGGCCCGGGAGCATGCCGCCTGAATCTTTTACCATGGACACACGTTTGACCGTGGAGGCACACAAATCACCGAGTTGACCGAGAATTCCTGCCATCAATCCAAGTGCGATAAAGTGAAGCGGAAAAATTCCCTGCATCAGGAAATGCCCATACAGAAGACTGGCGAGGGCGGTGCCGACGATGGAACCGATGGCGCCTGCCGCGGTTTTCTTTTCACTGACCTCGGGAAAGAGTTTTTTTCTTCCCCAGGTCCGTCCTGCGTAAAATGCGGATATGTCGCTGGCAAAGGTGATGACGATGATATAAATTACCCACATGACGCCGTCCGTGAAACCGCGGATAAGCACGAAATGAGCCATGGTAAAGGGAATATACACGAAACCGAATAACACTTTCATGACCGTGGAAAGATCAGTCGGCTTTTCACGGATTTTGAAGAGGAAGAGGAGAAACGTGACGAAGAGGACGGTGACAGTGGTTGCCGTCATCGCGACAAGCCCGGCGGTCCCTGTTCCCTCCGCATATGCGGCATCAGCAAACGCGGCGAGCATTATCATCAGTGCCCAAATAAGACCTTCCGCCTTTTCGATTGCATGAGCATCCCTGAAGGACATGGAGTTGTACTCATGAACACCGATAAGCACAAAAAAGAGAATAATGAGAGAGAATGCAAATGGAGGCGCATAGACAATCATCCCGACCAGCGTCGGCACTACGATGATTCCCGTTAACCATCTCTTCAGGTGCGTATTCATACATCCCCTTCCCCGTGAATCTGCTCGCTTGTCATTCCGAACCGGCGTTCCCGCTTCTGATAATCGGCGATTGCTGCCAGAAGATCATCTTTCGAGAAGTCAGGCCACAGGACATCGGTGAAATAGAGTTCCGTATATGCCATCTGCCACAGAAGGAAATTGCTGAGGCGGTACTCGCCGCTCGTTCGTATGAGAAGGTCGGGATCGGGGATATCCGCCGTATAAAGGTATCGTGCAAAGGTGTCCCTCGTAATATCCTCCCCCCGTATCTTTCCACCCGACGCATCCTCCGCCAGGCGTCGTGCCGCATGCACGATTTCATCCCTGCTCCCGTAACTCAGGGAAAGACAGAGCACCATACCGTCATTTCCCGATGTCTTTTCCATGGTCTCTTCAAGAAGATTCCGTATACGTTCGGGAAGTGCCGAAAGATCACCGATCGCCGTAAGACGGATGTTGTTTTCATTCATCTCCCGAAGTTCCGAGCGCAGGTAATCTTCCAAGAGAGATGTCAGTGCGCTGACTTCATCTTTCGGACGAAGCCAGTTTTCGACGGAAAAAGCGAACAGGGTGAGATACGGTATGCCGAGTTCCCTGCAGGTCCGCACCGTCCTTCGGACCGCATCGGCGCCTTTCTTATGGCCCGCGATTCTTCTCAGGGCATTTTTTTTGGCCCACCTCCCATTACCGTCCATGATGATGGCGATGTGTCGTGGAAGCTTCTCCGTATCTATATAGCTCATGACAGTCCCGGCTTCATGTGTCTTACTCGAGTTAATGCGTCAGTATCACAGCACATTTATATTTTCAAGGCATCTTTCCCCGCAGGTGCCGGCGCAGGCGTCACTTATGCCTGTTCAAGTCTTTTCGGCGGTCCGTGTCGGCGAATTTATCAAAAAAAAGGAGCCTCAGGCTCCTTTTCGCTTTATGGCGGCGCCACTATCATAT
>JAPLJO010000008.1 GCA_026388515.1 Deltaproteobacteria bacterium | reverse complement strand
CCCATTATTTCGGCGGTGACGGCCGCTTCTTCGGCGACGGGGAGGTCCGAGGTTCCCGCGGTGATGACGGCGATGTATGTGGGGGCTTTTTCTATTTCCTTTTGTACGACGGTGATGGTGCGGGCGAGCGCATTATACGAGGCGGCGTCGGAGAGCGCCCGCACCGCCTCATACATTTCGGGTGTGGCCCTGGTGGCGAGGATATTCGAGCGGTGCGAGAGCATGTACCGTACGATTTCCGTTACCTGCTCCACCGTTTTCCCGGCACAGTAGATTGTTTCGGGGTATCCGATTCTCAGTTCGCGGTGGCAGTCTACCTTGGCGAAGCCGAGGTCCTTGTAGAAGCAGTCCGCGAGGCGCCCCATTCCCTCATCGATGCCGACGGCGCCTTCCCGGATTTCTTCAAGCAGTGCGCGCAGGTCTTCCCTTCTCATATCAATCCCGTTTCTCACGAGGCACGGCATCATCGGTTGCGCTCATGCCGCCCCGTGTGTATCCCTCAAGCTCCATCGTGACATGTCGGTATCCGAGAAACTTGAGGTGCCTTGAAATGGCGTCCATAAGAATTTCGTTGAACACTTTCTTCCGGTCCCCGCGGGCAAATTCGATTCTGGCGATGTCCCCGTGACTGCGCACTCTGACGGCGCGGAAGCCAAGGTCGAAGAGATGTTCTTCAGATTTTTCAATCCTCTCCAGTTCTTCTCCGGTGACCTCGCGGTCGTGGGGCAGGCGCGTGAGCAGGCAGGAACCGGCCGGTGTGTGCCAGGTGGGAAGTTCAAGAGTTTTTGATACTGCCCGTATATCCTCTTTCGTGAATCCCGTTTCAAGAAGGGGGCTCACCACTCCCAGTTCACGAAGCGCTCTGATTCCAGGTCTTACATCATCGAGGTCGTCGGCATTCGTTCCCTCCAGTATGACGGGACAGCCCGCGCGGGCAGCTTCGCCGATGAGGATGGTGAAGAGGTGCTTCTTGCAGAGGTAGCACCGCTCTTCGGGGTTGAAGCGGATTGAGTCCGGAAAGGGAATCTCGACGGTGCGGTGGCGGGCGGAAAGGCTCCGGGCGGTGACCTTCGCCTTGTGGAGTTCCCCGCGCGCCATGTAAGGAAGGTCGGCGGTGAGGGCAATCATGCCGTCATGCAGGGCATCCTTCGCCGCCCGAAGGAGAAGCGTGCTGTCAACGCCGCCTGAATAGGCGACCGCGGCGGGACCGCGGGATCGGATGGAGGTGACAAGACGCCGGTATTTATCGCGGAGCGGCATTGAGCTCAGCTTCCCCCGTTCTTTTCGCGGACTGCCCGGTAGATTTCCATGAGGGGAACCCGGTGAAGCTCGGCGAGGCGTTTGCAGTCCTCGTATTCGGGTTTCGACTTTATCTTTCTTCCGTTGAAGTAGGCGGCCTTCACCGTGACATCGCCGTAGGTCGTGGAGACCGTACTGAATTCCCGCCGCAGCGTGTGTTTTTCCACGGGGTGTGTTCTCACGCCGAAGGTGGAGGTGTGGGTGAGAATGAGTTCCCTGAGAGGCGGTTCGTTCTCGTGGCTGCAGAGCACGCTCATGACTACCGCCACCCCGTCTTCAGGAGTCTGAAGCTCACGCGGTCCGTGAACTCGGAAACCGTCGAGGCAAGAATGGCGGCGCCTGTCGGCGTGGTGGTCTCGAAAGGAACCAGTCCCGTTCTGACGGGCATGCCTTCGGCGATCTTCAGGGTTGCCGGCGCCGGAACGGGAAGTCTGCCGTGGGCGCAGTCGATCCATCCGCCGCCCAGCTCCACCGGCGATGCCATGATTCTTTCGGCGCCGAGGTATTCGTGGCACAGGGCGGCGCCGACGATATCGACAAGGGAATCGATGGCGCCAACTTCGTGAAAGTGCACCTCATAGGGATCAAGGCCGTGAATGTCCGCTTCCGCGCGGGCGATTTCCATGAATATATCGAGGACTTTCTTTTTGACTTTCTCCGAAAGGGCGGACCCGGCGAGGAGCGATTCGATATCGCGAAGACGGCGATGGTCACGGGGGCCCTCCTCAATGAGAACCTCCACCCTGGTTCCCCTCACGCCGCGTCGTGCGCCGCGGGTGATTTTCAGTTCGAAGCCGCCGAGTTCGATTTTTCCCAGCGCCCCGGTGAGATAGTCCGCCGGAACGCCCAGGTCAATCATGGCCCCGAGGTTCATGTCGCCGCTGATGCCGGCGCTGCAGTCATAGTAGAGAATCTTCACGGTGTCCGCCTCTCCGCCCGGATGGGTGATCTCATGGTGGTGTGCCTGTATACGTTACGCCGCCGATAATAACAGATTTTCATGTGCCGTACCCGGAAAAAGAGCCTGTCATATCATGCGCTCTATCTCGTGCAGTGTTTCAGAAAGACGCTTCGGCGACACGGGGTAAAGAGTTTTTATCTCCGGTGCAAAGAGGGACACCTTGTATTCTTCGATCATCCATCGGAAGCGTTCGACGGCCTCCTTTTTTTCCGCGGATGAAAAGGAAGGGAGGGTTTCCATGAGCCCGTCGCGGGCTTGGCTGAATATCTCGATTTTCGCCGCCTTCGTCCTGTCCTTTTCAAGATGAACGGTCCCGCGCTCCGCACGCCGCGCCGCGACATTGAGGTATCGCGGCAGCAGTGCCAGCGTATTTCCGTCATAGCGGAGCGGAAAGTCCTTCGGCACGAGCGAGGCGATTTCAGCGAGGCGCGCTTCGATGAAGGCAACAGCGGCCGGATTTCCCCTGTTTGAGGGAATGAGCGCCCTGATGGCGCGCCAGGTGTCGTGATACGAGTCGAGCACCGGCCGGATTTCCCGCAGGCAGTCCTGTCCCGTGGAGAGAATCATCGGGCGAACCGCCTCGCCATGCTCGCGGAAGAGTGTTTCCGTCCGGATGTCCCGGTTGAAAAGCCGTTCCATGGTTTTCCTGACGAGGAGTGATTCCAGTGCCGGCGCACCGCCGAAATGACGTGCCGCCGCCCTGCAGTCATCGGGAAGGGTGAGATATTTTGCAAGAACGGCGATCTCCTTCCTGAACGCGAGTGAATAGAGCATCACGACGCCCTCCCGGTGGCTGCGGCGGGCTTCTTCGCCGTGTTCGAAGAGACGGAGGCTGACGTGCCCTTCACCCGCTTTGAGGGCGGGGTAGAGGGTGAATGCCGGTTCGTCTTTTACCGGTACGCCGATGGTTTCGGGCATGTCGCCGAAGTTCCAGGCGGTAAGGTGTGTCTTCTCCCAGCGCGAACGGACCTTCTGGAGGAGCGCCGGCGGCGGCCCGACCTCGCCATGCGACCGTATGTCGTCGGGGTTTCTTCCGGAGCGGACTTCTCTTCCCGCCGCGTCCACCACCGAAAAACGAGTTTTCAGATACTCCGGAATTGAATCGAGGGGCCATGCCACGGCGGGAATGGAAACCTTGAAACGGTCGTTGATGAACCGCGCCAGCGAGGCGAGCAGCGATACGCCGGACATGTCCATTTCGCTGACGATGAGATCAACGGTCTGCGGGATGGGAACCAGCTTTCTTCGGTATTCCTTGGGAAGTCCTTTCAGGAGGGCCGTGATCCTCTCTCTCACGAATCCCGGTATCTGCCAGTCCGCGGATTCCAGTGGGATATGTGCGGTCAGGCGCGAAGGGACCCTCACGGTCACCCCGTCGTCGGAGCTTCCCGGGTCGAAGCGGTAGGACAGGGGCAGTTTCTGCCCGCCGAGGGTGATGGCATCGGGAAACTGCGAGAGCTCCTCTTCGGGTAAAGACCGGATCACGTCGGCCTCGGTCATCTTGAGGAAATCGTCACCGTCCCGCCCGGCGATTTCTTTCCGGAGTGTCTCGATGTCATAGACGTGGCCGAGCCGCGACTGATAGAATGCCGCCAGATCCTCGTCGTGTGCGAGGATGTTTTTCTTCCGGAGCTTGTCTTCCATGGCGGTGGCGGTTTCGATGAGGCTGCGGTTATGTGTAAGAAAGGGAAAGGATTCCTTGAGGTCGCCGGGCAGGAGGCCTTTGCGGATGAATATCCCCGTTGCCTCGCCGGGGTCCACCGGCCCATACGGTACGGAACGTCCCGGCACGATGACGAAGCCGAAAAGGCTGACCCGCTCGATGGCGATTACCGCGCCGGCGTCTTTCTCCCAGTGGGGCTCCGTGTAGATGGAACGGCAGAGGTCGCCCCCCGCTTCCTCGAGCCACGCACCCTCTATGACGGCGGCGGTCCTCGCGAAGACCCGCGAGGTTTCGACTATTTCAGCGGACACGATCCATTCGCCTGCCCGGCTGAAGGTGCCCGAGCCGGGGAAAATCATGACATCCCTGCCTCGTGCCGACCGGTAGATATTTTTTTCCTTCTTCACGGCGATGTTGGAAAGATAGCCCGAGAGAATCGCCTTATGTATCCCGGCGTAGAGGGCATTCCCTTCGAGAGGTTTTTTGCGCCCGCCGGTCACATGCCCCATTTCTTTCAGGATGCCCGTGATTTCTTCATGCACGTCGGCCCATTCCCTCATGCGCCGGTATGAGAGAAAATGCTCGATGCAGAATCTGCGAAGTCTCTTCTGCGTCACGAGCCTCTTCCACGTGTCGTGGTATTTGCGCCAGATGGTGAGAAGCGTCATGAAATCGGACCGCGGGTCGATGAAGGGCTTGTGCGCCTCGTCCGCTTCTTTCTCCCGTCCCGGCGGTCGTTCTCTCGGGTCCTGTATGGAAAGCGCCGAGGCGATGATCACCACTTCTTCGATGCAGCCCTGGCGTTCGGCCTCCATGATGATTCTGGCGATTCTCGGGTCCATGGGCAGCCGGGCCATTTTTCTGCCCGTCTCCGTGAGGACCGCCCGCGGGTGTTCCTGCGCGAGCGCACCCAGTTCTTTCAGGATGGTGAAGCCGTCGCTGAAGGCCTTGCGGGACGGAGGGTCAATAAAGGGAAAGGAATCCACGTTGCCGATGCCCAGAGAGACCATTCTCAGTATGACCTCCGCCAGATTGGAGCGGAGAACCTCGGGCGGCGTGAATGCGGGGCGGCTTTCATACTCTTCTTTCGAATAGAGACGGATGCAGATGCCGTCCTCGACGCGTCCGCAGCGGCCCTGCCGCTGTATGGCGCTGCTTTTCGCGATGGCGGTGATGGGAAGCCGTTTCGTTCGTGTCGCGGGATTATAATCCGCAATTCTCGCAAGTCCCGTATCGATGACGAACCGGATGCCGGGTATGGTGAGCGACGTTTCCGCCACGTTCGTGGCGACGATGATCTTTCGCGTCCCTGTGGGTTGAAACACGCGCCGCTGATCCGCCTGGGGAAGCCGGGCAAAAAGAGGGAGTACGACGGCATTGGATTTTTTTCGTGCCGTGAGAAGATCGCAGGTCTCACGGATATCCTGTTCCGTGGGCATGAATATCAGCATGTCCCCGCCGGTGCGGGCGCCTTCTATCTCGTTTGCCGCCGCGACCGCGGCGTCAATATAACTCGTGGCGCCCGCCTCTTCCATCTCGCGATCGATGGGACGGTAGCGCAGTTCGACGGGAAACATGCGGCCCGAGACCTCGATGATGGGTGCGTTATCAAAGGCTCGTGAAAATGTTTCCGGGTTGATGGTCGCCGAGGTGATGATGAGCTTGAGATCGCGGCGCTTTTCCATGAGCTCTTTCAGAATGCCGAGGGTGAAGTCGATATTGATGCTCCGTTCGTGGGCTTCGTCGATGATAATGGTATCGTACGCGTTCAGGTAGCGATCATACTGGGTTTCCATGAGGAGCACGCCGTCGGTCATGACCTTGATATAGTTGCCGGCCTGCGACCGGTCCTCGAATCGTATCTTGTATCCCACCGACCGTCCCGGGGGTTCTCCGAGTTCGGCGGCGATCCTCTCGGCAACCGTTACTGTGGCGATGCGCCTCGGCTGGGTGCATCCGATGCAGCCGTGAATACCCCGGCCCGCCTCGATGCACATTTTGGGGATCTGCGTGGTCTTACCGGAGCCCGTTTCCCCGGTGATCACTACCACCCTGTGCCGGCGTATTGCCGATACGATTTCGTTCTTTTTTGCCGTGATGGGAAGCAGGCCGGGATAGGTGACGGCGGGACGACCGGCCTCGCGGGATTTTCTTTTTCTCACCGCACGATCGACCTTCTGGGTAAGGGCGTGCAGTTTTTTCATCGCCTTTTCCGGGCTGCTCCCTTCACCCGTCATCCGTTCGACTACACGGAGTTCCCGGGCGAGGAGCCGCCTGTCGCCGTGCAGCGTATCGCCGAGACGGGACCGGAGGTCATCGTAAAGGGATTGTATTTGTGACGAGACGTTCACGCTCTCTTCCGTGATATTGTAAGGGTTTTGTGAAGGGTCTCGAAGATACGGGAATCCCGATTCTTTGTCAAGAAGCGTTACCCCGGGCTCACCGCCTCTGCAGTGGGATAGCCGCCGGGGATGCCGGTGCGACGGGTTCTTTCAATTTGATTTTCAAGACGCCGATATGTTATAAAAATCCGGCAGTTTTCAGGTAGTGGCACATCGCCACAAGGGGACTCATGATGACCGGAGAAAAACCACTGGAAAAGATGACCGTAAAGGAATTGAAGGAGATAGCGCTGGCAATTGAGGGTGTGCAGGGTGTCAGCGCCATGAAAAAAGAGGAACTCCTGAAAACAATCAAAATCGCCCGGGGTATTCCTCTGAAAAAGACACGGGAAGTGTCTATTGCCAGCATTTCCGATCTCAAGAAGAAAATGGCGCTCTTGAGGGCGAACAAAGGGGAACTGCGCGAGCGCGGCGAGAGTAAGACCGTCAGCAGATTGCGGAGGCGGATAAACCGTCTGAAAAAGCGAACCAGGAAACTGGCGCGCAACGTCGCGTAGCCGGACTGACGTCGGGGAGAGGGGAGTAGTGACTATCTCATTGTATCGAAGGGGAAGGGGACACCTATCGCTTCTTCCCCTTTTCTGTGTGTGCGTTATATCCGCACTCATGTGAGCCGTCGTGGATGCCATGCTCCGTAAGATAGTTTCAAAAATATTCTCAGTAGACCTCCGGGGCCGCCTCGTCCTCGGGTTTCTCGTTGCCACCTGCCTGACCGGGCTCATTGCGACGGTGATCGGCATCAGGATGATCAACAGGAATATGATTGACGAGGTCCAGCGAAAGGTGGAGCAGGATATCAATTCGGCGGCGCTCATTTACGGCTACAGCATGGAGCGGCTCGAAACCCGCCTGGAATGCCTTTCGCACGGATTCATCTTTCACCGCCCGCGCACGTCAGACCGGGAGGCGGTGCTTGAGGAGTTCGCCGGGATGCTGAGAGGAGAGCATGAGACGTGGCGGCTTTATGCCGGTCTTGACATGCTCACCCTCGTCGATGCAGAGGGCCGTGTGATCTACCGTGCGCTGAATCCGAAGGCTTCGGGAGATACGCTCTTGTGGGATCCCGTGGTGGGGCAATGCATTTCCGGAAAGACGCCGCGGTCCTCAACCATTCTCATGCCTGTCGACATGATTATCCGCGAGAACCCCGGGCTCTCCCCGCGCCTTGACATTCCGATTATAAAAACGCCCCAGTCGGTCGAGATGATGAAAACACGCCTGTCCGAAGGCATGGTGCAGAGGGCGGCATGGCCGTTGCTTGATGAGACGGGTGCGCTCATCGGCGTGCTTGCCGCGGGGACCCTTGTGAACAGAAACGATTCCATCGTCGATACCATCCGTGAAACGGTCTTTCACGATGAAAAGTACAAGGGGCGGGATACCGGCTTTGCCACGATATTTCAGCAGGGAATCAGAGTCGCGACCAATGTGAAAACCGCGACGCAGGAACGGGCGGTCGGCACCATCGTGTCGAAGGAAGTCTATGAGAGAGTAATCCTCCGCGGTGAAAAATGGATCGGGAGGGCCTTTGTCGTGAACGACTGGTATATAAGCGCCTACGCCCCGCTCCGGGATATCAACGGCACCGTCATCGGCATGCTCTACACCGGCATTCTTGAGGCGAAATACCGTGATGTCATGCGCCTTACGGTATGGACGTTTCTCGGTGTGACCATCATGGGCATGATAATCGCCTTCGGCATTTCCTATTACCTGGGGCACACCATCATCAAGGGGATCGAGCGGCTCAAGGAGGCGACGGAGTCAATCGCATCGGGCGACCTGAACTACCAGCTTCCCCGGGACCGTTTTTCGGAGTTTGATATTCTCGATACCGCCTTCAACACGATGGCGAGGTCACTCAAGGACCGTGACGAGCGGCTGCAGAAGGCCTTTGCGCAGATCACGAGGACGGAACGCCTGGTGGCGCTCGGGCAGATCGCGGCGGGCGTAGCCCACGAAATCAACAATCCTCTCGGAGGAATCCTGCTCTATAGTAATCTGGTGTTCGAAGAGCTTCCCGAGGAAAGCGCGGTGCAGCGGGATAACATGCAGAAGATAATCTACCAGACGAACCGCTGCAAGCAGATCGTCCAGAATCTGCTCGATTTCGCCAGGGCGCCGTCGGGAGAGATGCTCCCTCTCGACATCAACCGCGTGATAAGAACAGCCCTTGCCCTGGTGAAGGACCAGTCGATGTTTCACCGCATCGAGGTGGTCACCCGTTATGCCGATGATCTCCCGTTCATGCGGGGCGACCGCTCACGGCTCGAGCAGGTATTTCTCAATCTCTTCATCAATGCCGCCGATGCAATGGAGAGGGGAGGGACCCTCACCATCAGCACGGAGCTTCTCATCAGGCGGACCGACGGGATGGCGGATGTCTTTTTCCAGACGGAAAAAATATGCCTTCTGGGAAGCAACCAGACCGTGAAGATCACCGTATCCGATACGGGAAAGGGTATTGACAGGGTGTTCCAGGCGCATATATTCGAGCCGTTCTTCACCACCAAGTCGCCGGGACAGGGGACGGGACTGGGGCTTTCGATTGCCTACGGGATAATTCAGCAGCATGAAGGTTTCATGGACGTGGAAAGCGAGCCCGGTCGCGGGACGTCTTTTATCATATTCCTTCCCGCCGGCGAGTCGGTGCAGGAACGAGACGCCGACGGGGGAATAAGCGTATGACAATGAATGCAAAGCAGCGAATCAGGGTGCTCATCATTGACGATGAGGAGTCGATACGGGATGCCTGTCATCAGATACTGACGCGGCGGGGATACCAGGCGGACAGTACCGGTACGGCGCGTGAAGGCCTCACATTGGCGCAGAATGATGTATACGACGTCATTCTTCTTGATATCAGGATGCCTGAAATGGACGGCATGCAGCTTTTAAGGAAACTCAAGGAGTCCGAGGTGTCCGGCCGGGGGATCATTATTACGGGCTTCGGTACGATTCAGCTCGCCGTTGAAGCCATGAGATACGGTGCATGCAATGTACTCACGAAACCCTTCAGCGCGGACGAGGTGAGCGAGGCCGTGCGCACCGCGCTCGATTCCGAGGGAGTGCTCGCGCCGGAAAAGGACATCCCGCTTCTCGTGGGAGAAAGCGAGTACATGAAGGACCTCAGGGAAACCATACGCCGCGTCGCCCAAACGGACAGTATCGTGCTCATCACGGGCGAGAGCGGGACCGGAAAGGAGCTGGTGGCGCGGGCCATCCGCGACTTCAGCAGGCGCAGGCGCAAGCCCTTCGTGACGGTGGATTGCTCGGCCCTTGTGGAGAACCTCATGGAGAGCGAGCTCTTCGGTCACGTGAAGGGCGCCTTCAGCGGTGCGGGCGAGTCCCGTGAAGGACGGTTTCAGATGGCACATGGGGGGACCCTCTTTCTCGATGAAATCGCCAACATCACCCTTACCGTCCAGGCGAAGCTCCTGCGAGCCATCCAGGAGCAGGAAGTGCCGCGGGTGGGCAGCTCCCGTCCCGAAAAGGTGGATGTAAGGATTATCGCCGCGACTAACAGGGATATACGTGAGGAAATGGAGCAGGGAAAGTTCAGGGAGGATCTCTACTACCGGCTTTCGGTCATTCCCCTGCATATAAAACCTCTGCGGGAGCACGAAGAGGATATCCTGCCTCTCGCGCATCACTATCTCGGCCTCTACCGGGATAAGTACCGGAGCAACGTCAGGTCCTTTTCGGAAGAGGCGGCCGCGTCACTTCTCTCCTGCCGCTGGCCCGGCAATGTGAGGGAGGTCAAGAATACCATGGAACGCCTGTGCGTCCTTTGCGAGAATGAAACGGTGACCCTTTCCGATCTGCTGTACCTTGGTCAGAGTATGGTGACCAGGGTTCCCATGGTAGATTCTCTTTCGGGTATCATGACGCTGGTGGATGTCGAGAAGAACCATATAGAAAAGGCGCTCTTTCATTTCAATTTTCAGATGGGAAAAACCGCCCGGTTCCTCGGCATTGACAGGAAAACACTGCGCATGAAAATCCGTGCCTACGGCATAAAAACAGAAGAACCTTCGTAGTCAGGTCATATCGGCACGTCGATGCCCCAGGGGGTTCATTGCCCCATTGATGAGGAGTAATTCCCCCGCATCGTGAAAAACACACCGGTGTTGTTTTGAAAAGTATACCGAAACCGGCATGTTGCATTGTGGCATCTGTTTTGCAACTTCCGGGTAAAACGGATCAGGAGGTTACCCATGACAACGGACAAAAAGAAAATCCTTCTCATCGATGACGACCGGGATTTCCTGAAAGCGACCAGGCTCATTCTCGAGAGTGGAGGGTACGAGGTGTTCGTCGCCGAAGACGGGAAAGAGGGGCTTGCGATGGTCGACGAACTATCACCCGATCTGACCATTACCGATATGATGATGGAATCCTGGGGCGAGGGATTCAATGTCGTGTCGACTATCCGGGCGAAAAAATCAGGCGCCTCGATGCCCATCATCGTACTGTCCGGCGTGGACCTTCAGGGGCCCTACCAGTCCTACCAGCCGTCCGATGAGTTTCCGAAGGTGGACATGGTGCTGCATAAACCGGTGAAGGCCGAAGACCTGCTGAAATACACAAAGCAACTGCTTCGATAGGCGGCGATGACCGACACGAAAGTGCGCGAGCTTGTGCTCATAATTGATGACGAGGAATCCGTCCGCGACGGGTGTATCCAGGCACTGGAAAGGTCCGGCTACACGGTGATTGCCACCAGTGACGGCACCGGGGGCATCGCCCTGGCGCGGGAAAAAAGGCCGGCCCTCGCCTTCATCGATCTCAAGATGCCCGATATGGCGGGAATGGAAATTATCGATGTGCTCCTGAAGGACATTCCCGACATAGTCCCCATAGTGATTACGGGATATGCATCCATCGTCTCGGCCGTGGAATCCATGAAACGGGGCGCCTACGACTATCTTCCGAAGCCCTTTACCCCCGATCAGCTGCGGGCGGCGACGAAGCGCGGGCTGCAACACCGCGAACTGAAAATCGAGGCCCGGAAGCTCCGCGATGAAAAGGAGCAGATTCAGAAAAATTTCATTACCTTCGTAAGCCATGAAATGAGGTCGCCGCTGGTCACCATTCAGCAATACATCGAATCACTTAAGGTCGTGTCTGCGGGAGCGCTCGGCGAAGAGGCGATGTACATCATTGACCGGTGCGTCAAGCGAGTGAAGAATCTTGAAGAACTCGTGGAACACTGGCTTGATGTGAGCCGGATCGAAAGCGGCACCTTCGCCCGGGAGAAGGTGCCCGTCAGCGTGAAAGACGTCCTGGTAAAAAGCATAGAAGAAATGGCCCTGCTCAGCGAGAGAAGAGGCATTCATGTCGAAGTTGATGTTCCTGATGGCCTGCCGGAAGTAAAAGGCGACCGGGAAAGCCTCATCCGCGTCTTTATCAATATCATAGGGAATGCCACGAAATATACCTTCGAAGGGGGTACCATTTCCGTGCGCGCCGGGCATGCCGATCACTACCTTGAAGTCACCATTGCGGACAACGGCAGAGGGATTCCCGAGGATAACGACATTCACGCTGAAATTTCCTGTCTGAACTATTAGCCGCAGGTTCATTGCCGAGGGGAGTGACCATTGCGAAGAGGACCCGGTATCAGACAACAGTCATTTGAATGTTTTGATGATGACTACTATGATTTCCATGAGGAAGACAGGCCGGAGAGCTGTTTTTTCTGTCGGATCGATGCAGGCGAGAAGTATATCGTGCGGCACATGAAAAGCCTCCGGCTTGTGCACTTGTGCGAATGCTGCATGATTGAGAAACTCCCGGAATATTTTCTTGATAATACAAGACCCTGGAAGGGGCCCGGCGGCGCATGACGGTACCCATGATGCCGCACCCGTTCCTGACTCCGGGACAGAGAAATTTCTTGATTTTTGTCAGTCTGTGATATAAGGGAGGCACACTTTACGTAGAAACGACTCCTTGCTCGAATCATGTGTTCGGGCTTAAGAGCCGAAAGGAGGTTTCAGTTGAGACGATACGAGACTATTTTCATTGTGCGCCCCGACCTTCCCGCCGATGAGGTCACCGCGCTGGTAGAACGCTTCAAGTCAATAATCACATCCTTCAAGGGAAAAGTAGTAAAAGTCCAGCCATGGGGCAAGCGCCGCCTCGCCTACACGATTGAAAAGAAACGTGAGGGGCTCTATATCCTTATCGACTTTGTATCCCATTTCACTGCCGTGGCCGAGATGGAGCGCAACTTCAGAATCGATGAGCACGTGTTGCGGTACCAGTCCGTCAAAACGAGCGACAGCGTGGACATGGAAGAAATCGAGCGCGAGATTGCGCGTATGCAGCCCGAGGAAGTGAAGCCCGAACCACGCGCTTCCGTCGAAGACCAGGGCGGTGCCGCAGAAAAAGCGCCGGTGCCGGTGAAGGAACCTTCGGGGGAGGAAAAAGCGGGTGGTTCCGAAAGCGGACAGAAAGAAACGACGGGGGATGACAGACAATGACAGATGCGACGGAAACCAGAAGACCGCCAAATGGAAGGAAACTTCCGGCAAAAAAGTTTTTTCACAAGAGGAAGGTATGCAGATTCTGCGTCGAGAAGGATCTCAAGATAGATTATAAGAATCCGGCATTGCTTAAAAATTATCTTACCGAGCGGGGGAAGATAATTCCGCGGAGGATCTCGGGCACCTGTGCAATTCACCAGAGAGAGCTGACAATAGCCATCAAGCGAGCCAGGGTAATAGCGCTTCTGCCCTTTGTGGTGTCTGAAGGATAGCAGTTTTAAAAAATCAGCGGTACGTCACTCCCTTCCATACGAAGCGACAGGACGGCGGTGTGTGAGAGACCGGTGCCCGCGGTGAGAGTGCCATCCGTTGCGTGATCGGTCTTTCCGGGCGGTGTTTCCCGGCATGGCACTCACCCGTCTTCATTCATGAAGGGGAGGTGCTCCCATCAACGAGTTCATATCGGCGGTTTTACTTACCTCGGTGCTCTTCATCACCGTGTCGATCGTTCCCGTCATAAATGCGGTGGCGATAGTTCTTGTCCCGCTGCCCCTCTTCTACTTTTACATGAAATGCGGTGACACAAAAGCGATGGGAATCTTTCTCGTGTCCCTCGCTGTTGCATTCGCCGTCCTCTCCCACCTTGAAGCCGGCGGGAATATATACATGCTGTATCTCCTGGGGGCCTTCGGTCTTATTCTCCCGGCAATGATTGTGCGTCTTCATACCATCGAAAAGACAGTGGTGTATTCGGCGGCGAGTCTCGTGATGCTGGGTGCGATGCTCGTGACGGCGCACTCCCTCGTCTCAGGGCGCACTCCGTTCGGCCTCGTCGAAACATACATGGCGAGTGCAGTTCAGGAAAGCATTGATGCCTATTCAACGACCGGTGCCGGTCCCGAGCAGGTGGAGTTCCTGAAGAGCAATGCATCCTGGGTGGCCTCAATGATGATGCAGCTGGCGCCTTCACTGGTAGCCGCAGGGACCTGCTTCCTCGCGTGGCTGAATATTCTCGCGGGGAAAATGCTCTGTAAAGCGACACGGGTGACCTTTCCCGATCTGGGCGACCTCTCGCGATGGAAAATAGATGACAGAGTGATATGGTTCGCCATCGCATCGGGCATTCTGATCCTGATTCCTCTTCCGTCGGTACGGGTGCCCGGTCTCAATATGCTTATACTTTCGCTCTTTCTCTACTTGCTTCAGGGGATGGCGATTATAAGCTACTATTTCGAGAACAGGGGCGTTCCCATGTACCTCAGGCTGCCGGCATATATTCTCATATTCATCCAAGCGATCTTTCTTTTTGCCGTCATTGTCGTCGGCGTCGCCGATATATGGATTGATTTCAGAAAATTACAGAGAGTGAACGGTGCCACGCCGGGCGGGTGACGGGCCGTGGAGCATTTTGGCTTGCTTTGTACGAAGGGGAATCATACACTAACCGCGTTCACACGTGAACGACGAGGAGGTACGGCATGAAAGTTATTCTAAAGGAAGATGTGGAATCTCTCGGGAAAATGGGTGATACGGTGTCGGTATCCGACGGCTACGCGAGAAACTTCCTTATTCCAAAAGGACTTTGCATTGAAGCGAGCAACAAGAACGTGAAAGTGCTCGAACATGAAAGGAAATTGATAGAGAAGAAGCTGGAGAGGCAGAGGGAACAGGCAAAAACCCTCAGCGAAAAACTGAAGGCGGTCTCGGTGACCATCCCGATGAAGGTGGGAGAACAGGACAAATTATTCGGTTCGGTGACATCGAAGGATATCGAGAAAGCCCTTGCCGCACGGGGGGTTGAAGTGAACCGCAGGAACATTATGATGGAAGAGCCGATACGATCCCTTGGTGAATTCCGCGTAAAGATAAAACTTCATCCTGAAGTGTTTTCGGAAGTGAGTGTTATTGTCACCGGTGAAGAGGATGTTATTTGATGAATACTATAGATTACTCCCTTCATAAAGTTCCACCCCAGAATCTCGGGGCCGAGCAATCCGTACTGGGCGGCATTCTTCTGGATAACAACGCACTTCATGCGGTGATGGAGCTTCTCGATGCGAATGATTTCTACAGTGACGCCCACCGGAAAATATATTCGGCGATTCTCAGTCTCGCGGAGCGCAGCGAACCCAGCGATCTCATCACACTCAGCAACCTGCTTCGCGACAGGAAACAGATCGAAAGCCTCGGCGGTGAGGCATATCTTGCCGCGCTCGTCGACAGTGTTCCCTCGGCGGCCAATATTTCCTATTATTCAAAAATTGTAAAAGAGAAAGCAATTCTCCGGAAACTGATCGGCGCCGCTACAGAAATACTGAACAGGAGCTACGAATCCGACGCGGATATCGAGACGGTCCTCGATGAATCGGAACACACGATATTTCAAATTTCCGAAAAGAGGGTCAGGCCCGCCTTTTTTTCCATGAAGGATATCATCAGGGACAGCTTCAAAGTCATCGAAGACCTCTACGATAAGAAGCTTCTCATTACTGGAATACCCACCGGATTTACGAAGATTGACGAACTCACGTCGGGTCTTCAAAACGCCGAGCTCATTGTGGTGGCCGGCAGGCCCAGCATGGGCAAGACCGCCCTTGCCATCAACATTGCCATCAATGCGGCGACGGAACACAATGTCCCGGTGGCGATATTTTCTCTGGAAATGTCAAAAGAACAGCTCGCGTTCCGCATGATGTCGTCGGAAGCGAGGGTTGATTCGCAGCGTATGAGAAAAGGGCTCCTGGGTGAGCTTGACTGGCCCAAGCTCACCACCGCCGCGGGTAAATTATCGGACGCCTCCATGTACATTGATGATACACCCGCGATTTCGGTGCTCGAAATGAAGGCGAAAGCGCGGAGACTGAAAGCAGAGAAGGGACTCGGTCTTGTGGTGCTCGATTATCTTCAGTTGATGCGGGGGCGCGATACTTCGGTATCAAGAGAGCAGGAAATATCAGAGATAAGCCGTTCACTGAAGGCACTTGCCAAAGAACTCAATATTCCCGTGATCGCCCTTTCGCAGCTCAACCGGCAGGTGGAAAGCCGGGCGGACAGGCGCCCCCAGCTCGCTGATCTCAGGGAATCGGGGGCCATCGAACAGGACGCCGACGTGATCATATTCATCTATCGGGATGAGGTGTATAACAAGTCTGAGGACAATCCCGACCGGGGAAAAGCGGAAGTCATCATAGGAAAACAGAGAAACGGACCGACGGGTATCGTAAGCCTGGCATTTCTGAAAGAGTATACGCGATTTGAGAATCTCGCGATGGGATACGAAGACTATTGACCGGACAGCAGTTCAGGTTCTGAGCCGAGATAGGGGAGGGCGGTCCGGAGTTTGCGCAGTGCTTCCTGTTCAATCTGGCGGGCACGTTCGCGGGTGATGTGAAACTTGTCGCCGATTTCCTGGAGTGTGACTGGTTCGTCAGACATGGTCCGGTGCTGCACAATGTAACTTTCCCTCTCACTCAGCTTTTCCAGCGCGCCGGCGATGTTCTTTTTGACCAGCGTCGTCTCTTCTTTCTTGATGAGAGCCTCTTCCTGGCTGTGTCCGTCATCGACGAGCTGGTCGATAAAGGTGGATTCCCCGTCATCGTTTATCGTGGCATCCAGCGATACATCGCGGCCGCTGATTCTCTGATCCATTTCTTCTATTTCGTGCTCCTTCACGTTGAGGAGCTGCGCGATTTCCGAGAATTCGGGGTTTTTCTCGGAGAGCGTTTTAAGTTCTTTCTTGGCCTGGTTAAGTTTGAAGAATAATTTCCGCTGGGCCTGAGTGGTGCCTATTTTGACGATGCTCCAGGATTTCATTATAAAATTCTGGATGTAGGCTCGTATCCACCAGACCGCGTAGGAGATCAACCGGTAGCCCCTGTAGGGGTCGAATTTCTTGACGGCGTGCATCAGGCCGATATTGCCTTCCTGGATGAGGTCAATCAGCTTGACGCCGTAATTCTTGTATTCGTGGGCGATTTTGACCACAAAGCGGAGATTCGAAGTCACCAGTTTCTCCGCTGCTTCCATGTCGTTGAACTTCTTGAAACGAACGGCAAGCCTGAATTCTTCATCCGGCGTAAGGATGGGGAAACGGTTGATTTCCGCGATATAAAGGTCAAGTATGTCCGTGACAGCCGGTAGTTTCATTTTCACTGGTCCTGATTTTAGGGGTGTAAGAATAAACTCATGGGACCTGACAGTCAAGATTTTTTATATAATCACGGTATTTCCATAGTTTGACATATAAAAGCATCGTGGTTAGCTTACCAAGCAAATCAACAATTAAAGACAACACGGGAAACAGGTGCGATGGATTCCGGAAGGAGAGACAGGGTGAAAACGGTCAACCAAATGATGATGGAGTTTGCGTCCCGGCTGGCAGCTGAAATCAATGCAAAGGCGATTCTCTTTTACGGAGAAGTGGCGCCGGAAATCACGCTGCCGAACAAAGGCGAATCTCTTCACGAGACCATCGTGATCACACGGGGGGAGAACGACGTGCCCCGCGAAATGAAATCGACGCGAAAGGTGATCAATATCCCCGATGTGGATCTTACCCGTTTGAGCCAGCTGAAAATTGCCATCACCAAGGGTATTGCCACAGGACTCTTTGCAAAAGGCGATAAGCTGGTGTGTTTAACCGGCGTTCCCAGATTCGGTTACATCGACAGCATGTTTATCATCGATGTGGGCAAGGAATTTGAGCTTCTAACATCCGAAAATATTTCAGACATATTTGAGGGTATACGCCCGGAGGTCTTTGAGACGGTACTCAATATCGCCCTCGAACTGGGCGCCCAGGGGCGTGAAGGCCGCCAGGTGGGGACCATTTTTGTCATCGGCGACCACGACCGGGTGCTCCAGCTTTCCCGGCAGATGATAATGAATCCCTTCATGGGTTACAAGGAAGAGGAACGCAATATTCTTGATAGAAACCTCCGCGAAACGATCAAGGAATTTTCAGCGCTTGACGGTGCGTTCGTGATTCGTCATGACGGCGTGCTTGTGACGGCGGGATGTCACTTGAGCGCGGCGCTTGAAAGCAAGGAGTTTCCCCAGGGGCTGGGGAGCAGGCATATAGCCGCCGCCGGGATAACCAGCGTGACCGATGCCATTGCCATTGTCGTTTCCGAGTCGACCGGAACGGTGCGTATATTCAAGAAAGGGAGGATATTCGTCGATATAGAAAAGGCGTGAAGAACGGTCTCGTAAGAAAGTCTGAAGGAACAGTTTTTATATCGTGGAAAGGCCGTTGCCGCGCCGCCGGTTACAAGTAAAATAGTGCGTCATGTTCACGGCGGAAGTTGCGGTGGAAGTCATATAATATCCCGGGAAACGGGTCACGGCAACTCGCCCGTTGCAGGCATGGCGCTTTGTTATAAGGAGCAGCTATGAGATTCGATAAATTCACACTCAAGTTTCAGGAAGCATTCAAGGATGCTGAATCCATTGCAGGTGACCGTGGTCATCAGTCGATAGAGGCGGAACATCTTCTTGCGGCGCTCATCCGTCAGCCCGAGGGGATCGTTCCCGAGATTCTTAAAAAATGTGGAGTTGATTCCTCCCGGATTGAGAAGGATATTCTGAAGGAACTCGGGAAAATACCTTCCGTTTCGGGCGGTGGTGCGGCGGAGCGTTATATCTCAACGCGCCTGAAAGGTGTTATCGACAAAGCTTTTTCGGAGGCTTCCCGCCTTCAGGATGAGTATGTGAGCGTAGAGCACGTGCTTCTCGCGATTGTCGATGCCGCAGAAGGAACGGCGGGCGGCGTGCTCACACGGTACGGTATCACGCGGGACGCAATCCTGAAGGTGCTGGTGGATATCAGGGGGGGCCAGCGCATTACCGATCAGAATCCCGAGGACAAGTACCAGGCGCTGAAGCGCTTTGCCAGGGATTTCAATGAAATGGCCCGCAAGGGGCTTTTTGACCCTGTGATCGGCAGAGATGACGAGATTCGGAGAATCATGCAGGTTCTCTCGCGGAGAACGAAGAATAATCCCGTGCTTATAGGCGAACCCGGTGTGGGTAAAACGGCAATTGTGGAGGGACTCGCGCAGCGTATCGTCAACGGTGATGTTCCCGAAAGTCTGAAGAACAAGAAGGTGATGGGGCTCGATATCGCCGCCCTTGTGGCGGGAGCAAAGTATCGCGGCGAGTTTGAGGACCGCCTGAAAGCGGTCCTCAAGGAAATCACCACGGCACAGGGCGAAATAATCCTGTTTATCGACGAGCTGCATACCATGGTGGGTGCAGGCGCCGCAGAGGGTGCCGTGGATGCATCGAACATGTTGAAACCCGCACTGGCGAGAGGCGAGCTTCGCTGCGTCGGTGCCACCACATTGAATGAATACAGAAAGTATATCGAAAAAGACGCCGCCCTTGAACGGAGATTTCAGCCGATTCTGGTCCGGGAACCGTCGGTGGAAGATACCATCGCCATACTGCGGGGTCTCAAGGAACGGTACGAGGTTCACCACGGCGTGCGCATTAAGGACGCGGCGCTTATCGCCGCCGCGACGCTCTCCAGCAGGTACATCAGCGATCGTTTTCTCCCTGACAAAGCGGTGGACCTGATTGATGAAGCAGCCTCCCGGCTGAGGATTGAGCTTGACAGCATGCCCGCGGAGATCGATGTGCTGGAACGGAAAATCATGCAGTTCGAAATTGAACGGGAATCGCTGAAGAAGGAAACGGATGCCACATCGAAGGAACGGCTGGAGAAGATAGAGAAGGAACTGGGACATCTGAAGAAATCCCGTGATGCCATGAAGCTGCACTGGTCGGGTGAGAAGGAAAGGATAAGGCAGATTCAGGCGATCAAGGAAAAAATAGAACACTTCAAAACGGAAGCACAGAATGCCCAGCGGGACGGCGATCTGGCAAAGGCCGCTGAAATCCGTTACGGCACGCTGGTGCAGCTCAACAGAGAACTGGAGAAGAAACTGGCGGAGCTTCAGAACCTTCAGAAGGATACAAAGACACTCAAGGAAGAAGTGGATGCCGAGGATGTGGCGGAAGTGGTGGCAAAGTGGACAGGCATTCCGGTGGCGCGCATGATGGAGAGTGACGTCCAGAAGCTTCTCCACATGGAGGAGCGGATCTCGCTGCGGGTCGTCGGCCAGGAGGCTGCGATCCGGATCGTTTCAAACGCGCTGCGTCGCGCCCGTTCCGGGCTCCAGGATCCCAATCGCCCTATCGGATCATTTATATTCATGGGCCCCACCGGAGTCGGCAAGACCGAGCTCTCGAAGGCCCTGGCGGAGTTCATGTTTGACGATGAGCAGGCCATGATCAGGATCGACATGTCCGAGTATATGGAGAAACATTCCGTGGCGCGTCTCATAGGCGCTCCCCCGGGATATGTAGGGTACGATGAGGGGGGATATCTGACGGAAGCGGTGAGGCGGAGGCCCTACTCGGTCCTCCTCTTTGATGAAATCGAGAAGGCGCATCCTGATGTATTCAATATACTCCTGCAGATACTCGATGACGGGCGGCTGACGGACGGGCATGGGCGGACGGTGGATTTCAAGAATACGATTAACATCATGACGTCCAATATAGGCAGTCACTGGCTCCAGGATACATCGCTCAGCGCCGAGGAGCAGGAGAGGCGGACCATGGAGGCGCTGAAGGCGACATTCAAACCTGAATTCCTGAACAGGATCGACGATGTCATTACTTTCAGGGCCCTTTCCGCGGAGGATATCGGCAGCATCGTCAATATTCAGGTGGGCCTTATGGGCAGGAGACTGAGGGACAAAGGGATGGATCTTGAGTTGACCGAAAGGGCCAAAAAATATATAGCTGAGGCAGGTTATAATCCCATCTACGGCGCGCGGCCGCTGAAAAGAGCATTGCAGAAGATTATCGAAGATAATCTGGCGGTGCAAATACTGGAAGGTGCATTCGTCGAGGGGGATCGAATCGTTGCCGATAGTGATGAAAGCGGCAAAGTCATCTTTCGAAAACGACACAAGAAATAGAGAGGGAGGAAAAAGCAACAGATGAACAATGTGAAAACAGTTGTACTTCTCGGTGCACTGACAGGATTGTTGATTCTGCTGGGAGGGTTTTTCGGTGGAAAACAGGGTGTTATCATTGCCTTTGTTATCGCCACGGTGATGAATCTTGGGAGTTACTGGTTTTCTGATAAAATCGTGCTCGCCATGTACAGGGCGAAAGAGGTGTCCGAGCAGGATGCCCCTCAGCTCTACTCGGTAGTGAAAGGACTCGCGCTGAAAGCGGGATTGCCGATGCCGAAGGTGTGCATTGTTCCGGGAGATGCGCCGAACGCTTTTGCAACCGGCAGGGACGAGCGCCACGCAGTCGTGGCGGTGACGGAAGGAATACTGCGTATTCTCGGGAGGGAAGAACTGGAGGGAGTGCTGGCCCACGAACTCACGCATATCAAAAACAGGGATATTCTCGTCGGGTCCATCGCGGCGACACTTGCGGGTGCCATCATGATGATCGCAAGCATGGCAAAATGGGCCGCCATTTTCGGTTTCGGTCGCAGCAGTGAAGATGACGACGGCGGCGGGATAATCGGACTTATCCTGCTGGCAGTCCTTGCGCCTATTGCCGCGTTGTTGATTCAGATGGCCATCTCGCGGTCACGTGAATACCTGGCGGACCAGGGTGGAGCACGAATTGCGGGTAACCCTTACGGGCTCGCAAGCGCCCTCGAAAAATTGTCTCTCGCGTCAAAGGCCATTCCTATGGATACCAATCCGGCGACAGCCCATATGTTTATTGTCAATCCGCTGTCGGCGAAATCCTTTGTGAACCTCTTCAGCACCCATCCGCCGATTGAGGAAAGAGTCCGGAGACTGCGGGAAATGAAAATCATCGGTTGAGAGAAGGTATAATGGTGCATGAGGAGGTACTGCCATGGTCGAGAAGAACGGTGATGACAAGGGATTCGTCGTAAAAGACCGCAGGATGTTTGATAAGGGCGGCGAGGTACGCGAGGAGGACAGGGCTGCGGAAGAAGCAAGAGGGCGTGACCACACCCATATACTGCAGGATACCGGTCTCCAGAAGGACGCCGGTGCCGCAGAGGAAGGCGGTGAGGAATCATATGTGCTTCACGAAATTACCTTTGCGTACTTCGTCATGTCACTCCATACGTCCGCGCTGTTTCATTTTGGCGAATTCCCCGATCCGAACTCCGGAGAAAAAACGCGGAACCTTCCCGCCGCCAGGCAGACAATTGAAATTCTTGACGTCTTGAAGACCAAGACGACGGGCAACCTCGATAATGACGAATCAAACCTGCTGGAAGGTGTGTTGTATGATCTGAAAATGAGGTTCGTCAGGGAGTCCGATAAGCCGTGATAGTGAGAGAATCCCCCGCAAAAGTGAACCTCTATCTGAAAGTGCTTCGGAAGCGGGAGGATGGTTATCACGACATTGCAAGCCTGATGCAGAGGATAAGCCTGTGCGATGAGATGTGCTTTGTAAAGAGAGAACGCGGAATCATCCTGAAGTGTCCCGGTTCATCCCTACCTGAAGACGAGACCAACATAGTATACAGGGCCGTGCGCTCTTTTTTTGCGGCTCTCTCAAATCCGGCGGGTGTAGAAATAACCATTCGCAAGAAAATACCCATCGCCGCCGGGTTGGGAGGGGGGAGTTCGAATGCGGCGACAGCCCTGGTGACATTAAATGAAATGCTCGGTTCCCCCCTCGGCGTTGACGGGCTTATGCGGATCGGTGCTTCGGTGGGTGCCGATGTTCCTTTTTTCATCTGCGGGAAAACCGCCTGGGCTTTCGGTATCGGTGAAGAGTTACGGCCCGCCGATCCGCTTCCTCCATTGTGGTACGTGCTCGTAAACCCCGGGTTTGAAGTATCCACCCGTATGGTCTATGAAAATCTAAAAATGGGATTGACAAAAGTGCCGATACAATATAATATGCCGCGGTTTCTCACACTGTTCGATGTAATTCGCGGTCTTTACAATGAGTTGGAGGATGTGTCGGTACGACATCACCCCGTTATATCAGAGTTAAAGAACCTCTTGATCGCCCATGGGGCACTCGGCGCGCTGATGACTGGGAGCGGCCCCACAGTTTTTGGGATTTTCGAACGCGAAGAAGACACTGTCAAGACAGAGCAGGAATTAATACGGAGCGGTATCGGGACTGTCTTCAGGGCTCATTCTTTGTAACAGTTTGATATAATGGGGCGTCGTCAAGCGGTAAGACACAGGATTTTGGTTCCTGCATTCGGAGGTTCGAATCCTCCCGCCCCAGCCATTAAAAGGAACTCGCGGGGTCTCAATGCTTGAAAAACTGAAAATATTTTCCGGAAATTCCAACATAAAGCTGGCACAGGAAATATGTAACAAGCTGAATGTCAAGCCGGGTATTGCGGAAGTGTCGGCGTTCAGTGATGGTGAGACCCGTGTCGAGATAGATGAAAATGTCCGGGGGATGGATGTATTCATCATCCAGTCGACCTGTCCGCCCGTCAATATTACCCTCATGGAACTTCTGATAATGATCGATGCCCTGAAACGGGCCTCCGCTGACCGCATCATTGCAGTGATTCCCTACTACGGATATGCCCGGCAGGACAGAAAAGTCGTTCCGAGGGCGCCGATTACCGCAAAGCTGGTGGCGGATTTATTGACCATGGCGGGTTCAAGCCGCGTCCTTTCAGTTGATCTTCATGCAGGGCAGATACAGGGGTTTTTTAACATTCCCGTGGACAATCTCTTTGCCACGCCCATGCTTCTTGATTACGTACGGAAACATTATCCCGAGGATATCGTCATTGTCTCTCCCGATACGGGCGGTGTGGTGAGGGCCCGTGCATTTGCGCGAAGACTGGGAGCGGCACTTGCCATCGTGGATAAGCGGAGAGACGCCCCGAATGAGTCCGAGGTCATGAATATTATCGGTTCAGTGAAGGGGAAAAAGGTCATCGTCCTTGATGATATGATAGATACGGGCGGCACACTTGTACAGGCGGCTTCCGCACTGAAAGCTGAAGGGGCTCTCGAAGTATCCGCATGCTGCACCCATCCGGTGCTGTCAGGCCCCGCCATTGAACGGATTGAGGAATCGGAACTCAAAGAAATAATTGTGACCGACACGATACCGCTTAATGAGAAGGCACGGAAATGCAAAAGAATAAAGATTCTCTCCATTGCGGGGCTTCTGAGTGAAGCCATTAAACGGATATATTACAACGAATCGGTCAGTTCATTATTTGTGTAGGAGAGTCATATGAAAACAGTGACGTTGAACGCCCGGATGAGAAATGACCTGGGCAAGGGGGCATCACGGCGGCTGCGAATGGAAGGCATGGTTCCTGCGGTTTTTTACGGATATCAGACCGAGCCCGTCACGCTCACGGTCAATGCCCCGGACCTGATTAAGATTATAAAGCAGGAAAAAACGGAAAGTCTCTTCGTAAAGCTTGCAATCAGCGATGGTGACACACTGTCGGAAAAGCTGTCCATTGTAAAGGATTACCAGGCGGATACGGTTAAAAAGAGTCTCTTCCATGCCGATTTCTATGAAATCAGAATGGATCGGGAATTAACCATTGAACTTCCGATAATCCTGTCGGGGCAGCCTGTCGGCATCGTGCTGGGCGGTGAAATGGTGCAGTTGCGCAGAGGGCTCAAGATCTCGGCACTCCCGTCCGTCATTCCTGAAGCTGTTGAACTGAACATCAGCGGTCTCAACATAGGTGATATATTAAAGGTGGGCGATGTGACGCTGGGCGAGGGCATTGCCGTGCTTGATCCCGCCGACGGGGTCATCGTGACGGTAATGGCAAAGCGCAAAATCGTCGAGGTTGAGGCGAAGGAAGAAATAGTTGCAGAGGAGGGTGAAGAAGAAGCGGCAGCCGAAGGTGCTTCCGAGGAATAGCGGGCACAATTGTAATTCATGCTCCGGCGGTAACGTTTTTTGGGGGGATCTCAGGTGAAGCTTGTTGTCGGACTCGGCAATCCGGGTGAGAGGTATGCGTCCCACCGGCATAATGCGGGGTTTCTCGTCACCGATCACCTGGCAGGCGAGTGCGGCATCAGCTTTAGTCTACATAAGTTCAATGGTATCATCGGTCGTGGCATCATCTCGTCCATCTCTGTTCTAATCATCAAGCCTCAAACGTACATGAATTTAAGCGGAGTTGCCGTGGGTCAGGTTGCCCGCTTCTTTCATCTGGACCCGGCGGAGGTGATTGTCATCCACGATGATCTGGACCTTCCCTTCGGGGATATCCGGATAAAGATCGGCGGCGGTGACGGTGGCCACAAAGGGGTGAGGTCCGTCATTGATCATCTCGGTGCTGACTTTGTGAGGGTGCGCTTTGGAATAGGAAAGCCTTCGGAAAGAGAACTGGTCGAACAATACGTCCTCAACCCGTTTTCTGATAGTGAGATGAAAATGGTTCCCGGTTTTGTCGAGCGGGCGTCCAATGCCGTTTCGGAAATAATATCACGCGGTGTGCAGGCGGCCATGAATACCTGTAATGTGCGACGCGCAGACGGTGATCGTGAAATTTTATAGCACCTTTATCCTGACGGTCAATGGTACGAGCCTCAATGTAATACGATGAGGAAGGTGACATGGGGTTCCGCTGTGGAATTATAGGTCTTCCTAACGTCGGGAAATCAACTATTTTCAACGCGCTCACCGCCGCGGGCGCCGAGGTCGCGAATTATCCTTTCTGCACCATCGAGCCGAATGTCGGGGTTGTTCCCGTTCCGGACCCGAGACTCGAACATATTGCACGAGTCATTAATCCTCCCAAGGTGACACATACCACCATGGAATTTGTCGATATTGCCGGTCTCGTCAAAGGAGCAAGCAGAGGAGAGGGGCTCGGCAATAAATTCCTCGGACACATACGTGACGTCGATGCGGTGGTTCATATTGTCAGGTGTTTCGATGATTCCAATGTAGCGCATATGCACGGGCGTGTTGATCCTGCGTACGATATCGAAGTGGTAAATACGGAACTTCTTCTTGCTGATCTTGAAACGGTGGAAAAGAGGATGGCAAAGATCGAACGCCTCGTGAAAACGGGAGACAAGTCCCATGCGCGGGAAATGGACCTGTGTGCCATGATGCGCGAATCACTGGGGAGGGGGATTGTATCCAGAAATATCGACCTTGATGAAGAGAGTGTCGGGATTGTAAAAGAGTGGCAACTTCTTACGTGGAAGAAGGTTTTATATGTGGCGAATGTGAGTGAGGCGGTGCTCAGAAATGGAGGGCCCTGGATCGAAAGGGTCCGCGAAATCGCCGAAGAGGAAAGTGCGGGCGTCGTCACGATATGCGGCGATGTAGAGGCCGGTATTGCAGAGATGACGGCACAGGAAAAGAGAGAGTTTCTCGAAGACCTCGGCCTTGAAGAATCCGGCCTGGAGCAGCTCATACGTGAAGGTTACAAGCTTCTGGGACTGATGACTTTTTATACAACTGCAGGATCAGAACTGAGGGCATGGACTGTACGGCAGGGTACGAAGGCGGTGCAGGCGGCGGGGAAAATACATACTGATATGGAGAGAGGTTTCATCAGGGCTGAGGTTCTGCATTTTTATGATTTCAAATCATTGGGAGGTATCGCAGAAGCTCGGGAAAAAGGAGTAATTCGATTTGAGGGCCGTGACTATGCCGTTCAGGATGGCGATATCGTCTATTTTCGTTTCAAAGTATAAAAAAGACGGTATCCGGTCAGGTACGAAAAAAAGTGGATGGCGGTTGTAATGCCGCCATCCACTTTTACTATGGAAACCAAGAGGGAAAATACACCTCCCAGATGTAAGGGGGGTGTCGGTGAGTGGAAAACCGATGATATTGTGAAATCCCATCAGTTTGTATTCACACTCTTTAAGTCTTTTAAAGAGACGAGCCTTATATACGGAAAGGAACTATAAATCAAAATTACGATTCTTTCAGGATGATGCTGAGTACGGTGGTCAGCTTTACCAGTTCTTCATCAGCCTTTCTGAGTCGTGAGCTCACGATCGTGGCGAGATTATACATGATTCTGTACCCGAGTTCATGATCTTCCTCTGCGAGCGCGCGAAGGTCGCGGTTTCTGATTTCGTAGAAGAGGCAGTCGGTGAGAGCTTTTATGGTTGCCGTACGCTTCGCATTCTCGAGCAATGCGATTTCACCGAATACAGGGTGATCATCTGCCTTTAGTTTGGTGAATACCTTGTTGCTCCTGTTTTCTTCACCTTCATCCCCGCCTTTCAGGATGAGGTTTTTCGCCACCTCGACAGTCCCTTCTAAAATGATGTAGATCGAATCCCCCTCATCCCCCTCCCGCATTATGGTGTCCCCCTCCTGAAAACGGACCTTGTTGCAGATGGCGAGTATTTTCGATATCTTTTCAGTGCTGATAGTTTTAAAGAGGGCCGTTTCTTCGAGCTGCGATATTTCTTTGTCGGCAGAAAATTTCAGGAATGTCATGGGCCCGCCTCCTTTGAGAGCAGTATTGCGTAGTCATTCCTGCTGATTATGTCTCCTTCGTCGGGGTTGATGATTACCTTGATCTGCTCCTTGTCGTAAAACAAATCCTTTTTCGATTCTCTGATCTTTTCCTTGATAAAGCGATCGATGACTGATGAATCATCGGAAAGCATGTCTTCCAGTTTGACCGATTCCTTTTCCTTCAGGAGGCCGATCAATATCCCGCTTCTGTGTTTTCTGAAGTGTTCCGCGAGTTCCCTGACGGTTTTGCCGACGAAACCGGCCGGAATATCGGCCCGTATCAGCTTGTTTCTGTCATCGGGGGAAAGAATACTGGAAAATACGCGGGGAAGCCCTGGATAGTTCACGGCGCTGGCGAGAAGAGAACCCACATGCTCCCCCCTTACGATGATATCATCCACCTGTGCCCTTCTGAGGTGGGATTTATTTTCGCTGTTGAGAAGTTCCGCCACGATTTTTATCTTGGGCGCGAGTGATTTGATGGTGAGTGCAGTGAGGATCGTGCGCTCATCGGTCCTGTTCCGGTCGGCCGCTTCTCCGGATGTATCCGCCATGATGACGGCGAACCGGGCCCTCCGTATATCCGCTTTCAGAAGCGCATCTTCATGAATGTAGTTCCCCCTGATTATTTCGAGGCCGTATCGTTCATATTTCAGCTTCAGCATATCGGTTTCGTCAATTGAAAGTTCATTGACTAATACGACGGGAGGATCCTTCTCATCGCCGAACCGGTAAAGCCACAGGAGCAGTTCTTCCGCGTACTGATTCCACCCGCAGACAACGATGTGGTCTTTTGATCGAACCGCTTTCAATCCTCTGCCCTCCTTTATTTTCTGTTCAACGAAGACCGATACAATGGTGGCCGTAATGAGGGAAAGAAGAAAGATCCCCGAAATCATCAATATGATCCCGATGATTTTTCCTTCATCCGAGATGGGCAGTTTATCGCCGTAGCCCACCGTGCAGATGGTCACCACGGCCCACCAGATACCATCCCAGTAAGTCGTGATTAAGGAATCCGGTCGTTCGTGTTCTACATACCATACCGCCAGAGCGCACAGCAGAATGACTGACGCGGTGACGGCGGCTATCAGGAAAAAGTGTTCCTTGCGCAAGAGCCGTATGACTTTTCTGATACCCTGCAGAAAGGCCGGACCGTGCATGGGGATCCCCCTACGAACTTTTGTCATACTGCAGGAACTGCATTGTAAACGTACCGCGTCCCTGGGTCAATGACCTGAGGTCCGTTGAATATCCGAACATCTGGCGCAGCGGAACCTTCGCCCTGATTTCGATTATCGGTCCCCGGTGAGTGATATGCTGCACTTCCCCCCTTCGTGCATTGATGTTGCCGATGACTTCCCCCATGAAATCTGTCGGTGCCATGACGTTCACCATCATCACCGGCTCGAGCAGGTAGGGGTTCCCCCGGATACAGCCTTCATTGAAAGCCGTTGATGCTGCAATCCGGTACCCTATCTCGGATGATTCGCCTTCCCGGCAGCTTCCGCCGGTAATTCTGACCGTCACGTCGGTCACCGGATAGCCGGCGGTGCAGCCGGAGAGAGAGGCATCACGTATGCTTTCTCTGATGCCGTCGTGATACATTTCCGGAATGACGTTGTTGGGAATTTCATTGATGATGACAAGTCCGGAACCGCGACCGCCCGGCTGAAGCGTCAGCGTGACATGCCCGGAGTGTTTCCTGTCTCCTAGTTCCTTTTCGAATTTCCCCTCAACGACCGATTCGCTTCCTATCGTTTCACGGTACACAACCCGCGGCCTGCCCACGTTCACGTTCGTGTTGTATTCGCGGACCAGCCGGTCAATGACTATTTCAAGGTGCAATTCTCCCATACCCGAAATAATCGTCTGGGCCGTTTCATCATTATATCTGACCTTCAGCGTGGGATCCTCATCGGTGAGTTTCGAAAGTGCCGCGGTTAATTTATCCTGATCCTGGGGTGTTTTTGCTTCGATGGCCTGACTTATCACGGGTTCATAGAAGTCGATGGGTTCCAGCACAATGGGTGCGGACTCGTCACAGAGCGTGTCGCCCGTCGAGGTATTTTTCAATCCCGCAACCGCAATTATAGTTCCTGCGCCCACAGTGTCGACGCGCTCTCTCTTGTTGGCGTGCATCTTGAGAAGCCGGGCGATTTTTTCTTTTTTATCCCGCGTGGAATTATACACCTCATCGCCCACATGCATTGTGCCCGAGTATATCCTCATGTAGGTGAGTTTTCTTCCCTCGTCCATCATTATCTTGAAGGCGAGGGCCGAGAGGGGTTCTTTATCGCTGCTTCTCCGGGTTTCTTTTTTCCGTGTGCGGGGATTGATACCCTCGACGGGAGGAATGTCTTCAGGAGAGGGAAGGAAATGGATTACCGAGTCAAGGATCGGCTGAATTCCTATGTTGCGCAGTGCGGCCCCGCAGAGAACAGGCACTACTTTGAGCGATATGGTGGCGCTCCGAATCGATGCGATCAGTTCTTTGTCTGAAACGGCGTCGCCGTTCAGGTATTTTTCGGCGATGCCGTCGTCAGTCTCGGCAATGGTCTCAATCAGCCGTTCCCTGAGTTCCTGCGCCTGCATCCGGTGTGCATCGGGGATATCAGTATACTCGTATGAGGTACCGAGGGCATCCTGCCAGGTGATCAGTTTCTGCGACACCAGGTCGATTACCCCTTGCAGCGCATCACCGTGAACGCATGGAATCTGAATAAGCAGGGGGATGGAATGAAAACGGCTTCTCATCGTGTCCACCGTGCCGAAAAAATCCGCACCCACCCTGTCTATTTTATTGATGAAGGCAATCTTGGGAACATGGTATTTGTCGGCCTGATGCCACACCGTCTCAGACTGCGGTTCCACCCCGCCGACGGCGCAGAACACCACCAGCGCCCCATCGAGTATTCTCAGGCTGCGTTCAACCTCGATGGTGAAATCAACATGCCCCGGTGTGTCGATAATATGAATCTCATTGTGTTTCCAGTGGCAGGTCGTCACGGCAGCGGTAATAGTGATGCCCCGTTCCTGTTCCTGCGGCATCCAATCCATCACCGCTTCGCCATTGTGCACCTCGCCCATTTTGTATGTTTTTCCCGTATAAAAGAGGAGTCGCTCCGTCACGGTGGTCTTCCCCGCATCTATATGAGCGATGATCCCGATATTGCGAATGTGTGAAAGTCTTACTTTAGATGCCATTTAAGTCTTTCCGGCAGGTACATCCGCCCGCTATGCGCCCTCGACGATGAGCTCGCTGTTGGTCGTGAAAGGATCACGTATATCGATATGACCTTTGAGCGTTTCCGCTTCTTTCCCGTCTATGAGAATTTTTACCTTTTGTATCGAGGGTACGTTCAGCGTGATTGTGTTGGTGAGTGAATAAATGGTCATTATCTCGCTTGCGCTTCCCCCGGGATGAAGGGTGACGAGATCCCTTTCAAAATTGATGAGCGCGGTTCCATCACCTTTTATTTCAACTCCCTTGAGTGTGGTCTTTCGGGGAAATGTTTCGATCAGTTTTGTATTGGGCCCTTTGATGAGGGCACGTACAAGATCGGCGACCTGGTCAGCCACATTCGTTTTCTTGGGGAGATAACGGACTTCGGGAACGAGGAACCGCTCATTCGAATCGGAAAAATAGAGGGTCGCCTTGTAGGTGTTCCTGCTGGTGTGGACACTGCTTTTTGCACTTTCGGGGGAGTACAGATATTCCTTCAGCGCGCCTGCAAAAAACAGGATAAATACGACACCACAGAGGACAATGAAGGTGAGAAACAGGAATTTAAGGTATCGACGCTTTTTTTTTGCCTTAATTGCACTCACACGACGCCGTTTTTTCGATGCCATACGGGACGTTATCTCCATCTCTCGCTGAAAAAGTTTGCACACTGTAGGGTAATTTTGCCAACCTGTCAAGAATGGAAAGAAAAATGGAAAGGGAAGGGAAGATGCACGAAGGGAGAATGTGGGTAGCGGTGAAAAAAACCGCCCGCGGCCTTTTCCGTTTCCACTTCTTCGGGAAGCCGGAAGTTCCTGCAGAATGACCCGTAAGACCGTTCTATGCGGTCGTAATTCGCAGACTTCTCTTCGTGTCTCTGCTTTTTGTCCTCACTCGCCAAGCGACTGAAGGTAGCGTGCCGCCGCCATTGCGGGCTTTGATTCCGGTGCGGTCTCGATGACTTTTCTGAATTCCTTCGAGGCTCTCAGGGTATCACCCTTCTTCATATGGCAGATACCTGACTGAAGCCTTGATTCGATCATGCTGGGGGCTATCTCAAGAGATTTCTGAAAGTAGTGGAGTGCGTCATCAACCCTGTTCTCGTTGAGATACACCAGACCGATGTAGTGATAGATATGGGGAAGGATGCTGATGGTAGGCTGTTTTTCCAGAGCCTGCCTGAAGTGAGAGAGGGCAGCGGCATAGTCCCCCTTCTCGTAATACGCCCTTCCTAAATTGTAAATCGTGAGCGCGGGGGTTTCGTAGAGTATGTTGGTGAGCACCCTCTGAAACTCCTCTATGGCCTTGTCATGGGAACCGGATTCAAGGTAGACCGTGCCGAGATAATTGCGTGCTTCCGAATAATCCGGTTTCAGTTCTATCGCCTTCTCGAACTGTCTGATCGCCTCTTCCTTTATACCTTTCATGTAGTAGGCAATACCGAGATAGTAATGCACCGCCGGATCATCAGGATTGCGCTTTTCAGCCTCCATGAATTCCCTGAGCGCTGAAGTAGAATCCCCCGCCTGCAGGTAGGCGAGCCCCATGCTGATATAGGACATGGTCTGCCCCTCATCCACTCTTGTCGTGGCGCATGAGGCAATGAGAAGAAGCGTCGCGAGCGCGATCACGAGCGCGCATTTCCCGATGTGCCTGCTCATATTCTTATTTGCCCTGTGCATTGATCCACCAGTCGCTTTTATCCTTAAACCACCATTCCGAAGAGTCGGTGCTCACGATTGCATCCGCCAGTTTCCGTGCCGGTGACGTAGTGAGTCGTTTGATTGCAAACTCAATCCATTCCCCGCTGTACTTGTTGCCGAGGTCGCCGTACTCCTTGAGTTTGATGATGAGGGCGAGCTGGTCGGCGTCATGGGCGAAGAGCGATTCCTGAGATTTTTTTTCATTGAATTCGACGATCATGGCCCGTATATCGTCGCCAAAAAAGAGAGCCTCGGCGAGCTCGCGGGCGGCCTTATCTTCATCGACGCTGACATATTTCTTGTTCACGTAGTTCATATCACCCGTTCGTGCTTCCGTAAGGTCGTGAAACAGGCAGAGCTTGAGGACTTTCAGTTCGTCCACGCGGGGTTCCAGCTTGCACAGGGTATAGCCGATGAAAAGGGTTCTCAGGATATGTTCCGCGACGGATTCACCGCCTGAGCCGAGAAACTGAAATCCCGTTCTCGGTGTTTTCTGCAGCATCCCCACTTCAAACAGGAAATTCGCTATTTCCTTCATCGCAAACCTTTTTTCAGTGTTTCTATGCGTGTCGCCATCATGGATGAGATTCTTTTCAGTTCGAGCTGGAGCGAGGCGATTCCTTCGGGTTTCATCTTCAGGAGTGTATCAACTTTGTCTTTCCAGTGCTGGACGACCTCGATCTCGTTCTCATGGATTTTTTTCTCGAACCTTTTCTGGTATTCCCTGATGAAATCCGGGCCCGCATTCGAATCCATGGTATTTCTCTGTCCTTTCCGGAGGAAATGCACGTGTGACAAGAGAATCACACTATGGCATGCAACCGTATATATATAACTTCGGTCGCGGATGCAACACGGAAAAGGGCGGACAAGGTTTGATTGACATTCGTGCGGGTGTTCCCTATGATGGGCGCCGGCTTAATTAAGTGCACAGAACGTGCGGGAGAATGCACATGACATATTGCAGAAGATGCCTGATTCTTATGATGTTCGCCGGTCTCGTGGCGGGACTTGTCCTTTCGGCAGACACGGCACCCGCCGACGAGGAGACCGTGCAGATGGCCTTTGAAAAGACCATGGGTGAAAGCACTGCACCTCCTCCCTATACAGTGCAGCGCGGCGACAGATTGCTTTCCATAATCAGGAAACGTACGGGCGGCACCGTGCAGGAGAGCTTTCGAAAACTTGAAGAGGTCAGGCGCCTCAATCCGGGGATTAAAAACGTCCACGTCATATATCCGGGACAGAGGATAGTGCTCCCGCACGGCGCTCTCATCACTCCGGAAAAAAAGGATGCGCAGGGTACCGTAAAGCCGCCTGTTTTCGATGGAAAGAAAACAAGGGAATACACTGTCAGACCGGGAGATACGGTCATCGCCATCCTGCGCCGTGAGTTGGGTATCAGCCACAGAGAGAGTCTGAAAATCATTGATCTCATGCGGCAGTTGAACCCCGGTATGAGCGATATGGGAAGGATCTATCCGGGCCAGGCGCTGGTGCTTCCGGTCGCCGGCGATGAAACCCGGGAAGAGCGCACCGCCGGAGCGCCCGAAGAGTCAGTGAAAAAGGAGGCGGCGGTATCCGTTCAGCGGGAAAAACTACTCCCGCTTTTTTCAAAGGTCGCGGGTCATGTCGGCGGCACAGTAATAACGGAAGGCATGATATACATTCCGGTGCGTCCATCGGGACAGGTCACACTGGATACCGCGCTCATTCCTCTTATCGAATACAAAAGCGGGAATAAGGTGCTTCTTGATATCCAGGGACAAATGCCCGGAAATCTCAGGCAAATCATAGAATCATCGTGGCCCAGCTACTCGGTACTTCAACTTACCGGTGGCGGCGACATCACCCCGGTGATCGAAAAGCTCGTCGTCGCCTCGGAACTGTATACGGTGGAGAAGGTATACGGCGCGAGGTTCCTCGCCGACGGTCTTGTCGCTATACCGGTTGACTGGCTGGTAGTGAAAAGGGGCTCGGGCGGCGACGATGCGAGGGGAATTCTCTTCGGGATTCGTTTTGTGAAGAGCCGAACTGAACTGCTTCCCTGGAACATCGCCGATTTTGGGAAACGCGAGGGATTTGAGGTAGTGGAAATTGAAGAAGGTGCGGGTCTTGCTCCCGGAGGTGAAAATTTCGGCACCGCCGAGGGTTTTTCACTGAAAGGGGATTCCGAAAAGGAACTGGCGGCGTCTCTTCTTGCGAAACTGGGATATCAGGTGCAAAGAGACGTGAAGGTTCAGCTTTTCAGTATCGAGAAGGAAGGTTTTAACCTTTCCATAATCGCCGATATCGAGATTGATGCGGGTGGCAGACGGTGCCTTGTCGTATTCGACTCACTGCCCGGGCAATTCATGGATATACTAAGTGAGAGGAACATCACTGTCGTGTCCCTTCCCGGTGATTGTTCACGACGCGAGGTGATTGAGAAAGTCCTCGGCGCCGCCGGGATATCCTCCGTTTCCGACACGTTCTCCTTTCCCTTCAGTCTCCGGAAGGATGGGAAGGGAGGAGCAGTCACTTTCAGGGGGATACGGATCCGTCACGGGGAGGCCGCATGGTGCTTTGTGGAGAATGAGATTGACCCCGCACTCCGCGGATTCCTTAGAAAGAACGGGGAGGTTGAGATAGTCACCTATTGAGTGTCACTGGAATCGCGCTGGTATCGGGAGGTCTCGACAGCATCTGTGCCGTCAAGGTACTGCAGGAGCAGGGTGTCAATATAATCGGGATTGCCTTCGAAACACCTTTCTTCGGTGCCGGGAGGGCGCGTAAGGTTGCCGAAGAGATCGGCATACCGCTTGTCGTCCTTACCATCACCGATGACCATCTCGCCATGCTGCGGGCGCCGCGATACGGGTATGGTAAAAATTTGAATCCCTGCATCGACTGTCATATCCTCATGGTGAAAAAGGCCGGCGATATCATGAAAGAACGCGGCGGCGATTTTGTCTCCACGGGGGAGGTGCTGGGACAACGCCCCATGTCACAGGGGAAACAATCCCTTCACATCGTCGCCTCACGTTCGGGGTACGACGGATACGTCCTGCGGCCTCTCTCCGCCCGCCTGCTTCCCGCAACCATTCCTGAAAAAGAAGGCAGGGTTGATCGCGAGCGCCTGCTCGATATACGGGGGCGATCGCGGAAGCGTCAGCTCGCGATGGCAGCTCACTATGGGATCACGAGTTACTCGAGTCCCGCGGGCGGCTGCCTGCTCACTGATCCCGTCTTCGCCAGACGAATGAGGGATCTCTTTGCTCAGAGGGGCGGGATGGAGACCAGGGATATAGAACTTCTGAAAACAGGCAGACACCTGCGGCTCTCTGATGATATCAAGATTATCGTGGGGAGAAAAGAGGGTGAAAACAAGATCCTGGAGCACCTTGCCGAAGGCCGGGACAGTATCATCTGGATGAGGGACTTCCCCGGTCCCACGGTACTCGTCCCCGGCGGATGCGGCGATGATGCCGTGGTGCGCGCCGCGGCGATCTGTGCACTCTACAGCGACGCGCCGGCTGATGAGGAGGTGGTCGCGCTCTGCCGCCGGGATGATTCGTCATTCCCTGTCACGGTGACGGCGGCAGTGAAGGATGAAGTATCCCGCCTGATAATATGACCCGCCAGGATATGGCGTCCAATCTGCCGCGATAGATGTAACCAATCGGGAAAACAAGGTTTATTCGGGGGATGGAGATTGATTCAAGGCCGGTCCGGGAATTGAAATTGCGGGTATCATCCACTTCCGTCACGCAATGGAAAATTCTTTATTTCTAAGCGCAGATGGTATATGGAAGTGCGGTCGTTTGATCTACCGATTTCAGGAGGATTATTGGATATGGAAAAGAAAATACCGGTTACCATTGACGGTCGTGAATTACAGGCCCTGCCGGGCCAGACCATTCTCGATGTGGCGAAGGAAAACGGCATTTATATCCCCACCCTGTGTTATCACCCCCTGACCACCCTCGTCGGTGCCTGCCGCGTATGTGTGGTCGAGGTGGAAGGCGCCAGAAACCTGGTGGCGTCATGTGCCATGCCGGTAAGTCCCGGTATGATCGTGAGGACTGACACGGAAAAGGTCCTCGAGGCCCGCAGAATGATCGTCGAACTTATCTGGGCATCCGGTGACCATAACTGCCTTATGTGCGAATCTAACGGAATGTGCGAGCTCCAGGACCTCATCTACCAGATGAAAATTGAGAAGCCCCGCTTTGAGATACAGTCGCCGGGATATCCCGTCGAAACCACCAACACGATGATTATGAGAGACCTGAACAAGTGTGTGCTCTGCGGCCGCTGTATCCGGGCATGCAACGAGGTCCAGGTCAATGAAGTCCTCGATTTTCAAGAGCGCGGCTCCCGCATGAAAGTAGGTCCGGCCTTTGACAGTGATTACAGTGATTCCTCCTGTGTATTCTGCGGGGAGTGTGTCGAGGCATGTCCCACGGGCGCCATCATCAATACACAGGGGCGGTTCGCCGGAAGACCCTGGGAAATTGAGAAAGTCAGAACAACCTGCACCTACTGCGGTGTGGGATGCCAGCTTGACCTGAACATACATGATGGGAAGGTCGTCAAAGTTACCACAAACCGTGATTACGGGACCCCGAACGGAGGAAGCCTCTGTATCAAGGGCCGTTTTGCCAATGATTTTATCGACCATCCCGACCGCCTGAAAACGCCGCTTGTCCGGGACAAGAATGGCGACCTTCAGGAAGCGACCTGGGACGACGCGATCAGTCTCATTGCAAAGAAACTGGCCTCCATCAAGAAAAAACACGGTTCCGACAGTATCGCGGGGCTTGCCTCTGCGCGCTGTACAAACGAAGAGAATTACCTTTTCCAGAAATTCATGAGGGCGGTGATTGGAACCAATAATGTCGATCACTGTGCCCGGCTCTGACACTCCTCTACGGTGGTCGGTCTGGCCGCCGCATTCGGAAGTGGTGCAATGACCAATTCGATTGAGGAACTCGAGCATGCCGATGTCATCCTGGCCATAGGAACCAATACGACGGAAAACCATCCCGTCATCGGGGCTGTGGTGAAAAGGGCGGTACGGCAGCGCAATGCGAAGCTTATCGTCATCGACCCGCGTGAAATCGCGCTTACAAAATACGCCGCGCTGTGGCTCCGGCAGAAACCGGGAACCGATGTTGCCGTGATAAACGGTCTCATGAACGTGATCCTCAGCGAAGGGTTCGAGGCGAAGGAATACGTCGCCGCGAGAACCGAAGGGTTCGAAGCACTCAAAAAGGTGGTCGAGAAGTACACACCGGAATACGTAGAGACAATTTCCGGTGTTCCCGCGGATCAGATACGGGCGGCCGCACGCATGTACGCAACGGCACACAAGTCCAGCATCATGTACGCCATGGGTATCACCCAGCACAAAACCGGCACGGACAACGTGAAGTCCCTCGCCAACCTGGCCATGCTCTGCGGCAAGGTCGGCATCGAATCAGGCGGAATCAATCCCCTGAGAGGTCAGAATAATGTCCAGGGCGCCTGCGATATGGGGTGCCTGCCCAACGTATTTACGGCGTATCAGCAGGTTGCCAATGAGGATGCACGGACAAAGTTCGAAAAGGCCTGGGAAGTGAAGCTTTCACCGAAGCCGGGGCTCACCATTGTGGAAATCACCAACGGTGCAGCAAAGGGGGATATCAGGGCACTCTGGGTCATGGGCGAAAATATGATGCTCAGCGACCCCGACCTCCACCACGTGGAAGAAGCGCTGAAGAAATTGGATTTCCTCGTAGTGCAGGACATATTCCTGACGGAAACAGGCCGGTATGCTGATGTGGTGCTTCCCGTTGCCTGCTTTGCCGAAAAGGATGGCACCTTCACCAACACGGAACGAAGGGTTCAGCGCATACGGAAGGCTGTCAATGCTCCCGGCGACGCCAAAACGGACTGGGAAATCATCGCCGCTGTGGCCGATAAAATGAAATACCCCATGAACTATGCTATGGCGGAAGCAATTTGGGAAGAGATGCGCCAGGTAACACCAAGCTATGCAGGTATCACTTACGGGCGTATCGAAACAGCAGGAATTCAGTGGCCCTGTCCCACTACCGACCATCCGGGCACCAGGTATCTCCATAAGGACCGCTTCACCAGGGGGCTCGGACTTTTCCACGCCATCGAATACATACCACCCGATGAGCTTCCCGATAAGGAGTACCCCCTCTGTCTGACGACAGGACGCGTTCTCTATCATTACCACACCGGAACGATGACACGCCGTGCAAAGGGAACGACGGAACGATGTCCTGAGAGTCTGGTGGAAATAAACCCGGCTGACGCTGAAAAGTACGCTATCCATGAAGGTCAGATGGTGCGAGTCACCACCAGAAGAGGTGCCGTGGAAGCAAAAGCAACCATCACCCCCCGTTCACCGGAAGGAACAATCTTCATGAACTTCCATTTTCATGAAGTGGCGACGAACCTGCTCACGAATCCCGTCCTGGACCCGGTAGCCAAGATTCCTGAATACAAGGTCTGTGCGGTGAGAATCGAAGCGGCCTGAAAAGAATCGGGCCTGGAGCGGCGGCCTGCGAACTATGAAAAAAAAGGCGGACATGACGTCCGCCTTTTTTTATGGTTCCAGTATGCTCTGCATTACCGGGCCGACTTGGGTGCCGGCGGCTTGTAAAGAATGGTGATGACAAAACCGGTAATAAGAAGCCCCGCGGCGACGAAAAGCGCCTGTTTCGGAATCTGCGCGAATACGAGGGGGCCGACGATACCCGCAACGCTCCAGGCGGTCAGCATGAAGCCGTAGACCTTTCCGATATAGCCGGGCCCGAATGAATCCGCTGCATAGGCGGGCATCGTGGCAAAGCCGCCGCCGTAGCAGGCAAGCAGGTAACAGGCGACGACAAGGAATAAATAGTAGCTGTTGACGAACCCCAGGGCGACCAGGAGATACAGCACGCTCTGGGTGATGAACATGGTGGCGAATACCGCCTTCCGGCCGATGTTATCGGAAATCTTGGCCCAGAAGAGCCGCCCGAGACCATTAAAAATTGCCGATATGGCGACGACGGTTCCGCCCGCCACGGCAAGGGCCTTCACGATCTGATCCCCCGTGAAGGACGGATTGACGAGTGGTTTATAGAGTTCCTGTGAAATGGGGGAAAGCTGCGAGATGAGTCCCAGCCCCGCCGACACGTTAAGCGCCAGCATTGCCCAGAGCATCCACCATTGCGGTGTCTTTACCGCTTCACCGAACATGAATGAGTTGGCCGCTGAAACACTGGAGGCGGCGGGAGTAAATCCGGCGGGAGTCCATCCCTTCGGCGGGTTTTTATAGAACTGAGCCGCACCGGTAATCAGGATCAGGAATATTATTCCCCAGATGTAGAACGTGTTTGCCACACCGGAAGAAATGATTTTCCCGGTGGCGGCATCCACCACCTTGAAGCCTGCGATCATGCCGGGGGCGATCTGACCCATGAAAAAGGCGCCGGCGCCGAACCCCATGACGGCGAGACCCGTCACGAGGCCCCGCTTGTCAGGGAACCACCTGATCAGGGTGGCGATGGGTGTGACGTAGCCGAAACCGTTCCCCAGGGCTGCAATGACACCGAAGCCGAGATAGAGAAGATAGATGTTCCCGATCTGGTCGGCATACCCCGCGATGAGCGTGCCGATACCGAACAGGATACCGCCGATCGTCGCCACAAATCTCGGTCCTTTCTTGTCCACGAGGGTCCCGCCGAATGCGGCGGCACAGCCGATAATTCCCATCAGGAACATGAAGGTGAGCTGGGTCTGAGTTTCACCCCAGCCATGTGTCGCCATGAGCGGCTTCTTAAAGACCGACCAGGCGTACACCGTTCCCAGGCAGAGCTGCATGACAACTGCCGCAATTGCGATTAACCATCGTTTTCTTTCAAGATTCTCGTTGCTCATGGAATTTTTTGCCTCCTTCAGTTATTCTCGAAAAAATGAAGTGACGATGTTCTTTCACTTTCATATGAAACTATTGCACCCCGCTTCCATCGCGGGTCCATCCCGCCGCACCTCCGGGTATCAGGTTTTCTCCCGGATAACAGCATGATAACGATGACCTCCCCGGTGGTGATGAATAGTGCCGTGTGTGAAAACGGCGGCGAGTATAAAGGAAGGGCTGCGGGCTGTCAAGAAACACTTTTTCTCTGCCTTGTATCCTCGCATATGAGCGGTGAAAGTCCTTTAATTCCGCCTCCCGCCCGTGAGATCCATGATAATGAACATGAAGCCGACGGAGGAGA